>JBFYOD010000059.1:0-8912 GCA_041303965.1 Candidatus Aminicenantota bacterium
GGGCCAAGGTGATCAGCGCCAAAGGGACGTGCGAGCTCGGTCACAAGGTGGGTGACGTCGTCCGGTTCACCGACCGCGGGGTCGACGGGCACATCTGCATCCACGCCATGTACAGCATGCTGCCCAAGGTCTTCGCCATGATGTTCAACGCCAGCTTCCCCTGGGCCAAGGACCCTAACGTCCTGACCCACCCCTGTCCCGACGCGGAAAACCCCGTCGTCTTCGAACTCACCCGCGTCTTCGAGGACTGACGCGTACCGCCGCCGGCCCATCATTATGAGTCCATCTCCCAGTATTGGGGAAATCCTCTATTCGGCTTTGCTCAGGATATCGCCCTTAGCCCCCCGGCCCCCCGGGAACCAGTCCCGGCGGTTCCCCCGCCTTCGGCGGGTCCCCTTCCGCTACGGGGGTCTTCAGGGTGACATCCATCGCCGCCTCACGACGGATTTCCCCTAGATCGGGAGAGGAACGCTATTTTCTTGTCCAATCCGGGAAGAGCTTGAGGGTCTCGACGGCGTGATGGCCGACCGGAAGGATGAGCCGTCCTTTCCGGGGCTTGAGCTCGACGCCTTCTTCTTCGATGAGGTTCGTCCGTTCCGCCCTTTTCACCGAAGCGAATAGCTCGACCGCTGCTTCCGTATTTTTTCCTTCGATATCGTAGACCCTGAGGATGACGGTGTCGCCGTCCTCGGCCTTCTTCATTGTCGAGAGGACGAGGTTCGAAGCGGTGTAGGGCAGAAAGCTCTTCGATTCGGGCAGGTCTCTCCCCGATGGAGTGGCGACGGCCAAGACGGCGATGAGCGGGCTCCCGGCCGCGATGCCGGCCCGCCAGCCATTCCTCCAGCCTGCGGCGTGGCTGGTCAGCGAGAAACGGTAGTGGTGGTCGCCCTCCTGAAGGTACCAGTTCCCTTCGCCATGACAGCTCCGCCGCGAAGCGAGGAGGATGGGCTGGAGCACGGGGTAGGGGACGGGCGCGTCCGTCGGGTCCTTGTAGTCGTTGACGGCGACGCTCGTTGTAAGAGTAACGCCCATCCGGTCGTCACCGGCGTAGAGGAAGTTCTGGACCTCACGCGGCCGGATGTCGGACAACTCCTCGTCGTAGACGAGATTCCCGTAGGCTGGTCCTCCGGTACCTTTGGCCTCGCCCGAGCCGACCTCGAGAACCCCGAGCGGGATCTCGTAGGCGATCCGGCCCTTTTCCGCGGCGACCGGGACGGCCAGACGGAACTCGCGGTAGGGATCGCCATCCCAGCCTAGGAGTGAGACCTCGCAGTCGATGCGCTTGACGCCGTGGTAGACGATGAGCTTTTCACGGACCCTGCAATTGGAGAGAGCCTGTTCGAGAAGGAGGACGGTTTTAAACGGATCTGACTCCTCATCGACAAGCCGCCATCGGGGATCGTGGAGGCTGATCTTGTCGAAGCCCTCCATCGTCGGCTGCTGGACCCGGCCGAATTCGCCGGCCCCGTTGCCTACGGACTGCATCGTGAAGACCTCGAAGCCGAGGAACTTCTCCGTATCCAGGACGTTGCGATGGAGTTCCTTGTCATAAAGAACCTCGATCCCGCCTCGGCCCAGCTTGATGCTATAGAAATCATTCTCGAGAAGCGCGAACGCCTCCTCCGCCGGATCGGGCCCTTTCTTGGTCGGTCCGGCGGCCTCGACTAGATAAAAGGTCTTGTAGCCGAGGGCAGGGACGTCCCGGGCGATGAACTCGAGAAGGATCGTGCCGGGCGAG
This sequence comes from Candidatus Aminicenantota bacterium, assembly GCA_041303965.1. Classification (GTDB taxonomy): domain Bacteria; phylum Acidobacteriota; class Aminicenantia; order Aminicenantales; family Saccharicenantaceae; genus RBG-16-66-30. The sequence goes on from JBFYOD010000059.1 coordinate 1,739, forward strand.
GCCGGATTCTCCGACGGGAGCCGCTGATAGGGGACATCCGCGCCCGCCGCGTCGACGAGGCGGAAAGCGGCGGTCCGCGGCGCGACGAGCGCCGTCACCGGGTCCGTCCTTGACCAGGATAACGTGTTGAAGACGATGAGAGGGATCCCTTTTTCCGGCGGGGCTTTGACCCGGGTCGCGATCGCGGTCAGGGCGTCATCGAGCACGGCCCGGCCTTCGTCCTGAGCGAACTCGTATTTCTTGCGAAAAAGCCGGTCGGTGACTTGGCCCTCTTTCCCGCCCCAGCCGTGGTCGGGATAGATGGCGGCCTCCCACGCAGCAGCGAGACGCTTGGCTGGATAGGAATCGAAGGAGCCCTCGAGCAACGCCCGGACCGTGCTGAAGGCTTCGGCCGCGGGGAGGAGCCGGCCGGCTTCCCGCTCGGCCGATATCGCCCAATGGTGGGTCGGTCCGTGGATGTAGAGCCAGAGACCTGGTCTCTCACCAGCGATCGTCTCGAGCTTAGCCGTCTTGACGTCGATTGATTCGAAGAAGCGGCGGGCCGTCGAATACATCATGACCGGCCTCGCGAACGCCAGGGACGCGCCCTCCCCGTTCCAATGGCGGATGAGGCCGCCGAAATCGGTCGGCTGGGAGAAATCGACGGAGTTGAGCAGGGGATACTCGGGCGGCAGGCCGCGGGCCCCGTAATAGCCCGACCATTTCATGAGCTTTTCGAGGATCGCCTTGGCCCCCTCGGCGGGCGGGGCGTTGAGGTAAGCGGCGGCGTTCCCGTAGTGGCCGGGCGAGTAGGCGAGGACGGAGGTCCCGTCGGGGCTGGCCCAGCGGTAGAGGCCTTCATGGTAGCGGCTCATGACCAGGTAGGGAATGCCGGACTTGGCCAGGATCTGGGGCATCTGGGCGGCCCGGCCGGGGACGTCGGGATTGAAATAAACACGGGCGTCGGTGCCGGGGAAATTCCGCTTGATCCAGAGGCGGCCGAAATAGGCCTGGCGGATGAGCTGTTCTCCAGAATAGAGCGATTCGTAGGGCTGATTGAACGTGGCGCCCCATTCCATCCGTCCCTCCCGGGTCAGGCGAGCGATCTCATCGGCGCGCTCCGGGTGGCGCTCGACGTACTCCATGAGGTTGAGCATGTTCTCCATGGTGAACGAGTAGGCCGGGTCCTTGGCCATCATGGCCAGGGCCGGGGTGATGCAGTTCGTGTCGCGGAAAACGATGCATTTCTCGGGAGAATCCATCCAGGCGATGTCCTGGTGGCTCGAAGATATGATATGGAGGCGTCCCGGACCGGTGGCCTGACTTCCGGGGGGTGCTTGATCCTTGGCTTTCATGGGGTCCTCCGTTGTCCCTCCTGGCACAGCCGCCGCGAGGAGCGCCGCCGATAGGGCCAGGAAAGCGATGAGGGCAGAAATTCCGGGACGTGGTTTCATCATTTGTATCCTCAGTCCTTGAGAATGGAGAGGTCCGGCCGGAGAAGCCGCCGGACCGTCGGCTCGTTCATGTTTTCCGGCGTGGCCAGGACGAGCGCCGTGGCCGCCGTTTTCTCATAGGGCTCGTTGCGCAGATGGGCGACGGCCGTTCTCAAGCTCAGGTAGCCCATGGCGAAGGGGTCTTGGAGGACGAGCCCGCGGACCTCCTGTTTTTCCAGCGCTTCGATGAGCTTGGCCGAGGCGTCGAAGCCGACGTGGATGACCTTCCCGGCCAGGCCGTGATCCTGGAGGGCCCGGAGAGCGCCGAACGTCGTCGATTCGTTCGGGGTGAAGACCGCGTCGACCCCGGTGAACCGGGAGAGGAGGTTTTCCATGGTCTGGTAGGCCATTTCCGTGGACGTCCCCGCGTACTGGTTGTCGGAGAGGACCACGATCGCCGGGAACTCCGCCCTGAGAGTGGAGAGGAACCCCTCCTCCCGCTTCGTCGTGCCCTCGACGCCTACCTTGAGCCGCATGAGGATGAGCCGCCCCCGGCCTCCCGTCAGCCGGCCCATGGCCCGGGCGGCCATGGAGCCTCCCAGAAAATTATCGGTCGAGATGAAGGCGGCGTGCTCTTCGCCTTGGAGGGCCGAGTTGAAGACGATCGTCGGGATCCCGGCCCGGCGGGCGTCGGCCACGGGGCGGAGGAGGGCCCGGTCGTCCAAAGGCGACAGGACGAGGGCGTCGACGCCGGAGCCGGCCAGGGTTTCGACGACCTGGACCTGCTCGTTGCGGTCGTCTTCCTTAAGCGGGCCCTTCCAGACGATCTCGACGCCGAGTTCGCGAGCCGCGGTCAGCGCGCCGGCGTGGACCGCCTTCCAGAATTCGTGGGTCGTGCCCATGGGGATAACGGCGATCTTCAACGGGCCCCGGTCCGCCCTCCGGCTATCGCCCGGGGCCCGGCATGAGGCGCACCCGATAAGGGCGAGGATCAATGCGGGGAGGAGGAGGCGGTTCGGCCTGGCCATCGAGACACTATTTGATCTCGGCAAGTTCTTTGTCGAGGTCGAGGGCCGGTTTGGCCCGGAAATATTCGCTCGTCTCCCAGAGCGTCATAGCCTGCGTGCCGACGCGGCCGTATCGGCCCCGGGCGTATTTGTAGCGGAAAACGACCGACATGGCGCCGCCCTGCTTCCAATAGGTCTCGAGCTTGGGATAACCGTCGTCGGATCCCCGGCCGATGAAGACGATGGTGCCGATGACGATCCCCCGGGCCGCGCCCGTCGCCGGGTCGTAGACGAGCCACTGGAGCCCGCCGGCGGCCGAGGGGACGCCGCAGAGGACGAATTTCTCCTCTTTCCCGTCACCGTTGAGGTCGACGGCCACGGACCTCAACGGGCTGCCGTCGTCCTTTTCGAATTCCCTGCGGATCTCCGGAGGCAGGGTGTCGTCCGGCCGGGCGGAGCGGACGGTGAAGAATGTTCTCAGGGACGACTCGGCGGCGGGTTCGGGTATCTGTCCGGCGGAGGGGAGGTTCGTGGCGAGGAAAATGAAGATCGCCAAGGTCAGCAGGAGCCGCGCTTTTCTCGCCATCGACAGGAAGTATAATCCCCGGTCCGGAAAAGTCAATTCGCCCATTTCACGGCCGCCTCGCCGGTTGACTTTCCGGGCCCCATCTGTACAATGGATATCCAACCTATCGGCATTCTAATCATTCGGCGCACCCGGGAGTTCTCGGGGGGTGGGTTGGATGAGGACAATATCGCTCGGTAAGGAGGAATCGATGACCGAAAAAACGAACGAACTCAAGAGAAGGGTGTTCCTCAAAAGGGGGCTGACCGGATTGGCCGCGGTCGGGGCCATACCGGGCGCGGTCAAGGCCGCCGCCCTGGCCTCGGCGGATCCCCGCAAGACCGGCGCGGGCGAGGCGCAGGCCCAAACGAAGCCGATCGTCAGGACCCTCGGCAAGACGGGCCTCAAGATCCCCGTCGTCAGCATGGGCGTCATGAACGCCGACAATCCCGCCGTCGTCCAGGCCGCCCTCGACTCCGGCATCTTCATGCTCGACACGGCCCACGGCTATCAGCGCGGTAAGAACGAGGAGATGATCGGTCAGGTCATCAAGGACCGGCCGCGCGACTCGTACATGATCGCGACCAAAGTCCAGGGTCCCGGCGGCCGGGACCGGTCCATGCAGGGGCTGACCGGCGAGGCCCTTCAGAAGGCCTACCTGGACAAGTTCGATCTCAGCCTCCAGCGCCTCGGGCTCGACCATGTCGAGATCCTCTATCTCCATAACAACGCGACCAGAGAAGACGTGCAGAATCCGGTCATTATCGAAGCCCTGCAGAAAGCCAAGAAATCGGGCAAGGCCCGATTCATCGGCATGACCACCCACTCGAACGAACCGGCCGTCATCCGGGCCACGATCGAAGCCAAGGTCTACGACGTCGTCCTTACGGCCTACAATTTCCGCCAGGACTACCGCGAGGAAGTCCGCAAGGCCGTCGCCGAAGCGGCCGCGGCCGGGATCGGCGTCGTGGCCATGAAAACCCAGGCCGGCGCTTACTGGGACAAGGAGCGGCAGCAGCCGATCAATATGCGGGCCGCCTTGAAGTGGGTCCTCAACGACCCGAACGTCACGACGGCCATCCCGGGCTTCACCACCTTCGACCAGCTCAAGGAAGACCTGGCGGTCATGACCGACCTGAAGCTCACCCCGCAGGAGCTGAAGGACCTCCGGCTCGGCGAGCAGGTGGCCGGACTCTACTGCCAGCAGTGCGGCCAGTGTGTTCCAGGCTGCCCGAAATCGCTCCCCATCCCGGACCTGATGAGAAGCTACATGTACGCTTACGGCTATCGGAACCTGCAGGCCGCCCACGAGCTCGTCGGCTCCCTCGATGTCGCCGAAAACCCCTGCGGTTCCTGCGCGTCCTGTTCGGCCGTCTGCGCCAAGGGCTTTGATATCGCCGACCGCGTCAGGGACATCGCCCGTCTGCGGACCGTCCCCGGCGATTTCTTGGCTTAAGCCGCGTTTTATCGGAGTTCCCCCAACCCCCGTCCGCCTCAGGCGGCGGGGGTTTTTTATATCCTTCCCCGTTTCCAGGGATATCAAGGGAAGAAGTACGCAGTTTTACGATTACCCGCCGCTGATGATGCCCGGGCAGTGATGGGACCATGAAAAGCCCCCGTAGCGGAGGGGCGGCAGGAAGCGAATTCTGAGAAGCGACCGGCAGAAGTGAGGCGGAGCGGTGCGTAGTCTCACTTCTGGGAAATATCTGGATAAAGTCTTGGATTTCAGGCCTCAGAAGATTCGTTATATTGGAGATTCCCTGGCCGACCGTCGGGACTGGTTCCCGGGGGGCCGGGGGATTGAATGGCTCCCGTCACTGACAAAACGGGCAGCGTCTGGCGGCGGGGAAAAAGGTTCCTTTTTGTGGCTAAAAAATCGCTTGACAGAATGATATCATATTAATATTATATTGCTATTACAGGAGGTGACATGAAAGACATCCAGGAAAAGAGCGTCTTCAACACGAACGGCTGGGTCATGGTCCTCGTCGACCTCGGGGTCGCCGCGCTTTGCGGCTGGTACCTCATCAGCCATGCCGCGCGCTCGGCCCCGACGGCCGGCATGATCCTCTCCGTTCTGGGATTGATCCTCGTTTTCATGACCTTCGGCGGATTCTTCCTCATCCACCCCAACGAATCCAAGGTCTTCACCTTCCTCGGGAAATACATCGGCAGCGCCAGGACGGCCGGCTTCTTCTGGGCCAATCCCTTCGCCGTCAAGAAGAAGGTCACCCTGCGCATCTTCAACTTCAACAGCGAGACGATCAAGGTCAACGACGCCCTCGGCAATCCGATCGAGATCGCGGCCGTCGTCGTCTGGCACGTCGTCGACTCGGCCAAGGCCCTGTTCAACGTCGAGAGCTACCAGAACTTCGTGGCCATCCAGAGCGAGACGGCCATCCGTCAGCTGGCCACCCATTACCCTTACGACGCCCACGACAAGGACACGGAATCCCTGAGGGCCAACCCCGACGAGATCGCCGGAAAGCTCAAGGGTCAGGTCCAGAACAGGCTTGACGTCGCCGGCCTGCGCGTGGTCGAAGCCCGGCTCTCCCATCTGGCCTATGCCCCCGAGATCGCCCAGGCCATGCTCCGCCGCCAGCAGGCCGAGGCCATTATCGCCGCTCGCCGCCAGATCGTCGACGGCGCCGTCGGCATGGTCGAGATGGCCCTCAAGAGCCTCGAAGCCCAGGGTGTCGTCCGGCTCGACGAGGAGAGGAAGGCGGCCATGGTCAACAACCTCCTCGTGGCCCTGGTCTCCGAATCGGAAATGCACCCCATCGTCAATACGGGAACGCTCCACACCTGATGGAAAGCGAGCCGTGAGTGAAAAGAAAAAGTTCCTTCTGAGGCTCGACGCCGCGCTCTACGATGCCCTGGAAAAGTGGGCGGCTGACGAGCTGCGGAGCATCAACGCCCAGATGGAATATGTCCTCAAGGAGGCGGTCCGCAAAGCCGGCCGCCTCCGCGGAGCACAGGAGGACAGGAAATGAGAACACTCGTCCGGGTCACCTTGCTGGTCCTCGCGGCCCTGATGTTCGCCCTCCTGGTCGTTTTCTAGCCGGAAGACGCCGCTGGGCTCGGGCGCTCTCCTTCCCGGGTTGACTTCCCATCCGGGCTGTTCTACCTTGGGGCCGATGAGAAAAAACGTTCGGGCCGCGGGGACGTCATGAAGCGGGCCATCCAGGCCGGGCTAGCCATCGCCTTTCTAGTCCTGGCCGTCCTGGCTTTTTTCGTCGGTCGGCCCAGCCGGGAAGCGGAGGACAGAGTCGACCTCGGCCGCCGGCCCGCCTCGACCATCGCCTCCCGGGCGGAGGCGACCCTCAGGAACGTCACCAAAAAGGACATCGTCTACACCCTCAAACCCGGACCCGGGGGAGGGGCGCCGCGCACCCGGACGCTCCGCGTCGACGCCGTGGACCGGATCGCGACCGACCTTCCGGTCGAGATCTCGTTCGACAACGGCAAAAGGACGTTCGTCTACCTCGTCCATCCGGGCAAGCCCTACTCCCTTCGTTACGATGAGAACGACATCATCAGGGTCTACCCCGGCTCGCACGGCCGGGCGGACGCGGCCGATCTCGCCCCCTTCGTCCCGACGCCGCAGGAGGTGGTCGAGCGGATGCTCGAGGTCGCGACCGTCGGCCGGGATGACGTCGTTTACGACATCGGCTGCGGGGACGGCCGGATGGTCATCACGGCGGCGAAGAAATATCTGGCTCGGGGCGTGGGTATCGACATCGACGCCGCCCTTATCGAGGAGTGCCGGGCCGGCGCTAAGCGCGAGGGCGTGGAGAAGCTCGTCCGGTTCCTCCACATGGACGCCACCAAGGCCCGCTTGACGGAGGCCACGGTCGTGGCCGTCTATCTCCTGCCGGAATCCCTCGAGACCCTCAGGCCTCTCTTCGAGCGTGACCTCTCAGCCGGCGTTCGCGTCGTCTCCCACAACTACGCGGTCCCCGGCTGGGACGACCGGCTTGTCAGGAGCGAGGTCGTGACCGACGAAAAAGGCCGGGAACACAAGATCCATCTCTACCGCGTCCCCGGGGCCAAGTGAAGAAGCCCCGCCCCTGCCCGCCTAACGCGATGGTCCGCTTCCTGGCCGGCTTCTGCCGCGAGCATCCTCTCGACGAGAAGATCTTCATCGTCCCCTCCTTCATCGTGGGGCGCCAGATCGGGGAAGCCCTGGC
>JBFYOD010000060.1:0-8519 GCA_041303965.1 Candidatus Aminicenantota bacterium
CTGGCTCTATAAGGCCTACGAAGTTCATGACTCCAGCTTAGCCTACCTCGGCCTCCCTCGGTGGGACCCGCTGCGCAGTGACCCGCGCTTCCAGGCCTTGCTTCGCCGCATCGGCCTCCCGCTGGATATGAAGAAATAAGAGCACGGGAACCTGCACAAGGCAGGCGCAGGAAAATCATGGTGGGCGATAGAGGACTTGAACCTCTGACTTCACCCGTGTGGAGGAAGCGGCGAACATATTTTGGGCACAAATTGGGCACAAACTAAGAGGTCGTGTTTCGCGGTTGACCAGCCGTTCCCGGGGTGTTAATATCCGGTCATCGGAACGGGGGAGGCCATCATGGAATGCCCGAAGTGTCACGCCGAGAACAGGGATGATTCCCGATTCTGCAGCAACTGTGCGGCGCCGCTGGGCGCCGGGGCTGGCGCGGAAGGCGCAGCCCTTACGAAGACCCTTGAAACCTCCCTTCGCGTCCTGAAGCCGGGCACCCTCATTGCCGGCAAGTACAAGATCGTCGAGGAGGTCGGGGCCGGGGGCATGGGGATCGTCTACAAGGCCGAGGACCTCAAGCTCAAGCGGTCGGTGGCCCTGAAGTTCCTGCCCCCGCACCTCATGGACGAGCCCGATCTCAAGGAACGCTTCCTCGTCGAGGCCCAGGCGGCCGCGTCGCTGTCGCACCCGAATATCTGCGTCATCCACGAAGTCGGGGAGAGCGAAGACCGGCCCTACATCGCCATGGAGTACGTGGAGGGGGAGACGCTGCGGGACAGAATCGGGAAGGGGCCGCTCGAGCCGGGCGAGGCGGTGGGCCTGGTCGACCAGGTCGCGGCGGGGCTCGGGGAGGCACACGGCAAGGGCATCGTCCACCGGGACATCAAGAGCGCCAACATCATGGTCACGGCCAAGGGCCGGGCCAAGGTCATGGACTTCGGGCTGGCCAAGCTGCGTGGTGGCTCGTCGCTGACAAAAAGCCAGACGACGCTGGGGACCGTGGCTTACATGTCGCCGGAGCAGGCCAGGGGCGAAAGCCTCGACCAGCGGACGGATATCTGGTCGCTGGGGGTGGTACTATACGAATTGCTGGCGGGTAAGCTCCCCTTCCGGGGAGACCACGACCAGACGGTCATCTATGCGATCCTCCACCGGGAGCCGGAGCCGCTGACCAAGCTCCGCCCGGGCCAGGCGCCGGAGCTGGAGCACATCGTCTTCCAGGCCCTGACCAAGAAGGCCGTCGACCGCTACAAGAGCATGGAGGAGCTGCGGGATGACCTGGCGGCCTTGGCCGAAGGCCTCAAACCGCTCAAGGCCAAGCCTCGCTCGTCTGAGCCCGAGAAGTCCATCGCCGTGCTCCCGTTCATCAACGACAGCCCCGACCAGGAGAACACCTACTTCATCAACGGGGTGATGGAGGAGATCCTGGGCAATCTCCAGAAGATCAAGGCGCTCCGGGTCATCTCCCGGACGTCGGTCGAACGATACCGGGACAGTAAGAAATCCGTCCGCGAGATCGCCGAGGAGCTTGGGGTGAACTACATCGTGGAGGGCAGCGCGCAGAAATTCGGCAACGCCTTCCGCCTGCGGGCCCAGCTGATCAGAGCCGAGCGGGAAACCCACATCTGGGGCGATTCCTTCCAACAGAAGATCGCCAACGTGGAAGACATTTTCGACATCCAGATCAGGATCGCCAAGTCCATCGCCGAGGAGCTCCGGGCGGTCATATCCCCTGAAGAGAAAAAGCTCATCGAGAAGATCCCGGTCGCGGACCTCGCCGTTTATGACGAATACCTGAAGGCCCGCTCTTACATGATCGATGGGCGAAAAGAAGTGATGACCAAAGCCCTGGAATTCTTGAACAGCGCTGTTACGAAGAACCCGGACTGGGCGCCTCTCTACGCCGGTCTGGCGGAAGCCTGGCTGTGGATGCAGCAAAACGCGTACGAACAGCCCTCCGTCGCCGGGCCCCTGATCATCGAGAACCTGAACAAGGCGCTGGCCCTGGACCCGGACCTCGCCGAGGCCCATTATCTCAGCGCCATGATCGCCCATCTCGTGGATTGGGACTGGGAGAAGAGCGAAAAGGAGTTCCTGAGGGCCCTGGCCATCAATCCCAACGATGCCGTTTCCAGGGGGCTGTACGTGCATCTCTTGTTGATCCTGCACAGGAAAGAGGAGGCCTTGGCCCAGAACGGGCTGGCGCTGAGTCTTGATCCCCTGAATCCCTTGATGCAGCAGATCAATATCGGAACGCTCTTGCAGGCCGGTGAATATCAGGCCAGCTTGTCTCTCGCGGAAGAAGCCCTGGCCGACGATCCGGACAATTTCAACCTCAATCAGATGATCGAGCTCGCCGCTTACAAGCTGAAGCAATACGACAAAGTCCTCCGGGCGGTCCGGCATGTCCTTCCCTTTCCCCTCGAGGAAGAGGCCTATAAGGACATCGAGAGGGTCTACAAGGAATCGGGGATCGCCGCGGCGTACAAGCTGATCGTGGAGCGTCTGGAGAAATACGCGGAAAGCCAGCCCGTCGGCTTTCACGATATGGCCTTCAGGTATCTTATCGCCGATCAGCTGGATAAAGCGGTGGATTGGGTCGAGAAGGGATTCGAGATGCACGACCCGCTCATGACCTACATCACCACGCCGTTGCGGTATCTCGATCGATTGTTCGGAGATCCCCGGTTCATCGCCATTTGTGAGAAAATGAAGCTTCCGCTTCTAGAATAGGGGATGAAATAGGCGATCTGCTGGGTCGTGGGATTGTGCAAAACCGAAACGCGCCTCAAGACTTTGTCCTTAGATATTAATCCCCCTGCCCCCTTGTTCAATCAAGGGGGACGCGCGGACCGCGTTTCGGAAAGTGGATTGGTGGGCGATAGAGGACTTGAACCTCTGACTTCTACCGTGTGTAGGAAGCGGCGGAAAAACGTAACGCGTAGAAAATAATAGAAATCCTCTGTAATATAAGCGTTTTTAAAGGCTCCCGGATTTCGATAGAGTTCGATATCTTTAGATACGTTTCGATATTCCTGATGACTTTTGGGCACAATTTGGGCACAAAAGAGAGGTCGTGTTCCACGATTGGGCACTTGTTCCAGTGGTGATAGTATCCGGGCATAGGACCCCAAAGTGCGAACGAATCTTGGCCTGGCCATTGACTGCCGGCGCAGCGCGGCCTAATATCCTTTCAGAAGGGATGAGGGACATGATCGGGAAGGTCCTCGGCCGCTATTGCGTCCTGGAGAAGATCGGGCGGGGCGGCATGGGCGAGGTGTTCCTGGCCGAGGACACGTCGCTCCACCGCCGGGTCGCCCTCAAGTTTCTCCCCCCCGAGCTGCAGCAGGACGCCGAGGCGCACAGGCGCTTCATCCGAGAGGCCCGGTCCTCGGCAGCGCTTGACCACCCCTACATCTGTCACATCAACGAAGTCGCCGAAGCCGAGGGCCGGGAATTCATCGTCATGGAATACGTCGACGGCCAGGCGCTGAGGGCCAAGATCGGGCAGGGGCCCATCGCCCTCGAGGAGACGCTGCGGATGGCGATCGAGGTCGCGGAGGCGCTCGAGGCGGCCCACGGTAAGGGGATCGTCCATCGGGACATCAAGCCCGAGAACATCATGCTGACGCGGACGGGCCACGCCAAAGTCATGGACTTCGGGCTGGCCAAGCAGATGGACGCGCCGGCCGAGGTGGCGATCGGCGGCCCGACCATGACGCTTCTGACCTCCCAAGGGACCACGGTCGGGACGCTGGGCTACATGTCGCCGGAGCAGCTTCGCGGTCAGCCGGCCGACGGCAGGAGCGACATCTGGGCGCTCGGCGTAACGCTCTACGAGATGGCCTCGGCCGCCCGGCCGTTTCAGGGTCGGAGCGGGTTCGAGGTGAGCTCGGCCATCCTGAACAAACCTCCCCTTCCGCTTCCGCCCGGAGTGCCGGCGGAGTTGGGCGCGGTGATCGCCCGCTGCCTCGAGAAGGAGCCGGCGAAGCGCTACCAGACGGTCCAGGATCTGCGGACCGCGCTCGAGGCGGTCCGGACGGGTACGGCGTCGACGTGGGCGGCCTGGCGCTATCGAGTAGCGCGCCGGCCTTGGCTTGTGGCCGCGTCTGCGGCGGTTATCATCGCGGCCATGCTATTCGCCCTGAACGTCGGAGGCCTGCGGACCCGCCTGACCGGTGGGGCGGGCGCTGAAGGACGGGCCTTCAAGCTGGCCGTCCTCCCATTCGAGAACCTGACGGGTGATCCGGAACAGGAATTCCTGAGTGACGGGATGACCCAGGAGATGATCTCCCAGCTCAGCAGCCTCCATCCGGCCAGAATGGGCGTCATCGCGAGGACGTCGGTCATGCGGTACAAGAAGAGCGGCGTGCCCATCGACCAGATCGGCCGCGAGCTCGGCGTAGCCTATGTCCTTGAGGGAACGGCCCGCCGCGAAGGGGAACGCGTCCGCATTTCCGCGGAGCTCATCCAGGTGCGGGATCAGACCCAGCTCTGGTCCAAGACTTACGAGCGGGAGGCCACCGGATTCCTGGCCATGCAGAGTGATATCGCCCGGAAGGTGGCCGATGCCCTAGCCCTTAAGCTGCTGCCGAGCGAGGAGGCTCAGCTGGCCAAAGCCCGGACCGTCAGTCCCGAAGCCTACGAGGCCTATCTCAAGTCCATTCATTACCGCGAAATGCTGTCCAAGGAGGGCTACGACGCGGCGGAGCGGTATCTCAATCTGGCCCTGGAGAAGGATCCGAACTATGCGGCGGCCTGGGCGGGTTTGTCCAGAGTCTGGGGAGGCCGTCAACAGATGGGCTGGGTCCCGTCGAAGGAGGCTTCCCTCAAGACAAAAGAAGCGGCCGCCAAGGCCCTCGAGCTGGACGATACAGAGGTCGAAGCTCATCGCGCCCTTGCCGGCCTCCTGACCTGGCTGGAGTGGGACTGGGGTGCTGCCGAACGGGAGTGGAAGCTCGTGCTGGAGCTCGATCCGGGATACGCGGATTCCCTGTCGTCATACTCGCACTTTCTGATGCACATGGGCCGCAAGGACGAAGCCATGGCGATGATCGAGAAGGCTCTCGAGCTCGACCCGTTCAACCTCAAGGTCCAGAGTTTTTATGCCATGGACCTTAATTACGTGCGCCGGTATGACGAGGCCATCACCGTGGCCCGGAAGATCCTGAAGATGCAACCGAATACGCAGCTCGGCATAACGACCCTGATGACGGCGTTTTTCGCCAAGGGCATGTATGACGAGACGCTCGCCTTGGAAAAGGAAAGATGCGCCGGCGACCCTGAACTCCTGCGGGCGTTGGATCAAGGCTATGCAGAGGGCGGCTTCGCCGTCGCCAAGAAGCGGCTCGCGGACACGTTAGCGGCGCGGTTCGGGAAACCCGGCGGCGTGTCGCCCTACCATCTGGCGAACCTCTACCTCCACGCCGGGGACAGGGACCGCGTCTTCGAGTGGCTCGAGAGAGCCTACGCCGAACATAATCGGAACATGCCGTACCTGAGGTTGCACTTCTATTCCCTGCGCGACGACCCCCGCTTCCAGAACCTGCTGCAGCGCATGAACCTTCCGTTTGGCAACAAGCTATAGCCGTATCAGTCCAGGCGAAGCTCTCTCTCATAAACAAGGCTGTAGCACGATGGTCATTTCGGCAAGAGGAATGGTGGGCGATAGAGGACTTGAACCTCTGACTTCTACCGTGTGTAGGAAGCGGCGGAAAAATGTAAAATGCAGATAATAATGGAAATCGCCTGTAAAATGTCCATTTTTAGGGGCTCTTAGGTTTCGATGGAGTTCGATATTGTTAGATACGTTTCGATATTCCTGACATCATTTGGGCACAATTTGGACACAAATTCAGCCTTGAGAATAGAAACGGCTCATCGAACGAGTTCTTCAAGAGCCCGGTCCTGAGGACGTGACGTCGCCGCGCGTTCCCTCCCCGGGCTGGGCCGAGATGCTCCGGAAGGTCTCCGAGGTGGACCCGATGATCTGTCCCCGTTGCGGCGGGAGGATGAGAGTCGTGGCCTTCCTGACCGAGCCCGCGGTCGTCGACCGGATCATCCGTCACCTGGAATTGACATCGGCTCGGGGCAGTGATAGCTTCCTTTTCAAGATGGGATGGGTCGATCGAGTCCCCGGACCGGATCCATCGCCCATGCAAGGAGCGTGCCATGGCCATCAAAGTCGGTTGTTTCGCCCTCATCGACCCGTTCTCCGTCCTCGACCACCAGCTGGAGCGGATCAAGAACTGGGGTTTTAAATACGCCGACGTCACCGACAGCACCGACGGCGGCAGCATGGGCGCCGAATACGGCTTCGCCGCGGTCGCGAGCCTGGACGCGAACCCGTTCGACATCAAGCGGCTGTTCGCGAAGCACGGGCTGATCATCACCACGTTTTGCGCCCACGCGAATCTGCTCGACGCCTCCGCGCCCTGGCGGTTCGGCACCATGCAGATCATCAAGGCCGTGCGCGGGGCGGCCGCGATCGGCGTTAAGCACGTTGTGACGTCGGAAGGCGACCCCAAGACCGCGTTCGGGCACGGCCTGACCGACAAGGAAGCCCTCTTCCTGATCCGCGAGCGGCTCTACGAGCCCCTGCGCGTGGCCGCGGACCACGGCGTCAAGATCCTGCTCGAGCCGCACGGCAGGTACACCGACTCCATCGACCACATGGAGAAGATCCTGGAACTCTGCGACTCGCCGGCGCTCGGCGTCAATTTCGACTCGGGGAACTCCTGGCTCGGAGGCACGGACCCGGTCGCCATGGTCAAGCGTCTCGGCGACAAGATCGAGCACGTGCATTGGAAGGACTGGCCCTCCGAGATGGAAGCCAGCCGGGGCGAGCAGTTCGGCGCGGGCATGTCGGGCATCGCCCTTGGCACCGGCGTCGTGGACATCAAGGGCGTGTTCAAGGCCCTGGTGAATGCCGGTTTTGACGGCTACAGTACACTTGAAGTCGCGGGCGACGCGGCGGTCCTGCAGAGTTACGCTTATTTGAGATCGCTTGGGGCCGAGTAAGTCGAGAGGGACTCCAAGTGTGCCTGGCGGGGGGAGATGGTCTCCTTCGGCTGGCACGACGAGATGAAATCGGGGCGGCGGCTTTTTCGGAGGAACGAGATGATGAGAAAGATGACGACGATAGGCTTGGCGGTGTGTTTGTCGGCGATCTATGGCCCGGCGCAGGGCGCGGCGCCCGCCCGAAGCGCGTCCCCGCCCTTGCGGATACTGCTGGTCACCGGAGGCCACGATTTTGAAAGGGCGGCGTTCTTCGCGATGTTCGAGGGCCGCTCGGATATCTCCTGCGGGAAAGCGGCTTATCCCGAAGCGGCGGCCCTCCTCAAGCCGGGCCTCGAGAAGGACTACGACGTGATCGTCATGTACGACATGGTGAACTCCATCACGCCGGACGAGCAGCGGGCGTTCGTCGCGCTCTTGAACGAAGGGATAGGTCTCGTCCTCCTCCACCACAACTTGGGCGCCCACGGGGATTGGCCGGAGTTCACGAAGATCAGGGGCGGGAGGTACTTTTTCCAGCCGGGAACTGTGGAAGGCCGAGCCTACCCGGCGTCGACCTATGCCGAAGGGGAGACCGTCAACGTCCGGATCGCCGACCGGGACCACGAGATCACCAGAGGCCTGACGGATTTCGTCCTGCACGACGAGGTCTATGGGGGATGCTACGTGGCGCCGACGGTCCATGTCCTTTTGGAGACGGACCATCCGGGGAGCGTCCCGGCGCTGGCCTGGGTCCACACGTACGGAAAGAGCCGGGTGTTCTATTTGATGTCAGGCCACGATCCCGCGGCCTGGAAGAATCCGAGCTTCGCCACGATCCTGTTTCGCGGGATCCTCTGGGCGGCCGGACGGGGCTGACCCGCCCCGAAAGAGGCGGGACCGGGCGGCCGGCGCCGCGGGTCGCGTCCCGCGGCCCCCGAGGCCGCGTTTGACAACGTCGACGGTCTTGAGAAGAATGTCGGCAGGATGAGGAGCCAGACCATGACATCCCAGAAGAATCCGATGAGCCGCCGCCATTTCCTGGGCGGCATCATAGCCGCATCCGTCGCGCCGGCGATCGTGCCCCGGCGCGTCCTCGGGGGCCAGAACGCGCCGAGCCGCAAGATCCGCCTCGGCCACATCGGCACCGGCGGCCAGGGGACGGGGCTGCTACGCAACTTCCTGTCGGTCGAATCCGCTGTTTCGGTCGCGATCGCTGACCCCTATCGTCAGCGCCGCGAGCACGCGGCCGGCTTCGTCAAGCAGGAGCAGGGGCACGACCCCAAGCTGTACAACGATTTCCGCGAGCTGCTGGCCGACCCCTCGATCGACGCGGTCGTCATCGCTCCCCCCGATCACTGGCACGTCCCCATCGGCCTGGCCGCGGTGCGGGCCGGCAAGCACGTCTATATCGAGAAGCCCCTGGGCCATTCGCTCGCCCAGGACAAGGCCATGCTCGAAGCCTGCCGGAAGGCCGGCCGGGTCTTCCAATACGGGACCCAACAGCGCAGCCAGGAGATGCTCAAGCGCG
>JBFYOD010000061.1:0-37426 GCA_041303965.1 Candidatus Aminicenantota bacterium
CTCAGAATTCGTAGCCCTTGAACTTCAGGCCCTTGGTCCGGATGGTCGTGCCCATGGCCTTGTCCAGCGCGGCCAGGGCGATCTTGTAGTCGATGACGGCCCGGATCTCGTCGGCCTTGGCCTGGGCCAGGTTCCTCTGGTAGGTGAAGAGCCATTCGCTGCCGACGAGGCCGAGGTCGTAACGCTGGATCTCAGCCTGGACGCGCTTCTCCATGAGCTCGCGGTAACGGGCCGAGGTGGCAATCTTCGTCGCGCTGGCCTCGAGATCCTTGACCGCTTCGGTAACCTCGATCTCGATCGTCTGGCGCTCTTTTTCAAGTTGGATCCCGGCCTGGTCCTGGGCCAGCCGAGCCCGGGCCAGTCCCGCCCGGGAAACGATATTGGAGAGCGGCACGGACAGCGTGGCGGCCAACTGGATGTTGCTGTAGGCCATCTTGAACATGTCCCGGAAGGACTCGCCCCGGCTGCCGATGATCGTGTCGATAACGATCCCCGTGAGCGGATTGTTGTCGAGGTAGACATACTTGACGCCCGACTGGCCGGGGGACCACAGGGAAAGATTGAGGTCGAGCCGGGGAAGAAGCTGGTTCTTGTAGTAACCGACGTCCGTCGCGGCGTTGGCGATCATCGCGTTGGTCCTGGCCAGCTCGGGCCGCTCGGCCACGGCCGTGCCCAGGGCGTCCTCGAGGGTGACCACGCGCCTTTCGGCTTCGGGCTTATCGGCGAGTACGATCGATACAAAGTCCTTTTCGGCGCCGGCCGCTACGCCGACGGGCGCCCCGGATCCCGCGACCGGCATGTTGAGCAGAGATTTGAGTCTGTTCTCTGTTTTCTCGGCCTGGAGCCGGGCCGAAAGGATGCGGTCCTCGTAGCCGGCGACTTCGGTCTCCGCGCTCAGCACCTCGACGGCCGACTTCGTCCCGATGCGGGTCGCCTCCTCGCTCCGCTTGAGCGTCTCACGGCTCTGGGCGAGCGAGAGCTCCAGGACGCGCAGGCTCTCGCGGGCATAGTAGAGGTTCCAGTAGGCCTCCTCCACGCTATAGACCGTCTGGATCAGGATCGTCTTGAGAGCCGCCTCGGACATGTCGAGTTGTCGCCGGGCCTTGGTCGACTCATAGCGGTTGACCTTGAATCCAAAGTCCCTGAGGAGCGGCTGTGTCAGGTTCAGCCGGAATTCGCTATAGTAAGCCGGATTGACGATCGGGTAAGACCGCGAAGTATCGGTTTTACGGGTCGACAGGCCCAGGTCGAGCTGGGTGCCGAGAGGCGTTCGCTGGGTGACGCCGAACTGGTAGTAGTCCATCAGGGTCTTGATGGTCGGTCCCTCGAGGCCCCAGGAGCTGGGGATGTCCTGGTTGAGGTAGTTCGAGCTCAAGCCGAACTCCGGCAGGTATTTTTCCCGGGCTTCGGTGATCGACGCCGAGTCCATCTCGGGATTAATGGCCTCAATGGCCAGGTCGAGGTTCCCTTCGAGGGCCTTGCGGATGCAGTCCGCGAGTGAGAGCGTACGGGTTTCGGGCTTCGGCGCTTGGGCCGGGCCGCCCCAGAGGAGCGGCGCGATGACGACCGCGGCCAGGGCCGCGCGAAGGATCTTATGGCGCATGGTCCCCCTCCTCGGATCCAAGGGCTAGTCGACGATGCTGACCTTGGTGTCGTGGGCCAGGGTGATGTGGCCCTCGATGATGACGGTGTCGCCCGCGGCGACGCCCCAGCCCGGCTCCTTGCCGGGCAGGACCTCGGCGAAGCGCTCGTTCTCGAGGCCGACCTCGATGTAGCGCCACTTGGCGACGTCCCCCTCGACGGCGAAAACGAGCTTGCGGCCGCCGCGGACGAGGATGGCCTGTTGCGGGACGATGAGCCGGTCCTTGAAGATCTCGGTCGGGATCTCGACCTCGGCGTGCATGCCGGGCTTGACCTCTTCGGACGGATTGTCCATGGTGATGTGGACGGCGCAAGTCTTGTCCTCGGCGTTGATGACCGGGCTGACGGCCTCGATGCGGCCCTTGAAGGCCCGGCCGGGGAAAGCGCTGAAGCGGAGCTCGACTTCGCGGCCGGTGACGACCTTGCCGACCTCGCTCTCGAGGACCTTGGCCTTGACCTTGATGCGGCTGATGTCGACGAGGGTGAAGAGCTCGCGGCCGGCGTCGAGCCGCTCCTTCGGCGAGAGCTTGATGTCCGTGACGATCCCGGCGAAGGGGGCGCGGACGCGCGTTTTTTCGAGGTCCATGCGGGCGATCTTGACGTCGACCTCGGCCTGGGTCAGGCCCTTGGTCGAGGCCATGATCTCATCCCTCTTGCGGCCGGCCTCGATCAGGGCGAGCTCGAGGTCGCCCTGGGCTTTTTCCAGTTCAGCCTGGGAGACGAGTCCTTTCTTGAAGGCCTCGGCGTTCTTTTCGTAGGCCGCTTGGGCCTTGTCGAGCTTGTCGATGACGCCCGGGGACGCCTCCTGTCCGGTCGCGGCGTACTGTTTCTCGAGGAAGAGCTCGGACAGGTAGCGGAGCCGCTGGGCCTCGAGCCTTTCCAGGCGCAGGCGGTATTCGCGGTCCTCCAGTTCGACGAGGAGGTCGCCTTCGCGGACGTGACGGCCCTCGGCGGCGTAAAGGTTCTTGACGACGCCACCGACCTCGGCCTTCATGGCGATGCGCTTCTCGGTGTAGGCTTCCCCCGGAGACTTGAGGGTCATGACCAGGTCTCCGATGACCGCCTTGTCGATCTTGACCGGGAGCGGAGCGGCTTCGACCTTCTGGTCTGGAGCGGTGGCGGCGCTACCTCCGGGGGACTCCGCGGCGGCGTTTTCCGCCTTATTTTCAGTTTTGGCCGGGCCCTTCTCGAGAACGAAGAAATAGAAGCCGGCGGCGGCCAGAACGAGGATCAGAAAACCACCCAGGACGGCTTTGGGGACGCGCATCGCCCACCTCCTATTTATGTTATTAAGAGGACGCTTCGAACGCTGGAAACCCGTGTGCTGACCAAACCCTGCTTTCTTAGACTACAATAAGCAACTTTCGGGCCAATATGTCAACAAATCTATCTGAAATATAAGACAGTTGTAAAGGCGAGAAATTCCCATGGTGTCTACAAATAATACGACGGCCCCGGCGGGAATGTTGCGATGGTGCGAAAATTTTAGCACCCGAGGCGCCTGACGGGTGATCCGGGGATATGTGCTTCCGGTACGTGTCCCATTCCTGAGGCCTGCCCGGTCTTAAGGACTGAGCCGACTCATCTCCTTACGGGAGGGGGATTTTTCTGTTAATATACGAGGGAAAGGTTGCTGCCCCGTGCTTGTGCTGGCCATCGAAACTTCGTGCGACGAGACTTCCGCGGCCGTCCTCCGCGCTCCGAATGGGGACTGTCCCCGAAGCGGGACTGGACCTCTTGACGGGCGTTCCTCAGCCGCCCCCGAAGTCCTGAGCAACATCGTCCTCTCTCAGGACGAGGTCCACGCGCCTTACGGCGGGGTCGTTCCGGAACTCGCTTCGCGCCAGCATATCAAGACGATCGCGGCCATCGTCGGCGAAGCGCTGATGCGGGCCGGCGTCGCACTCGAAGCGGTGGATCTCTACGCTGTGACCCAGGGTCCCGGGCTCATCGGCTCGCTTCTCATCGGCCTGTCCTTCGCCAAGGGGTTGGCCTACTATCACAAGAAACCGCTCGTCGGCGTCGACCATCTGGAAGCGCATCTCGAAGCATGTTTCCTCGAAAACCCCGGCATCGAGTATCCCGTCCTGGGGCTCCTCGTCTCCGGCGGGCACACGGCGCTTTACCTGATGGAGGAGCCGCTCTCCTACAAGCTTCTCGGCAAGACGCGCGACGATGCGGCGGGGGAGGCCTTGGACAAGATCGCCAAGTTCCTCGGTCTCGGCTATCCCGGCGGGCCGGTCATCGAGAAGCTCGGTCGCGGCGGCGACCCCAAGGCGTTCCCTTTCGCCGTGCCGCGGACGAAGGACCGGAGCCTCGATTTCAGCTTCAGCGGGTTGAAGACCGCGGCCCTGAAGCATATTCGGGAGCGCGGGGTTGGTAAGGACGACGCGCGTCTGGTCGATTTCCTGGCCAGCTTCGAGGATATCGTCGCCCGGGCCCTTGTCGATAACCTCCGCCTGGCCGCCGATGCGGTCTTACCCCGGTCGCTCGTTCTCTGCGGCGGTGTCGCCCGCAACACGAGATTACGGGCGCGCTTCCAGGACTTCGCCCGGCAAGCCGGCCTCGACGCCTATGTGCCCTCCCCGAAGCTCTGCACGGACAACGCGGCCATGGTCGGCGCCCTGGCCCTCAAGAAATTCGCCCGCCGCCCCGACACGGCCACGGACCTCGACCTCGACGCCTACGCCCGATCTTAAATCGGGGACACAATACCAATTTCCGAATTAGCCCTGAGTAGGGCTTGACTTATGTTCTTAAATGAATCATATTATGAATAATAATAATTCAATAAATGAATCATACATTATGGCTGGAGCAAATATGAAATCGATAAGTGTTCATGGAATCGACCAGGAAATGGAAAAAGCTATCGAGGAGCGAGCAAAAAACGAAGGGAAAAGCGTCAATAAGATTGTGAAAGAGCTGATCGCCAAGGCGCTCGGCATAGGCGAAAGGCCTCCGGACAACCGGGGGGAATTTACGGACCTGTGCGGCGTTTGGACCGAAGCCGAGGCGGCCGAATTCTTGGAGCTCATTGCCGATTTCGAGACGGTCGATGCGAAGGATTGGCGATGAGAACCATCCTGCTTGATACGAATGCTTACGTCCGCTTCCTGGCTGGCGACGAAAAAATATTGACCTGCCTCGCCCAGGCCGGCCGTGTCTACATGTCCGTCTTTGTCTTGGGGGAGCTCGTCGCCGGGTTCCTCGCCGGGTCGAAGGAAAAGCAGAACCGACAGGTCCTCGACCGTTTCCTGGCTAAGCCTAGCGTCGTGGTTCTCGATGCGACGAGGGAAACCGCCGAGTACTTCGGTCTGATCAAGGCGGCGCTCAGGAAATCCGGCCAGCCGATCCCGATCAACGACGTCTGGATCGCCGCCCACGCGCTAGAGACTGGGGCTGTTCTTGTAACGTACGATATGCACTTTACCGCCGTCCCCGGCCTGCGGACCTGGGACGAGCTCGAGTAATTCGGAAATTGGTATTGTGTCCCCGAATTAGAATTACCGGACGTCGTAGCTGAGGAACGAAACGTAGGCTAGGGCGAAGAAGACGAGCCCATAACCGAGCAACAATAAGAATCCAGGCATGGCCGCTTCGATCCTTCCTCCGAGCGCCTCCTCGGTATAGACGAACCGGGGCCGGTCACTCATGTCGACCGGTGTGTTCCACCAGTCCGTGGCCGGGTCCTTGGCTTGCAGGTCCGCGATCTTGCGCCGCTGGTAAGCTCCGAAAGCCTGATCCCAAACGGTGCCGACACGGCCGAAATGGGCTTCGTTCCGCAAGCCCGTGGAGGACAGGTCCGTGGCCAGATATGTGAATACGGAGAGCGGCGAAGCCATGGAAATGAATCTCGAAAGCTTGGTCTGGGCTTCCTCTTTCAACTTCGCGGCCTTGCGGATGTCCTCGATCTTTCCGCCCTGGATCCGGTTGGCTTCATCCCACGCGCCCTGCGTCGCTTTCCTCTCCGCCTCGAAGGCCTCCCGCGCGACCGGGTCCCGCTCCATCAGCCGCTTTTTATCGGCCTCGGACATGCGCTCGGCGAGGACCGGGTACTTGGCGATGAGATCGCGCAGCCGTTCCGCCTGAAGCTTCCGTCCGAGGTCGTCCCGTTCCGTGTCGCTGAGCCGCCCCACCTCCCGGTCGACCTGGATCCGGGACGGCGTGGGCGAGAGGAAGGAGGCGATGTAGGGGCTCAAGCTCGGGACGACGAGGACGAGGAGGACCCAGACGAGGAGCGAGGTCATGATCGAAGCCGAGCTCGAGTGATGGCGCGAGGAGATGAAGACGCCGAGGCCGTAGAAGAACATGACGTAGAGCGCCGTGCCCAGCGTGATCAAGGCCAGGGCCAGCCAGTCCGTTCCCTTCCAGTCGACTCCCGGGTGAACGAGGATGACGAGCAGGCCTATCACGAGCGACAGCAGAAAGGGGACGAGAAGCGTCAGCCCGCCGCCGGCCACCTTGGCCAGGATGACCTTGGGCCGGGCGAGGCCGTTGGCCAGCGTCAGCTTGAGGGTCCCGTCCTCCTTTTCGCCGCTGACGGCGTCGTAGGCGAAGATCAAGGCGACGAGGCTCATGACGATGGTGACGATAAAGACGAGGTCGATCAGGGGGAACATCACCGGCAGGGGATCGTTGTCGAACTCGCCGAGGTTGATGTCCGGCGCGAGGCCCCGGACGAGGGAGTGGAAGGGGATGGGGGCAGGCGTCGCCTGGAGGATGGGGCCGATCCGGTTGAAGTGGCCGTAGCTCCTCAGGTATGTTTCGATTTCGGCCTGGCGGAGCGAGGCGTCGTCGATTCTCTTCAGGTAGTCGTTGGTCAGGATGAACGTCGTCACGGGCACGACGACGAGGAGCAGGGTCAGGGTGACGATGAAGCGGAAGGAAATGATGTGCCCCAGGATCTCTTTCTTGACGATGGTCGCGATCATGGCTCCTCCGATCCCCGCTCAGCGGACGTCGTATCTCACGAAGGCGAGATAGCTCAGGGCAAAAAACAGGACGCCGAAGGCGGCCAGCCAGGCCGTGTCAAAAAGCGTGCCTGTCGCCAGGACGCGGTCGAGCGGCCGGTAACGGTAGAGGAAGGCCGGATACTCCGAACTCTTCATATCCGGAGAGGCGAGCATCCTTCCGAGCACGGCGTTCTTGTAACGGACGACCTCTCTTTTGAACGCCCCTTCCTCGCCGATCCCGGTGCCGGCGACCTCGGTCACGGCGTAGACGAAGCTGGCCACGGGAGAGATGCGGTTGATGTTCTTCGAGAGGTTGACTAGGCGGTCGAACTTGATCCTGTAATCCGCCTCGAGGGCGTCGTTTTCGGCGCTGATCGTCCTGATGTGCGAGGGCATATCCCCTTGGCCCTTGATGCGCAACAGGATCTCCCGTGTCCAGACCTGCTCGCGCTTCTCGCTCAAAGCCCGGACCGAGGGGACGTCGACCATCTGCCGGGCGACCAGCGTGCCCAGGTTGGGGAGTATGAAGACGAGGAGGACCCAGATGAAGAGCAAGATAACGACCGAGCTCGACGCCCGCCGGGTCAGCGTCGAGATGAGGATGCCGAGGCTCAGGAAAAAGGCGATGTAGACGAGCGTCAGGACGAGGATGAGGGCCAGCCGGAGAACTTGGTCGGCCGAGAAGCGGATGTCCGGATCGAGTCCCAGGACGGCGATGCCGAGCGCCGTCACCAGGGCAAAGGGGATGGCCAGGCTGAGGAAGTTGCCGGCCCATTTGCCGATCAGGACGGCGGAGCGGGACGTCTGGTTGGCTAGCATCAAGCGGAGAGTGCCCGCCTCTTTTTCGCGGCTGACCTGGTCGAACCCGAAGAGCAGGGCGACGAGCGAGAGGACGACCCGGACGACGTAGAGGAAGTCCGGCGTGGGGAAGAAGGCGAAGATGGCGTTGCCGGATTTCTGGCCGGCCCGGACGGTGACTCCGATCGTCTCCACCTCGAAGGACCGGGCCATGGCCTCGTCCAGGCCCTTGGCGAAGATCGACAGCGGGTTCGGCGGATTGACGGCAATGGGTTCGCCGGCCTTGGGCCGGATGAGGCCGTAGTCCGCCAGCCGCTCCTTGTAGTCCCGGGTCATGACGAAAAAGCTCGTGGCGGCGAGGATCGCCGCGAGCAGGATGACGACGTAGAACTTGTAGCTGAGCAGGTTCGAAAGGATCTCTTTCCGGGCGATCGTCCAAGTCATTGAGGCTCTCCTTAACCGGATCGCTCTGGATTTACACCGCCAGCGGCTCCGATTTCATGTAGTCGATGTAGATCTTGACCAGGTCCTCGTACTGAAGCTCTTGGCGCGTCCGCTCCATGACCAGGCGGCCTTCCTTCATGATGCCGACGCGGTCGCCGATCTCCTTGGCCCGGAAGATGTCGTGGGTCGACATCAGGATGGCCTTGCCCTCGTTCTTCAGCTCGGCCATGATCTCCAGGAACTCGGTCGCGGCCTTGGGGTCGAGACCCGAGGTCGGCTCGTCGAGCAGGATGGCCGGGGCGTCCTTGATGATGGCGATGGAGATGCCCAGCTTCTGCCGCATGCCCTTGGAGAAGTTCTTGACCCGCTGATCGAAGGCCTTCTCCTGGAGCGAGACCCGGCGCATGACCTGGTAGTAGTCGTTCTTGGCGAGGGCGGTCTTGCCGCCGAGCTTGGCGAAGAAATCGAGGTTCTGGCGGGCCGTGAAGTTGCCGTAGAGCATGACGTTCTCGGAGACGAAGGCGACGTACTTCTTGGCCTCGAGCGGGTCCTTGTTGACATCGACCCCGTTGATGAAGCATGTCCCGGTCGTCGGCGGGATGAAGTTCAGGAAGAGGTTGATCGTCGTCGTTTTGCCGGCGCCGTTGGCGCCGAGAAGGCAGTAGACCTCGCCCGGCCGGACCTCCAGGTTCAAGTGGTCCAGGGCCAGGATGCCGTCCTCGTAGCGCTTGGACAGGTCGTCGGCTTTCAGGATGGGTTTTGGATCGGTCATTATTTCCTCCTCATGAGGGACGGCCCCCAGCATTTTCTATCGGACATCGTACTTGATGAAACGCATGTAGGCCGCGGCGAACGGCGCCACGAGCCAGAAGAGAAGCGACAGCAAACTTTTCCAGTTCGCTTTGAACACGTCGGCGAGGGAAGTCGGCGCGATCGTGAACTGGGGCAGGGTCTTGAAATCGACGGGCTCGGCCGAAAAGCCGAGAGAGGTCCCGCCGCCGGCATGGATCATGAGGGTCCGCTTGACCTTGCTGAACAGGGCCCCGTCGAGGGTCCGGGCGTGGGCCTGGACGGCCTCGGCGTATTTCGTCCGTTCGAGCTCGCCCGTGCCGCAGACGTCGGCGACGAGCCGGGCGAAGGCCGCGCTCGGCGAGACGAGCGACAGGTTGATGGCGAGTTCTTGCTGCCGGCGCTTCTGCTGGCGGTAGGTCTCGTCGATCGTGCCGAGCTGTTGGGCCTTCCGCTCCTTGGCCCCCTGCTCGATCCCGGCCTTGACGCCGTCCCACTGTTTCCTCTCCGGCGATGCCTCGTCGTCGGCCGCTCCCTTGGGCGCCGACCCGAAGATGAGGTCGTACTGCCGGCCGAGCTCCTTGGCCGTTTCCATGCCGAGGGAGCCGGCCAGGAGGGACTTTTCAAGGGAGACCTGTGTTTCCGTCCGGATCGGATGGACGATCGCGGCCAGCATATCGCCGAGCTTGGGCATGATCAGCTGGAAGAAAGCCCAGACGAGCAGGATGGCCACGAGCGCCGTCCGTGTTTTCGACGAGCTCGCCGAGACCATCGTGCCGAGGACGAAGTAGGCGAGGAGGAACACCGAGGCCGCGAAGAAGACGATGAGGATCTTCGCCGGCGTGTCGCCGCCGAAGACCGGGATCCCTCCCAGGATGAGGAAGAGAAGGCCGGTCAGGAAGGCGGCGGCGAAAGGCGCCCACAGGGCGAGGTAGCCGCCGGCGACCTTACCCGTGAGGATGGCGTCCCGAGGCAGGCGGTTCGACAGCATGGCCCTCAGGGTGCCGGCCTCCTTCTCGCCGGAGATGACATCGGAGGCGAAAAGGAGGGCGACCAGGCTGAGGACCATTTGAACGAGGAAGACGAAATCGAACTTGCCTTGGACGGAGAGAATGGATTCCTCGCTGCTCGAGGATTCACCGGGCTTGGTCCCCTCCTGGGTGAACTCATAGTAGCGAGGAAGGGTCCCCTCGAATCCCCGGGTGTATACGGACAGGAGGGCCGGGCGACGGAATCCCTTGATGGCCACCGTGCCGGCCATGACTTCCTGGATGCTGAGGGAGGACGCCGCTTCCGTGGACAGCCGGACCTGCTCGTCGTAATCCCGAACCCGCTTCGCGTAGTCGAGCTGGTTGACGTACATCCCCAGGGGGATGAGGAGCATGGCGATCAGCCCGAAAAGCGGGAACCGATAGCTGAGGATATTCTCCAGGAGCTCTTTCTTGACGATCGTTTTCCACATGGCCGTCTCGCGCCTATCTCCGCGTCAGCTTGATGCCGAAGACGACGATGCCGACGAGCAGGCCGACGAGGAGAAGGACCAGGGCCCCGATGCCGAGGACATTGGCCTTCGAGGTGATGTGGATGCGGACGATCTTGTCCTCCGACTCGACGCGCCGGTTGTCGGCGACGGCGTCGGTCCGGATCTTGGGCTCGTAGTCGCCGACGGAGACCCCGGCCGGGGGCATGAACTTGATGCTGATGACCTCGTCCTTGTTCTGCTCCAGGGTCGCGAGGAGGTCCGGCTTGATCTCGACGCGCCAGTTGAGCGGCAGGTCGCAAAAGACGCGGACGTTGTTGAGCTTGCGGGTCCCCGTATTGCGGATGGTCACGTCCATGCTGATGTCGTCGCCCGCCTTGATCTCGTGGTAGAGGTTGACGGCTTGGACCTCGACCTTGGGCACGCCGCGCGGAATGAGTTCGAGCTTGACCGAACCGGCCTTCAGGGCTTCGATCTCCTTGGGTCCGATCCCGGCGCCGGCCGTTTCGATGGCGCGGAGCTTCTGCGTCTGGTCGTTGTCGAGGGCCAGGACAAAGAACTCGAGGGGCTTGTCGAGGACGACCCGGTCATCCGGGTTCTTGGGCAGGTAGAGCTTGAGCTGGAGCTTGAGGCTGGTGACGCCCTCGCTGAATTTGATCTGGGAGAGACGGGCGCTTGTCGTCGGGTCGCTGAACTCGTAGGTGATCTGCTGAGGCAGGTTGACGGCCTCGAGCTTGAAGACGTTGGCCTCGCCGCTGAACTTCTCGAGCGACAGGTCGAAGGTCGCCGTGCTCTCGAGGTCGGCTTCCTGGGAGAACTGGGCTGAGTTGACGGTGACGATGTTGGCGCTGACGCCCTTTTGCAGATAAACGGAAGTCTTCTCCGTCTTCCCCGAGTAGGAAACGCTGATCTCGAGGTTCTCGACGTCCTTGAGGAGCTGGAAAGTGACTTCGCGTTCGGTCTCGATGGGCATCGAAGCGATGGACTTCTCGTAGGGGTCGGAGACGATCTTGGTTTCCGAAAGGAGCGAGACGTAGACGTCCTTGATCTCCTTCATGAAGTCGAGGGGGAAGAGGTCTTCGGCGCTGATCTTGAGATTGGCCAGCTCCTTGAGCTCCTTGGAGGCGTAGCGCAAGGACACCCGGACGAATTTCTTGCCGCGTCCATCCTGGAACTTGACCGCGCTGGCGACCGAGATCCGGGCTTCGCTGCCCATGAAGCTGATCAGGGCTTGCTGATAGTCGACCTGGGCTTGGAGGTAGGCCGTCTGCCGTTGGGAGAAATCGGCCTCGGAGGCCAAGCCTTCTTCCTTGAGTTTCAGGTAACGGTCGAAATCGGCCTTTTTCAGGTCGAGCGAGAGCTGAGCGCTTTTCAAGCGAAGGAGCTTCATGCTCTGAGAATCCTGGGTCTGCGCGGGGAGCAATAGGACGAGGAGAAGGATAGCTGTTAGGATGAGGATGAGTTTATGGACTTTCATGGTCAAACCTCCATCGGGATCGACCTTCTTAATGCAAGGATGGTGCCAATCCTGGCCCTTGGCCAGCGGGCCCCGTTGGCGTTACCTTGGTTACCCATCTCGGGGATAATTGTTTCCCTTTTTACCCAATTCCCCCGGCTTTTTACTTTCGCCCGGGTTTCCTGTATCCTCGTAGGAGCAGAATAGGAGCTAAAAAGAGTGTCCCGTTTAACGAGCTGGGCCCGAGGGGTTTTCGGCGGGAAGCGCCGGGGAGTCCACGCCCGAACGATCTTCCGGGAGTTCGCCGAAAGCCTCAACCTGATCGAGGATTTCGACCAGATCGTCCTGAACTTGCTCGGGACGATCAAAGAAGCGATCGCCGTGGACCGGCTGGTGTTTTTCATCTATGACAACGACCTCGGGCAGTTCCGTGTCGGGGCCGCTTCCGGCTATCCCCCGGCCGACCTCCGCGGGGTCGTCCTCTCGGGTCAGGACCATCTGGCCAAGTGGCTCAAGGTCAACAAGACCTTCCTCGACGTCCGGAGAAGGCCCGGCGTCTTCGGTTTCCTGGGAGAGAAAGAGAAGGTAGTTTTCGACCGCCTCGGCTTCGTCCTCTGCTATCCTATCCTGTCCATGAACCGGCTGATCGGCATTCTCTGCGCCGGGCCGAAGGGGGAAAGCGGGCCCTATTCCGCCGAAGAAGCGGCTTTCATCGATTCGCTCATGCCCCAGGCCGGGATCGCCCTCGAGAACGCCCTTCTCTACAAGGAGCAGAGGGAGCGCTTCCGCCGCATGCTCCGGGCCGACCGGCTGGCCACGATCGGCGAGCTCGCCGCCGGGGCCGCCCATGAGATCCGGAATCCGTTGACGTCCATCAAGTCCTCTCTCCAGTACCTGGAGTCGCGCTGCCGCGAGGAGACCGAAAAAAAGCTTCTCGGCGTCGCCCTCCGGGAGACCGACCGGATCGACGAGATCCTGACCGCGCTTCTCTCGTTCTCCCGTCCGTCTGAGATCCACAAGGAACCCTGCGACCTCGTCGCGCTCCTCGAGGAGAGCGTCGCCCTCGTCTCGATCCAGGCCCGGGCCAAGGGCGTCGAGGTCAGGACGTCCTTCCCCGCGGCTCCGGTCATCGTCGATGCCGACAGATCCCAGATCAAGCAGGTTTTCCTCAACGTCTTCCTCAACGCCGTCCAGGCCATGGACGGCGGCGGGACGCTCAACGTCGAGGATATCGTCCTCGAGAACGGGAAAACCCTCCTCCGCGTTTCGGACACGGGTCCGGGCATTTCCGAAGAGGACCTGGACAAGGTCTTCGACCCCTTCTTCACGACCAAGAAGGGTGGCACGGGGTTGGGCCTGTCGATCTGCTATACCATCGTCAAGGCGCACGGCGGAGAGATAGAGCTCCGCAGCCGCCTTGGGGAGGGGACGACGGTTCTCGTCACCCTGTCCGTGAGTTGAGGAGGCCGCCATGGTTCCACGGATCCTGGTCATCGACGACGAGAAGAGCATCCGCGAGGTCTTTTCCGTGCTCCTGGGCGACCACGGCTTTCAGGTGGCCGCCGCGGAGAACGGCCGCCAGGGTCTCGAGAAAGCCCGCCTCTTCGAGCCCGACGTAGTGCTGCTGGACATGAACCTTCCAGACCTTCCCGGGCTCGAGGTCCTGGCCGGGCTCCGCGAGCTCCAGCCCGGTCCGGAGATCATCATCATCACGGCCTTCGGGACGATCCGCAACGCCGTCGAGGCGACCAAGCTCGGCGCCTACGCCTACCTGGAGAAACCCATCGACAACGACGAGCTTCTGCTCAACGTTTCCCGCATCCTGGAGATCCGGAACCTGCGCCGCCAGGTCGAGACGCTGCGTTCGGAGCTGACATCGCGGTACAGGTTCTCGAACATCGTCGGGACGTCGAGCCGGATGAACTCCGTCTTCCAACTTATGGAAAAAATGAGCCGCGTCGACGGGACCGTCCTCGTCAGCGGCGAAAGCGGCACGGGCAAGGAGCTCGTCGCCCGGGCCATCCACTTCGCCAGCCCGCGCAAGGACGGGCCGTTCGTCATCGTCAACTGCGGGGCCGTGCCCCGCGACCTCATCGAGAGCGAATTCTTCGGACACGTCAAGGGGGCCTTCACCGACGCCCGGTCGGACAAGACGGGCAAGTTCGAGCTGGCCAACACGGGGACGATCTTCCTCGACGAGGTCGGCGAGCTGTCCCAGGACGCCCAGGTCAAGCTCCTCCGGGCTCTCGGCGAAAGGGAGATCGTCCGGGTAGGCGGAACGAAGACCGTCCCCGTCGACGTCCGGGTCATCGCCGCCACGAACAAGAACCTCGAGGCCGAGGTCGCGAACGGGAACTTCCGGGAGGACCTCTATTTCCGCCTGGCCGTCCTGTCCCTGCGGCTGCCCCCGCTCCGCGAGAGAACGGAGGACATCCCGCTTCTCGTCGAGCACTTCGTCCGTAAGTATGCCCGGGAGCTCGATAAGAACGTCCTCGCCTTCGCCCCCGGCGCCCTGACCCGCCTGGCGGGCTACGGCTGGCCGGGAAACGTCCGGGAGCTCGAGAACATCATCTACGAGGCCATGGTCATGGCCGAAGGCGAGTGGGTGACCGAGGCCGCCCTTCCGGCCCGCCTCAGGCTCACGGCCGCCGCCCCGGATCGCGGGCGGCCGCCGGGCCCGGGGCCGGCGGGGTCCCTCCGGGAAGAGGTTCAATGTGTCGCCGAAAGGCGCGAAAAAGAGCTCATCCTCGAGGCGCTCCGTCAAGCGGGCGGGAGCCGAACCCGGGCGGCCCGGGCCCTTAGCGTCAGCCGCAAGACCCTTTTCAACAAGATGACGGCCCTCGGGATCCGGTGGCCGGAGTGAACGAAAAGCCCCCGAATTCGTATTATATTGATGAGGTCGTGTATTTTGGCATCATTCTTGCTAGTAATGCCTTTTTGACGTGATTCTCTATATCGGAGGACGGACATGAATTTAAAACGGATCGCCATCTCGTTCCTCGTCCTGGCCCTCTTCGGCGGCTTCGCCATCGGCCAGGAGAAGCAAGACGTTTCCCTCACCCTCGAAGATTCGATCGTCCAGGCCTTGAAGAACAACCTCAACGTGGCCGTCGAGGTCCTCAATCCCGAGCTGGCCTCGGCCTCGGTTTCGCTGGCCCGGCAGTATTTCATGCCGACGTTCCAGGTCGACTTGACCGGGAACCGGATGGAACAACTCTCGACCTGGTCGCTCCAGGGCTCCGGGACCTACATCACCAAGAGCACGGGCTCCTCGGCCGGCGTCGCCCAGCAGCTCCCCTTCGGAGGCCGTTTCAGCGCGTCCCTGAGCTACGATTATCAGAAGAACAACCAGCTCTTCCAGAGCTACAACCCGTCCTACACGAGCCGCCTGAATTTGGCCCTGACCCAACCCCTGCTCAAGAATTTCGGATGGGCAGTCAGCCGGAGGGAGATCATTGTGGCCTTGAACTCGCTCGATATTTCCCGGAACCAGTTCAAGACCGTCCTCATCAACCTGGTCTATTCCGTCGAAGCGGCCTACTGGAACCTCGTCTACTCCGTCGAGAACCTGAAGACCCTGCAGCAAGCCCTCCAGAGTGGGCGGGACCTCCTGGCCAAGACCAAGAAGGAAGTCGAAGTCGGGCAGAAGGCGCCGATCGAGGTCCTCAACGCCGAAGCCACCGTGGCCCGGCGGGAGGCCGATATCCTCCAGGCCGAAGCCATGGTCAAGCGCAGCCAGGACAAATTGAAGACCCTCCTCAATCAGGGCGGGGATCCCTCGGCCAAGGGCCAGAACCTCCATCCGGCCGACACTCCCAGCTTCAAGCCGTTCGAGATCACCCTCGACGAGGCCTTCGCCAAGGCGATGGCCAGGCGCCCGGACCTCGAGGTGGCGAAATCGACGATCGAAACCAAGAGGTTCAATTTCCGCTACGCCAAGAACCAGCTCCTGCCCCAGCTCGACCTGCAGCTCGTCAAAGCCAGCCCGGGTATTTCCGGGGCACAGTTCATCTACGATCCGGACAATCCGTTCCTGCCGCCCACCCCCGGCTCCCCGGGCAGCGCCGCGCAGGCGTTCAAAGATACGTTCAGGTTCCTGTACAACAACTGGACGGCCGGGCTGACCCTGACCATCCCCTTGGGAGACGTCGTCGGCCGCGCCAACTACACCTACGCCAAGCTCGATCTCCAGCAGACCCAGGCCAGCCTCAAGAACCAGGAACAGCAGATCTACCTCGAGGTCAGCGACGCCGTTCTGACCCTCGAAACCGCGGCCAAGAGCGTCGATGCCTACCGTATCGCCCGCGAGCTGGCCGAGAAGCAGCTCGAGGCCGAGATGAAAAAGCTCGCCGTCGGGATGTCGACGAACTATTTCGTCCTCACCTACCAGGACGCCCTGGCCAGCGCCCGGTCGATGGAGCTTAGGGCCCTCGTCGATTACAACGTGGCCGTGGCCAACATCGCCAAGGTGACCGGCTCGACCCTCGAGACCCGCAATATCACCTTTTAAATTTATTTTTCGCTGTGCTAAGATGACCGCGTGAATATCCCGGCGGTCATCCCTGCGCGGCGGCGGGAAACGCTTTGAGCCTCTTCCTCGTCGACGCCGGCCTCGAATGGCACGAAAGCCAGCGGCAGATCCTCTGCATAGCCCGCGAGCTCCGCAAAAAAAGTTACACGGCCAGCCTCGTCCTCGAACCCGGCGGCGATCTTCTGAAGAAGGCGGCGGCCGAGGGCCTTTCCGTGCTTCCCCTGCGCATGCACGGCCGGATGAAATGGGTCGTCCGGCGGGACTTGGCCCGGGCCATGAAGTCCCACCGCTGCCGGCTGGCCCATTTCAACGGGACGCTGGGCGCGGCGCTCGGGCTGCCCGCGGCGGTTTCGGCCCAGGTGCCCGTCCGTATCCTATCCCTGCCCGCCGACTCTTCACCGCTCGAAGGGCGGCTGCCGCTCGCGGCGGCCGATGCCTTCGTCGCCGGTTCCGAGGGGGTCCGTCTGATCCTCGTCCGCGGCGGCGTCGCCGAGGCGAACGTCGAGGTCGTCCCGCCGGGGCTGGATTTTTCGCCGTTCACCGCCCACGGCCCGGACGAATCCGTCCGCGAGGAGCTCGGCTTCGGCCCGGAGGACTTCCTGGCCGGAGTCGTCATCCCGCTCGAAGACGAGCGGGGGCACCGGACGTTCCTCGAAGCGGCCGCGATCGTCGGCCAGTCGGCCCCGAAGGTCAAGATCGTCATCGTCGGAGAAGGAAGCCTGCGCCTCGGATCCGACGACCCCGCCGTCGGGCCTGCCATGGACAACGTCTTCTATTTCCTGGGCCGGCGGAACGAGGCGGCCCGGATCCTGGCCTCCCTGAACATGTTCGCCGTCTTCTCGCACCTCGACGGGCTCGGCGGGTTCCTCATCGAGGCCATGGCCAGCGGCCTTCCCGTCGCCGCCGCGGACGTCGGGGCGGTCAGGGACATCGTCACTCCGCGCGAGACCGGCCTCCTCGTTCCCGCCCGGAGCGCCAAGGCCCTGGCCGACGCCATCCTCAAGATCTGCTTGGACAAGGCCCTGGCCAGCCGCTTGGCCGCGCGCGGCCGGGAGGCCGTCCTGGCAAAATACTCAGCCGAGGCCATGGCCCGCCGCATCATCGGCATCTACGAGTGGCGAGCCCACCGGAAAGGCGTCAAGCTCGGCTGACCGCTCCTTGAATTCAGCAGACGTCCTGGATTATGTTAGGCGGGAATCGAGAACGCGGAGGACAGCCCATGGCCATCGAGCGGATAGAGATCGACCTGCTCAAGCTGCCCTACGTACACTTCTTCGAGACGAGCTTCGGCCGGTCCTACGACCGTACGTTCAGCCTGATCAAGGTCTTCGAGGGAGGTGTCTGCGGCTGGGGCGAGTGCGTGGCCGAGGAATCGCCGCTCTACAGCGGTGAGACGACGGAGACGGCCTGGCATGTCATGAAGGAGTTCCTCGTGCCGCTCGTCTTCCGCAAGGGCCTCGTCGAGCCCGAGGACTACGCCCGGGAAGCCGGCGTCTTCCGGGGCAACAAGATGGCCAAGGCGGGGCTCGAGCTGGCGCTCTGGGACCTCAAGGCGAAAAAGGCGGGCCTGCCGCTCCACAAGCTTTACGGCGGAGTGCGGACGGAGATCGCCGCCGGCGTGAGCTGCGGCATCGAGGATTCGCTCCCGGACCTTGTCGCCCGCATCGGCCAGTCCCTCGACCAGGGCTACAAGCGGATCAAGATCAAGATCAAACCGGGCTGGGACTCGGCGGCCTGTGCCGCCGTCCGCGAAAAATACCCCGACATCATGCTCCAGGCCGACGCCAACGGCGCCTACGGCCTGAAGGACATGGGGACGCTCAAGGCCCTCGACGCCTACGGCCTGCTCATGATCGAACAGCCGTTCGCCCCCTACGACCTCTGGGACCACGCCCGGCTCCAGCGGGAGATGACGACGCCCCTCTGCCTCGACGAAAGCATCCTGTCGTTCGATACGACGCGCGCGGCCCTGGAGATGGGCAGCTGCCGGATCGTCAACATCAAGGTCGGCCGGGTCGGCGGCATCGTCGAGACCCGCAAGATCCACGACTACTGCGAGTCGCGCGGCGTCCCGGTGTGGTGCGGCGGCATGCTCGAATGCGGCATCGGCCGGGCCCACAACCTCCACATCGCCACCCTGCCCGATTTTAAATACCCGAACGACCTAAGCGCCAGTCGGCGCTATTACAAAGAGGACGTCATCGACCCCTTCATCGAGCTCAGCGGGCCGGGCACGATCCGCGTGCCGGACGGGCCCGGAATCGGCGTAAACCCGGTCGAATCGCGCATCGCCTTGGCCTCCCTCCGCCGCGAGATCTTTAAATAATCAGACACTCCGGGGCTGGCCGGAATCGATGCCCGCGCCGCAGGATGGGCAGACCTTCCAGTCCGCTTCGACGGTCTTGCCGCAGGCGGGGCAGGTCCGCTTCAGGTTTTTCCCGCAATGGGGGCAGAAGGCGTGTCCCGTCGCGACGGAGTTCCCGCAGCCCGGGCATTTTTCCGGGCCCGCGCTTCCCCCCGCGCCCTCGGCCCGCCGCCTGACAGGCGTTTCGCTGCGGACGATGGCGTAGATGAGCAGGCCGATGACATTTCCGATCAGGACCAGGAGCAGCCACAGGATGCCGCTCATGCCCCGCTTCTCGGCGTCCCGGTAGACCCAGATGAGGACCGCACCCCAAAGGATGATCAGGGCGACCGGGAGGATAAAGAGCGGTATGGCGCGGAGCGGGCCGAAACCGTCGAACCAGCCATGGAAGGAATGGCCCGCGTTTCCGACGGAGCGGGCCAAACCCGGGAACACGCCGAACGGCATGACGAAGAAGATGGAGCGGAAGGCGAAAAGCGCCAGGATGACGATGATGATCACGATGGCGACGCTCTTACCGTTGCTCGAAACTGTCATGTTGACCTCCTGATTATCTGAGCTTCGTGTCTTCGCTATCGCGCGCTCTCGAATTCGCCCCGCCGCGCCCGGGCCGTCCGCAGAACGACGGGAGCGCAGAAGAGCATGAGCGCGTTCTGGATGATGATGAATATGGCCACCAGCCCCCCGAACGGCAGGTCGGCCAGGGCCGTTTCCGGGGTGATGTCCGGCAGCCAGGCTGCCAGCCAGATGGACGTGATGATGGTGACCGCGGCCAGCGCGACGAGGACCCAGGCCGGCAAGGCCGGCGCCGCCGCCGCGCCGGTGTCCCGCAGCATCCGCCGCGTCCTCAGGACGAGCTCCTCCGGCGGCGCCGGCCAGCGGGCTCCCGCGAGCTCGGCGCGGACGAGCGCCCGGTCCGCGGTGAATCCCCGGCAGCGCACGCAGGCGCGGAGATGCTCTTCGACGAGGCCCCGCTCTCCCGGCGGGAGGGCCCGGTCTTCGCCTTCGAGCATGAGCCGCTCGATGTCCCGGCATTTCAAGCTGTTGGTCATGACCGCCCCTCCTCGAAAACAGGGTTCCCGTTCGCCGCCGGCCTGAACGCGGCCAGTTCTTTCCGGAGCTTCCGGACAGCCCGATGGAGGAGCGTCCGGACGGTCGCCTCGGGGATACCGAGCATGCGGCCGATCTCCTCGTGCTTGAAGCCCTCGATGTCCTTGAGGACGAAGACCCGCCTCTCCCTGCCGGGGAGCCGGGAGACGGCCCGGCGGAGGCAGATCCCGATGTCCGACCGCGTCTCGGCGTCCCGGCGCGAATGGCCGGGGACGTCCCAGCCAGGGTCGGCGTCGGCCGTCGCTGCCGCCATCGACTTCGTCCTCTCCAGGAGGAAGAGACGGCGGACGCGCTTCTTCCTCAGCGAATCCTTGTGGGCGTTGGCCGTGATGGTGAAGAGCCAGGCCTTGGGGTCGCTCCCCTCTGTCTCCCGGCTCGCCGGAAGGGCCTTGACGGCCCGCAGCCAGGTCTCCTGGAAGAGGTCCTCGGCGTCCCGGGCGTCCCCGGCCAGGGCGCAGGCGAATCGGTAGATGTGCGCGTGGTACATGTCGTAAAGCTCGTCGAAGGATGTCATGTCTTCGTCCGTCTTCACCCCATAAGACGTACGGGAGGCCGAAACGTTTCGGCCCGGCCCTAATGGGCGTATCATATCACCTTAGCCCGTCGGCTTGAACTTACCGCGGAGCTGGGGTATCGTTCCCCCGTGAGGTACGGGGCCCACTGCTATCTCTTCACTCGGAGCTGGTCGGACGCCGACCTGCGTTTTCTCGACCTTGCCCGGGAGCTGGGCCTGGACATGTTCGAACTCTCCGTCGGCGACGACGTCGTCTTCGACCCGCGCCTGACCGGCCGCCGCGCCGCCGCTCTCGGTCTCGAGCTCATCGTCGGTCCGGGCGGCCTTTGGCCTCTCGACTGCGACCTTTCAGCCGACGACCCGGCCGACCGCGCCCGGGGCCTCTCCTGGCATAAGCGTCAGGTCGACCTGACCGCCGAGCTCGGCGCCTCCGGGTACGCCGGTTGTCTCTACGGGCATCCGGGCGTCGTCAAGCGCCGCCGCCCGCCGGCCGACGAGTTCCCCCGCGCCGCCGAAGGCCTCCATAACCTGGCCGAATACGCAGCCGCGCGCCGCGTCGCCATCATCCTCGAGCCGATGAGCCGGTTCCGGACCCATCTCGTCAACACGCCGGCCCAGCTCATGCGGCTCATCGCCCTGGCCGCGCACCCCAACATCCGGGCAACGTTCGATACGTACCATGCCCTAACCGAGGTCCGCGACTACGCCGAGGGCCTGCGCGTCCTCGGCCCGCGCCTCGCCCTGGTCCATGCCTGCGAGAACGACCGGGGTGTGCCCGGCGGCGGACTCGTCCCCTGGGAGACGGTCTTCCGGATGCTCGCGGAGATCGGGTTCGACGGAACGGTCGGGCTCGAGACCTACAATTCGAGGCTCGGGGATTTCGCCTTCGAACGGGGGATCTTCCAGGACCTCTGCCCGGACGGCCGGGCCTTTGTCGAAAAAGGGACGGCCTTCCTGCGGGCCATGGAAGCCCGCTTTTCCGGCCCTATTTCCCGGCGTCCTTGATAGCCTTGATGTAGCTTTCGACCTGGGCCTTCAACACCGCTGGTTCGATCTTGGGCAGGACCGCCTCGAATACGGCCAGAGCCTTGGCCGGGTCCTTGGCGTTGAGATAGGCGACACCCAAGTTGACCTGGAGGTTGACGTCGTCGGGGGCGAGGACGAGGCCGGCCTGGAAGCATCCGACAGCCTCGAGGGAGCGGCCCAGCTGGTTGAGGACGGCGCCTTTGAGGTTGTACGCCCCGGCGTTTGCGCCATTTTTCTGGATGGACTTGACCACGGAATCCAGGGCTTCGTCGTAGCGTTTTTCGATGTAATAGAGCCGGCCCAGAAAATAGGCGGCCTCGGCGTCGCCGCCGAGGTCATAAGCCCTTTTCAGGGCGGCTTCGGCCTTCTCCGTCTCCTTGAGCTCGACGAAGGCCAATCCGAGGTTCCGCTGGACTTCCCCGGCGTCCGGCTTGAGCGCCGCGGCCTTCCCGTAGGCCTCCGCCGACAGGGTGTATTCTCCCTTGGTGTAATAGGCTGACCCCAGAAGGCTCCAGGCGTTGAAGTGCTCCGGGTCGATCGAGACGGCCAGCCTTCCATAGCGGATGGCCTCGTCCGGGAGCCCGTAACGCAGGGCGATGAGGCCTTTCTCGTACTGGTACTGGGGGCTCTTTTCGTTGTCCTGGGCTTTTTTCTTCTGGGGCCCCGCTGGGGCGGCGGCCGCCTTGGCGAAGGCAAGAGCGCTCCCGGCGATACCGGCTGCCAAGGCCAAGGCCAGAAAGACCCGTAGGCCGCTTCGATGAGCGTTCATTTCAACCTCGACATTCTATGATGGCACATCCGGTGCGGGGGGTCAAACCGCCCGGCGGCCGGGCCTTTACCTGGGGTCCCGGGGCATGTTAGATTGAGGCTCGAAGGAGGGCCGCAAATGAACAACGG
Source organism: Candidatus Aminicenantota bacterium (assembly GCA_041303965.1). GTDB lineage: Bacteria > Acidobacteriota > Aminicenantia > Aminicenantales > Saccharicenantaceae > RBG-16-66-30. Next base: position 22,007 of record JBFYOD010000061.1, read on the forward strand.
AAACAAGGGAAACTCCGCCGTCATCGGCGCGCGCCTTTCGGTTTTCCTCGCCTCGGCCGTCTTTGCGGTCGCCGCCGCTTCTCCGCTGCCTCCGGCCCAAGCGGCGCCCGGCGCTCCGGTGACGCCGATCTCCATGCCTCGGCTCGAGGTCGTCCCGACGGTTTTCCTGGTCAAGGACGGGGCCGCGGCGAAGCAGGTCGTCCAGATCATCGTCGACTATCCGGGCCCCGAAACCGGGAAAGCCGCCGTCAAGGCCTGGGTTGCTGGCAAGCCCTGCGACCTGGCCATGCCCGTCCTCTCCCTCAAGCCGGGCCGGAACGTCTTCGAGGCCCACGTTCCCGAGGCCGTGAAGCCCGCCAAGGCGCGTTTCGAGGTCAAGGTCGGGACGGCCGCCCTCAGCCGCGAGATAGCTCTCCTCCCCGCGCGGCGCTGGTCCGTCTATCTTTTCCACCATTCCCACACCGACATCGGCTACACCGAGCTCCAGACGCGGGTCGCCCAAAACCACGTCGAATACCTTGATTCCGTCATCGACTATTGCCGGCAAACCGACGCCTATCCCGACGACGCCAAATTTCGCTGGAATATCGAGATCTCCTGGGCTCTCCAGAATTTCATCCGGACCAGGCCCGAGGCCGACGTCCGTGCCCTGGCCGACCTCATCCGGGCCGGCCGCGTCGAGCTGTCCGGGCTCTACCTCAACCAGTCCGACGGTTTTTCCCACGAAGAGATCATCCGCTCCGTCGACCTGGCCAAGCAGTATTCCGGGACCTACGGATTCGACGTCCGCGCCGCCATGAACAACGACGTCACCGGCTTTTCCTGGGCCCTGCCCCAGGTCTTTGGCCAGGCGGGCATCCGCTATTTCGCGACCGGCATCAACGAGACGCGCTCCCGGGCGCCGCTTCGCCGGCCCAACGCCTTCTGGTGGGAATCGCCCGACGGCAGCCGCATCCTCCACTGGAACGGCGAGCACTACCTGTTCGCGAATTACGAGCTCCTCCTCCACGAACCGGTCGCGAAAAGCGCCCCGAAGGTCGGGGACTATCTGGCCAAGCTCGAGGCGCGCGGCGATTACCCCTACGACATCATCGCCTTCAACATCGGCGCCTGGACGACGGACAACTGTCCGCCCGGGCGCGGCCTCTCCGACCTGGTCAAGGAATGGAACGAGCGCTATGTTTCGCCGCGGCTGAGGCTGGCGACCATGAGCGAATTCTTCGAGCGTTTAGAGAAGGACCACGGGACGTCGCTCCCCGTCCACAAGCTCGGTTGGCCCGATTACTGGACCGACGGCGTCGCCTCGACGGCCTTCGAAACCGGGCTCAACCGAATGACCCATAGCGACCTCGTCTCGGCCGAGAAGATCTCGGCGCTTGCAGCGAAACTCGACCTGGCCAAGGCCTTCCGCTTTCCGGAGGCCCGGATCCGGGAGGCCCACGAGCTGGCCATGCTCTACGACGAGCACACCTGGGGGGCTTACAACTCGATCGACGATCCTCAGTCGGAACTGGCCCGAAGCCAGTGGGCGGCGAAGTCGAGCTTCGCTTACGAGGCGCGGGAGGCCTCGCGGACGCTCCTGCGGCGCGGGACCGAAGCGCTGGCCCGGCTCGTCAGCGCCGACGGTGAATTCGAGTTCGCCGTCTTCAATCCGCTCTCTTGGACGAGGACGGACGTCGTCCGCGTGACACTTCCGGCCGGACCCCTTCGTGAGGCGAAGGGCAAGATCCGGGTCGTCGATCGGCGCCTCGGCAGCGGCGCGAAGTTCCAGGTGCTGGGCGATGACGCCCTGCTGGTCCTCGCGCCGAACGTCCCGTCGATGGGCTACGCCGTGTTCGCGGTCACAGCGGGGGAGGCGGCCCCGGGCATCGCCGCTGCCGGTCCCGGATCGGATATCCGCGGTAACATTATCGAAAACCGCTTCTACCGTGTCACCGTGGACGCAAAGACGGGCGGCATATCGAGCCTTTACGACAAGGAGCTCGACCGCGAGCTCGTCGACAGGACGAGCCCCTGGCCGCTCAACACGTACATCTATGAGCAGCCCGTGGGCGGACGCAAGGCCGTTGATGATATGACCAAGCGGGCGACGTTCAACCGCTGGGCGCCCGAGTCGGCCAAGATCGAGACCGGATGGCGGGGGCCGGTCGCGTCCAGCCTCACCGTCAAGAGCTCGCCCAAGATGTGCGCGGCGCTCGAGCAAAGGATCGTTCTCTACGATGACGTCAAGCGTGTCGATCTCGTCAACGTTCTCGATAAAGAAGAAACGTTCGCGCCCGAGGCCGTCTATTTCGCCTTTCCGTTCGAAGTCGGGCCGGGCCTCCCGGCGGCTCCCGCCGCCAAGCCCGTCCGTGTGCCTCCCGGTATCCGCTTCGAGATCGCCGACGCCGACATGGCCCCGGGCAAGGAGCAGCTCCCCGGGACGACCCTCGACTGGCATACCGTCCAGAACTGGGTCGAATTCTCCGGAAAAGACGCGCGTGTCGTCTGGTCCCCGGTCGAGGCGCCGCTCGTCCAGTTCGGGGACATCAACACCGGGAAATGGCTCACGCGGCTCGACCTCGCCAACGCCTGGGTCTTTTCCTACGCCATGAATAACTACTGGATGACGAATTTCAAGGCGAGCCAGGAAGGCCGTGTGGAGTTCCGCTACAGCCTGACGAGCGCTCCGCCCGCGGGCGCGGGGACAGCGGCGGACTCCGCTTCGGACAGGGTCGCCGCCTCCCGATTCGGCTGGGATGTCCACACGCCGCTCGTCGCGGCCTGGCTGCCAGCCCGGAACAAGGGCCGGTTCAAGACGGCGGGGGAATCATTCCTGTCGATCGACCAGCCCAATGTCATCATTCAGGCCCTCTGGCTCGACGCCGACGGCACGCCCGTCGCCCGCCTTCGCGAGATCGCCGGGAAGGATACGGAAGCCCGGCTGGCGAGCGCTGTATTCTTGGGCTTTTCGACCTCCTCATCGGGCGGCCATGAAACCGTCGAGATCGATTCGATCCCGGTCCGGCTCAGGCCCTTCGAGATCCGGACGGTCAGGCTGGTCCCAAGGTAGACGACGATTCAAGCGGGGGTCAAACCTACCTTTTACACCCTTTTTGACCTGAAAAGTGTAAAAGGTAGGTTTGACCCCCTCCGGAACGCCCACCTTAGGTTTGACCCCCTCTTGCCTGGGGCGCCCGTTCGGTCTACAATGGACGCACGAAAAGCCAAGCCATGGACAAAACGCCCCTGACTCCGGAAGAAACCGCCCGGCTGCGCCGGCGCGAAGCTGAGATCCTCGCCCGTATCGACCTCTTGAAAAGGACCATGAGCGAAACCAAAGCGCTGGACACTCTGGCCTATAAGGCGAAGTTGTTCAAAGAGGCCCAGGACGAACTGCGCCGCGTCCAGGATAAGTTGGCCGGCCTTTCCGAAGAATAATTTCCGCCCCAAGGTCATATTGCGGGGGACCGGGTCGACAATAGAACCGTCCGGAATAGGACGTTCCCTATCTAAAACCGGACAGTGCCCCTGTGTAAATTCATTTTACGAAATTCTCTGAGTCCGGGACTTCGAATATGTGCGCTTTTTTAAGCATTATTAAGATATTTCCCGGAAGCGCAGCTCCGGGCCGCTCCGCCGCACTTCTGTAGGTCGCTCCTTAGGATCCGCTCCCGTCTGTAGGTTTGACCCCCTCTTGGCTTGCCTGGGCTATGCCCGGGATCCGGGAGCATCCCACCGCGGGGGTTAGGTCCCGGACTTGGCCCGAACCTTGCTGTATTTCGGTTCGGCATGATGATGTTCGGTTGCACCGGGCCTATCGCGGCACCCCTCATGTCCGCCGGATAAGCCCTATAAGGGAGGCTCGCTTGGCTAAGCTTTGGAAGATCGTGCTTTTCATGACGGTGATCATTGTCTTGCTAGGCCTTTGTGTTTTCGGTGCGGGCGTGTCGGGGAGAGCCCTGGGCCGGACCGAAAGCATGGCGCCGGGACAGACGGTCCCATCCACGGCCGTATTGCCCGATACGCCGCCAAGCGGCGGCGCGGTCGTCTGGTATCTCGGTCATTGCGGCTATGCCGTCCGGACCCGCAACTACCTCCTCGTTTTCGATTACCAGGAGCGGCAGGACGGACAGCAACGCAAGTCCCGCCCCGAACGGCCATCCCTCTCTTCCGGATGGATCGACCCGGACGAGATCAAGGGCTTGAAGGTCCGGGTGTTCGTATCCCACTCGCATGAGGACCACTACGACCCGGTCATCTTCGGCTGGAAAAGGACGGTCCCCGACATCGCCTACTTTTTCGGCTGGAAGGCCGCGGACGACCCCGCCTACAACTACCTCGTAGGCCCCCGGGCCGAGCTCGAATCCGCCGGCCTTCAAATCGCCACCATCAATTCCCATCATTCCGGCGTCCCCGAAGTCGCCTGGCTGATCAAGGTCGACGGCCTCGTCGTTTATCACAACGGCGACTGCCAGCCGAACGATCCGACTTCCGAGCACGACTTCCTGAAAACGAAAACCGGCCGGATCGACCTGGCCTTCGTCTTCCCCGTTTACGAGGCCGGCGAGAAGTACGCTATCCAGAACCTGGACTTCTTCGGGAAATTCGACGTCCGGGCCGCCTTCCCCATGCACGTCCAGGCGGGCAGCGCCATGTATCTCGAGTTCCAGAAGGTCTTCCAGGCCAAACTTCCCGGACTGTCCATCCACGTCCCGATGGAGATGGGTCAGAGATTCGTCTTCGCCGACGGCAAGGTCACGAAATGACTCCGGGGGAATCCGCCGCGTGAAGAAGATCCCGGCCGCCGCCCTGCTCCTCGTCCTCTCGGCCGCCGCTTCGGCCGGCTTGGGCCAGCCGAAAACTGCGGATCCGCTGCAGCATCTGGCCCGGCTCTACAAGGACAGCCGTTATTTCGAGCTCCGCGACGCCGTGGCCCAAATGGAGAACCACACCTCGCTCGAAATGGAATTCTTCCGCGGGGCGGTCGACGAAGTCTTCAATCGTCTGGACTCAGCCGTCTCCCGGCTGCGGAGCTACCTGCGTTCCGCCGAGAAGGGACCGGCGCGAATGATGAACAAGGAAGCCTGGGTCCTTCTGGCCGACGCGTTCCGTCGCGCGGGGCGGTACCGCGAGGCCGGCGAGACTCGGCGGGAGATCCTCGACCGCTTCGGACCTGTGCTCAGCCAGGAGGAGAGAACCAACTGCGAAAACCAGGCCGGGCTCTGGTCCGCCCTGGCCGATATCCCGCCGCAGGGGGTGGAGGTAGTAGAGGACACGACGATACGGATGACGAACAGTCAATTTCCCGTCCGCGTCAAGGACCGGACCTTCTTCGTCGGCTATGACACCGGCGCCAACTTGTCCGTCCTCTATAAATCCATCGCCGACGAGCTGGGCGTCGCGATCTACGGTCCGGCCATCAAGATCCAGTCGGGGACGGGCCAATGGATCGACGGCCGGACCGGCGTCGTGCCGGAGATGCGGTTGGGCTCCATCATCATCAGGAACGCGGTCTTCCTTGTTCTGCCCGACGAATTGTTCCCTTCCGCGGTGGCCAGATTCGGCGTCGACCGGCGCGGGCTCCTCGGCGCGCCGATCCTCGAAGGTTTCAAGGAGATCACCGTGACGAAGGAGGGCGACCTGATCATTCCCGCCTCGCCGCGTCCGCGGTCCGAACAGAACATGTGTTTTTCCGGATTCATGCCCGTCGTGCAGGTCCTTTTCCGGGGCGCCTGCCTCTCCCTCAGCCTGGACACCGGGTCCTCGGCGACCCACCTTTATCCGCCGTTCTTCCGGCGCTATGGGAAGGAGATCGCGTCCGGCTCGAAGCTCCGGAAGTCCACGATGGGCGGCGTCGGAAGCTCCGTGACGGTCCCGATCCATGTCCTGGACGAATTCGGCTTCCGGGCGGGCGGCAAGGACCTGTCCTTGCGCAAGATCGCTGTCCACACCGAGGTGACCCATACCGACACGCGCTATTTCTATGGCACGCTCGGCCTCGATATCCTGACGCAATGCTCGCGGATGACATTGAACTTCGAATCCATGAGCTTCATCCTGGAATGAACGCAAGAAAGGACCGTCTCGCATGAAAAGAACAGTCGTTTGCCTGTCCCTGCTATTCCTTATCGCGGCCACGGCCCGGCCGCAGGAGATCTTCGACGCGATCCGTAAAGGCGACGTCGCGGCGGTCAAGGCGCTCGTCGAGAAGACGCCCCAGTTGCTCGATGCCCGCGACGGCGACGGTATGACTCCACTCCACCACGCCGCGCTGGGCGGGAACGCGGACCTCATCAAGTACCTTGTCGGCAAGGGCGCCAAGCTCGAGCTCCAGGACGCGCGGCTTAAGACCCCGCTCCACCTGGCCGCGATGAACGACCGCAAGGACGCCGTGGCCGCGCTGCTCAAGGGAGGGGCGGCGCTCGAAACGCGGGATGACTACCTGCGGACGGCCCTCGTCCTCTGCGCCCGCGAACGGGGACAGGCGGCCTCGGGCCGCGTCCTCATCGAGGCCGGCGCCGACGTCAACGCCGTCGACAAGTTCGGATCCAGCGCGGTCGACCTCGCCGCCTGGCGAGGCAAGAGCGAGTTCGTCGACCTTCTCCTAGAGAAAGGCGCCCGGGTGCCGACGAGCGGAGAGAAATGGCAGGAGGGGCTGTCCCTCGCCGCCTCCCAAGGCCTGACGAAGTTGTTTCGCCGGTTGACGGAGGAAGGGCAGGACCTGAAGGCCCTAGCCGCCTCGGATACAAGCCTCCTCGCCGCGGCGGCGGCCGGGGGGTCGGCCGAGATCGTCGGCGCCCTCCTCGACGAGGGTTTCGACCCGGCCCGGCCCGACCGGTTCGGGTGGACGCCGCTCCATTATGCCGCCCGGGACGGCCGGACCGAGGCCGTCCGGATCCTCGTCGAGAAGGGCGCACCGCTCGACGCCCGGACCATCATGGGCCAGACGGCCTACAACGTCGCCGGGGAGCGGGCGATGGAGGCCGTGGCCGGGCTCCTGGCCGCAAAAGGCGCCGACAAGTCCGCTATCCGCTTCCCTGCCCTCGAAGGCGACTACCTCGGCCAGAAGCCGCCCGCGGCGGGGGCCGAGCTCTTCGCGCCGGGCATCGTCTCCTCGATCTGGGGCCTCCACAGCACGACGGTCTTTTCCCCGGACGGGAACGAAGTCTATTGGGCGCCGATGATGACCTTCCCCGGGGAGCTCTATTCCCGCGGCGGCCTGCTCATGATGAAGCGCGTGAACGGGAGTTGGACGGCGCCGGCCTGGGCCCCGTTCTCCGGTCCGGACGTCAACGACGACGTTCCCTTCTTTTCCCCTGACGGAAAAAGGATCTATTTCATTTCGTCAAGGCCTCTTCCCGGTGGTGCGGCCACCAGGGAAGGCGTCTGGTTCGCGGACAGGACGGCCGCGGGCTGGTCCGAACCGCAACCGCTCGATGCTGCGCTGAACGAACACCCCATGCACTGGGAATTCTCTTTGGACAAGAAAGGGAACGTCTATTTCGGCGGGCAGGCCGCGGACAGCCGGGGCCTGGACGATATCTATCTGGCGCGCTTTTCCGGCGGAAAATATGAAACGCCGGTCAACCTGGGCGACCCGGTCAACTCCGCGGCCGGAGAAAACACGCCCTTCATCGCGCCCGACGGGAGCTATCTCCTTTTCTCGCGCCAATACGACCTCTGGGTGAGCTTCAGGACACCCGGGAACGCGTGGTCCGCACCCGTCAAGCTCGGCCCCGAAGTCAACAGTCGCTCGATCGAGCTTTGCCCGATCGTCACGGCCGACGGGAAGTACCTCTTCTTCTTGAGCCAGCGCGACGGCGAAAGCCACGCCTACTGGGTCCGCGCGGACGTCATCGAGAAAGTCCGGCCGGCCGGACTCAAGAAATAGATTACCGGCGGGTGCGGATGAGTAAGATATTGCGGAAGGTCGCCACCGTGCCGCGGAAGTCGAGCGCTTCCCCGTCGTAGGTGAAGAAAAGCCCCGGCAGGTGCTCGCGGCAGCGCGTCCCGTTGAATGTCAGGTAGCCGTCGGCGACGGCGATGTTGACCATGAAACCGAACGACCTGCCCCACGTCAGCGTCTTGTAGGCCCCGAGGAAGGGCTTCCATTCGGGCTTATTCGGTCCCGGCTTGTCGGCCGCGGGCTCCGGCTTATGGAAATCGTAATATGTGCAGGTGCCCGTGAGCCTGTTCATGATGACAATCGCGCCGGGCTCGCCCTCCCCGAGCGGCGGCTTGGCGCGGAGCTCGGAGTACTTGCCGAAAAGCCCGACGACCTCGTCGCCGTCAGCGTAAAACGCCAGCGGATAGAACTGTTTGGCCAGAGTGATGCCGAAGGCGCCGTCCTTCGTCCCGATAGCCGCGCCCCCCGCGTAGGAACCCGCGAGCTTACGCACCCGCTCGTCCGTCGCCGAAAGCGGGTCCTTCGTGTCCACCGTGGGTCGTTCGAGCTCCCGGCCGGGAGGAGCGATCCCATCTTGGATGATCTTGTTGACGAGGTCGCTGACGGGACCTGTGACCGAGCCCTGGTCCCCGTTGGCCAGGACCACGACCCCCAGCTTCAGCCCGGGATACATGGCCATGTAGCTGGTAAAGCCGTAGCCGCCGCCCCCGTGTGTGAGATAGACATGCGGCCCGATGTGGCTCGAGACGAGGCCGAGCCCATAGCCGAACCGCTCGTGTTTATCGGGGAACTGGACGGTGTGCATGGCCTCGATGAGGTCCCGCCTCAACACGTGTGCCTCGCCGGACCGGCCCTTGTCGATGTGGAACATGAGGTAGCGGGCCATGTCGAGGATGTTCGTGTAAACGCCGCCGGCCGGGACCATCGGCACCTCGACCGGGATGCCGCCGGCGACCTTGAGCAACGGCGTGACATGCCCGACGGCCCGGTCTTCCGCCTTGAGGATAGCTTCGATGTCGAGCGTGCTGTCGTTCATGCCCAGGGGCGAGAGGACCTTGTCCCGGACGTATTTCGCGAACGGCACGCCGCTCTTTTTTTCCACGATCCAGCCGGCCAGGTCGATGCCCAGGTTGGAGTAGCTGTACCGGTAGCCGACCGGGTAACGGAGCCAGGTGTCGGAGATGCTTAATACGTGTTCGCTGAAGGTGTGGGGGCGGCTGTCGAAGTTCCCGCCGACGGGCGCTTCGTGGGTGAAACCCGCCCGGTGGGAGAGAAGGTGCCGCAGGGTCATCTTCCTCTCGGGGCTCTCCTCGAACCGGCTGTGGACCGTGAAATCCGGGAGGTATTCGGTGATCGGGAGGTCGAGATCGAGGAGGCCGTCCTGGACGGCCATGAGCACGGCGAGGGCCGTGAAACTCTTGGACATCGACTGGATGCTGAACAGGGTCCGGGGCGTCACCGGCTTGTCCTTGGCCCGGCTGGTGAACCCGTAGACTCCTTGCCACAGCATCTCCTTGTCGTTGACGACGGCGACCGCGACCCCGGGCACGTCCTTCTCCTTGACCCAGGCGGGGAGGCCGGCGGTGAGCTCCTTGACGACCTGCGCGGCGACGGGATCCCGGGCGGGAGCCATGGCCTGGCCCCGGGACGATCCCGCATCGGAAGCCGGCGCGGCGGCGGCAGTGGCGAACAGCAATGCCGCTAAGAGGATGGCCCGCGATCGTTTCATGATGGATATCTCCTCAGCTTTCTTCATTGAGCCCCGCATGACCGAGGCCTGAGACCGGTCTTTTTATCCTGTCACTTGATGTTCTGGACGAGCGTCTCTTGGGTGGAGCCGATCTTCTTCATGATATTGGAGAGGGTCTGGATGAACTTGGAGCGGCGGTCCATGGTCATCTGGAGACGCAGAGAGGTCATCTCCGACAACTCGTTCACGCCGTCGAGCTTCCCCTCGATGTCGTCCAGGAGAGATCTGAGCTCGGAGACCGTCAGGCTTGAGTTCCTCGGCGGGAGCGGTGGGATGATGGGCGTTCTGACATACTCGAGATGGATCACGGGCGAGGTCTTGGTCTCGAGGATCATCCTTCGAACGGGAGGGGCCGTCGCTTTCGCGGCGGGCCGGGCGGCGCGGGATGTCGTTCCCGGCTTCCCCGCTTGTTCATTGTCGATGTCCTCGGATCCCGAGTGCTTGGACATTTCCTGGGAGATCCAGCCGTTGAGGTCCTTGATCAATTCCCGCATCTTGCGCTTGGCGGCGTTTGTCGCTCTGATCTCGGCCATGATCATGCGGATATCGTCATCCATGTCCTTGGTCGCCATGGACAGGATGATGAAAGCGGCTTCCGAAACGTCCATGCTGGATAACCCCGAGAAAGACGAGGCGACATCCCGCTCGGCTTGAGCACGGAGCGGATCAAAATTGTCGCCGGCGGCGATCCTCGGCGCCAGCGCCCGTGCCATTGTCTCGAGCTTCCGCAATCCGGAGGGCTTGAGGCGTCTCTCGGACCAGGTCAGCCGGGAGGAGACCTGCTGCGGCAGGACAAGTTGTTTTTCCCATGCGCCGAGGCGATTGTCGGGGCTGGGTCCACCGGAGCGGGATTGGCCATCGGCCGAAATCGCGAGCGCCGCCATGGCCAATAAAGTCGTTAGCGCCAGCCGGCGTTTTGTTGAAACCATGCCCTGTCTCCTTCGTTTCCTTCGGCCATCATACCCGCGATGCGCCCTCCGTGACAAGGCCTCCGTTCCACGTCCGCCCGTAAAAAAAGAATTTTCTTCGCCTCTCTTTTGGTATAATCTTTGGCCGAGCATCAGAAAGACATGAGCGGCATGGCCCGGCCCGTCAAGCGGAGATCGAAGAAAGGCCCGAGTCCGGCTGCCAGCCTGCCCGCGGCGACTGAACCTTCCCCGCGCCCCACCGAACGGTCGCTCTCGCGCCTGCGGCGGGCGGCCGACGTTGCCCTCATCCTCCTGGCCCTCGCCGCCATCGGCCTCTTTGTGGCCACGAAGATCATCGGCGGACGGGCCGATGGCCCCGCCGGGATCGACAGAAAGAACGGGGACGGCGCCGGCGTGCCGTCCTCGTCCATCGGGCCGGAGGACGGTTCGGGTCAGACGGGGTCGTTCGCCGATCTCGAGACCGGTCCTGACGAATACGAGGGCGATGACGGGGGCGACCCCATCCTGGGCCCGGCCATCGTCTCCGATCCGTCCGCGTCGCGCCCCTTTTCGCCCATCGACGATCCGCGCCTCGCCGCCCTCCTAGACCCCGAGATCGAGCGCGCCCTCAAGGCCGGCCGCATCCCGTCCATGGCCGTCGTCCTCGTCTCCGGCGACCGCGTCGTCTGGACGCGTTCGGCGGGCCTGGCCAACGTCCGGGTCAAGACGCCGGCCGCCTGCGACACCGTCTACCTCATCGCCTCGACCTTCAAGACGATGTCGGCGACGGCGCTCCTCCAGCAGATGGAGCAGGGCAAGTTCAAGCTCGACGACCGGGTCAACGATTATCTGACGGACATGAAGATCGAGGGCGAAAACAAGCGTTACCCCGTGACCTTCCGCCACCTCCTGACCCACACATCGGGTCTGCCGACCGATTTCGGCCGGCACGCCGTTTGGGAAGATCAAGCGCCGCGGTCGCTCGTCGATTACCTCCACGGCCGGCTTCAACTGGCCAGGCGGCCGGGGACGCGCGTCCTCTATTCCAACATCGCCTTCACCCTCATCGCCCACCTCGTCGAGAAGTTCTCGGGCGTCCCGTTCAAGGAGTATGTACGCAAGAACGTATTCGCCCCCGCCGAGATGCGCGACACGGCCTTCGAGCCCCGGGCCGACATGGCCGAGCGTCTGGCCATTCCCTACATGCCCGTTCGGCGGCGCGGCGGCGTCTTCCGGCCCGTGGACTGGGTCAAGGCCGACGCCTGGCCGGCCGGCGTCGTCTACGGCACAGCCGTCGATCAGGCCCGCTGGCTCATGGCCAACCTCAATGGCGGGGTTTACAAGGGGCGGCGGCTCTTGAGCGATGCGACCTTCCGGGAAATGATGAAGCGGCAGTTCGACCGCTTCGCCGGGCCGATCAACGGCGGCTGGCTCAACGAGACGTCAGGCTACGGCCTGGCCTGGTGGATCTCGACACAGAACGGCGAGAAGATCATCGCCCACAGCGGCAGCGTCAACGGGTACACGGCCTTCCTGGCTGGAAACCTCGATCGCAAGACCGGCGTGGCCATCCTGACCAACGGCAACAAGGCCCACCGCTGGCTCTACAGCCTGGCCCTCAAGGCCCTGGCCGCGCTCAGCGAACAATAGATTGCGCCTCAAGCCGGAGAGCGCCCCAAGAGAGCTTCCGGATCCTGTTTGCGCGATTCGAACGTGGCGTTGACACCGCCCGGCGCTTTTGCTATTCTCGACAAAAGCAAGGCGCACCATAAAGGGGAATCCGCTGTGAAGTGTTCCCGCTGTGGCTTCGACAGTCCTCCCGGCACGCGTTTCTGCGGCCGGTGCGCCGCCCCTCTCCGCACCGAAAATGACCTGCCGGCCGCGACCGAAACCCTGCGCACGGCTATCCGCGAACTTACGACCGGCACGACGTTCGCCCGCCGCTATCAGGTCATCGAGGAGCTGGGCAAGGGCGGCATGGGCCGGGTCTACAAGGTCTTTGATACGGAGGTCCGGGAGAAGCTGGCCCTCAAACTGCTCAACCCGGACATCGCTTCGGACGAAGAAACGATCGAGCGCTTCCGGAGCGAGCTTCGTCTGGCCCGGACCGTTTCCCACCGCCACATTTGCCGCATGCACGATCTGGGCCGCGAGGAGGAGACGGGGACCTATTTCATCACCATGGAATATGTCCCGGGCGAGGACCTCAAGAGCTTCATCCACAGGATCGGAGCCCTGCCCATCGGCAAGGCCTTGACGATCGCCCGGCAGGCCGCCGAGGGCCTGGCCGAGGCCCACCGCCTGGGCGTCGTCCACCGCGATCTCAAGCCGCAGAACATCATGATCGACCGCGAGGGCAGCGCCCGGATCATGGACTTCGGCATCGCCCGCTCGGTCAGGGCCAAGGGGATCACGGGCGCCGGCGTGATGATCGGTACGCCCGAGTACATGTCGCCCGAGCAGGTGGACGGGAAAGAGGCCGATGCGCGCTCGGACATCTACTCGCTGGGCGTCGTCCTCTTCGAGATGCTGACGGGCCGACTGCCGTTCGAAGGCGATACGCCGCTCAGCATCGCCGTCAAACAAAAGAGCGCGCCGCCGCCCGACCCGGGCACGATCAACGCCCAGATCCCGGAAGACGTCCGGCGGCTCGTCCTGAAATGCCTGGAGAAAGAGAAAGGCAAGCGGTACCAGAGCGCGGACGACCTGCTGGCGGAGCTTATCCGGGTCGAAAAGACCTTGCCGGCGACGACGCACGCCCTGCCGCTCCGAAAACCCCAGACCTCCAAGCAGATCACGGTCCGGCTGCCGTCGAAGAAGGTCTGGATACCGGCCGGCGCGGTGCTCCTCGTTCTGGCCGCTCTCCTCGTCTGGCAGTTCCTTCCGGAGGGCCAGGCCGCGAAGCGCACGGTCGCCGTCCTCGGTTTCAGGAACCAGACCGGGGACTCGGGCCTCGATTACCTTCGGGAGACCATCCCCAACCTCCTGATCACAAGCCTCGAACAGTCGAAACACATCAGGGTCACGTCCTGGCAGAGACTAAGAGACCTTTTCCGTCAAGCCGGCCGGGCCGAAGCCGCCATTTACAACGATGAAGCCGGCTTGGAAGTCTGCCGCGGGCAGGGCATCGAGGCGGTCGTCGTCGGATTTTTCAGCAAAGCGGGGGAGACGTTCGTCTCGGACGTCAAGGTGTTGGACGCCGGCACCCGGGAAGTCCTGAAAAGCGCTTCCGCTCGTGGGGAGGGGATCAACAGCATCCTCAAGTCCCAGATCGACGAGATCAGCCGGGCCGTTGGCCGCGGCATCGGCAAGCCCCTTCTGAAGCTCGAAGCGCCGGCGCGGCCGATCGTGGACCTGACGACGAGCTCCTTGGAGGCCTACAATTATTTCCTCCGTGGCCGGAGCGACTTAGAAAAATTCTATTTCGCCGACGCCCGGAAATTCTTGGAGAAAGCCATCGCCCTCGATCCGGAATTCGCCATCGCCCATCAGGTCTTATCCGAAGCGGCCAACACGCTCGGCGATTTCAACCTCCGGGAAAAGGCCTTGCGGGACGCCTACCGCTACTCGGCCAAGGCCAGCGAGAAGGAGCGGCTCTTTATCGCCGCCAGGTACGCCCAGACGATCGACCGCGACCCTGACAAGCGGCTCCGGCTTCTTCTCGAGCTCGTCCGGAAGTACCCGGACGAGAAGTATGCTTTCTATGAGCTGGGACGGCATTATGAAGGTTGCCGGGACTACCCTGGATCCATCGCCGTTTTGAAGCAGGCGATCGCCCTGGATCCCGATTTCGGCGTCGCCATCAACCATCTGGCCTACGTCCACGCCAAGATGGGTCAGTTCGACGAAGCCATCCGGCTGTTCGGGCGCTACGCGACGATCAACCCCGGCGACTCCAATCCGATCGATTCCCTGGCCGAGCTCTACCTGAGGATGGGGAAGCTCGATCTGGCCGAGGCGAAATACAGGCAGGCCCTGGAGCTGAGGCCGGACTTCTACAATTCCTGCGGCGGCGTGCTCTATGTCGCCTGCCTCCTGGAGGATTATGCCGAAGCCCGTCGCTGGCCCGGGGAACTCATCGCCCGCGCGCCGATGCCGACGGCCAAGGTCGAAGGTGTTTGGCTCGGCGCCTTCCTGGATTATTTTTTGGGCCGAGAGGACGCTTCGCTGGCCGCTTATGCCGCGATCCGCAAGCAGGCCGAGGCCGCCGGCGTGGCCTATTTTGTGGCGACGGCCGACTGGATCACGGGCTTCATTTTCCGTGATAGGGGCCGGAGCGAGGATGCCCATGCGGCTTTTAAGGGTTTTACCGATTGGGGGAGCCAGGCCCAGCCCGACAATGCGGTTTTCTACCAAGCGAGCCGGGCTTTTTTTGCCGGTTGGGTCGAAGTCGGGAGCGGGCAGGTAGCGGACGCGTCGGCCCGCCTCGCGGAGATCGAACCGCTCCTCTCCGGGGTGGATCCGGACAACGCGGTCCAGATGGCGTTCTTATACCGGCTGTTGAGAGCCGAGGTCGCCCTGGCCGGGAACGATGTGGAGCGTGCGATAGTCCTCGGCCGGGAGATCGTCTTTCCGGATATGCCGACAGCCTCCACTCCGGCACTGACCTTTTACAACATGCCATTCCTCAAGGACGTTCTAGCCCGGGCCTATTGGAAGAAAGGCGACCTGGACGCGGCGGCGGCGGAATACCGAAAGCTCATGACGATCGATCCTTCGAACCAGGTCCGGCTGATGATCCATCCGCTCTACCATTACCGGTTGGGCCGTGTCCTCGAGGAGAAAGGGGACAAGGCCGGTGCGGCTGTCGAGTACCGGAAATTCCTCGAATATTGGAAGGACGCCGACAAAACCCATCCGGAGTTGGCCGACGC
>JBFYOD010000062.1:0-9257 GCA_041303965.1 Candidatus Aminicenantota bacterium
GCAGTTGGGGACTTTGACGGGAAAGACCGCACTCCGTGTTTTTCTTGTCCCCAGCCAGAGGGAGGGAAATGCGCATACGTATCCTGCTCGCCATCCTGCTCGCATTCGTCGATCTTGCCGCCTCTCCATCCGCCGCCGCCGCCGAGAAAGCCCCTCAATGGCTCACCATTGAGGCCTCGCGCGGACTTCCCTCGCTCCCCTCCGAAACGGAGGCTGTCGTCCTGCTCCGCGAGCAGGCGACCACCGTCGACCCGAAAGGCGCCATCGTCACGAGCGGCCGGCTGGCCATCAAGGTCCTCCGGCCGGGCGGGGCCAAGCAGGCGTCGGGCCTGGCGCTAGCGAACTCCTTCGACACCAAGGTCCAGTCGATGACGGGCTGGGTGGTCAACCCGGGCGGCGACCCGAAAAAGGTGACCATGAAGCAGGCCATCCAGACGTCCATGGCTCCCGACACCCTTTTCATCGACGCCAAGGCCTTCGTGCTCATCGTCCCCGGGGTGGACACCGGCAGCGTGGTCGGGTTCGAATGGGAAGAGGTGCGCACCCCTCCATCTCTGGAGGATGCCTGCGAGTTCCAGGGACCGCTCCCCGTCCTCCGCGCCCGCTACTCCCTGACCCTCCCCGCCGGCTGGGACGCCGATTGCCACTGGGTCAATTGGAAACCGGCCGAGGCCGCCGTCGATCCTGCGGCGCCGCTGACCCGGACTTACGAGGTCCTCGACGTCCCCGCCATCGTCGACGAGCCCTACATGCCGAGCGACCGCGCCCTGGCCGGCCGGCTGATCGTCCGGCTCAAGACCCCCGGTGCGGACCCCCGCTCTTTCGCCGGTTGGCCGGACATGGGCGCCTGGTACGAGCGGCTGAGCCGGGACAGGCGCGTGCCAGACGAGGCCGTCTCCCTGAAGGCCCGTGAGCTTACGGCCGGCGCCTCCGACGCGCTCGCCAAGTTCCGCGCCCTCGCCGAGTTCGTCCAACGGGACATCCGCTACGTGGCCATCCAGATCGGGATCGGCGGATTCCAACCCCATTCGGCTTCGGGCATCCTGGCCAACCGCTACGGCGACTGCAAGGACAAGGCGACTCTCCTGGCCTCTTTCCTCGAGTCGCTCGGGCTGAAGTCCTACTACATCATCGTCCACACGGACCGGGGCGGCGTGACCATGGAATCCCCGGTCTCTCTCTACTGTTTCAACCATGCCATACTCGCCATTCGCCTTCCCGACGATATGCCCGACGCCGGCCTCGACAGCCTCATCCGGCATCCCCGGTTGGGGCGTCTTCTCGTCTTCGACCCGACCATGCCGACGACGCCGCTGGGACGTCTGCCTTATTATCTCCAGGACAACACGGCCCTGCTCGTTGCGGAAGGCAGCGGAGAGCTTGTCCGCCTTCCCAACCCCGGCCCGGAAAGCAACCGGCTGGACCGGAAAGGTCATTTGGTCCTGACGAACGACGGCACCCTGGCCGGAGAGATCCAGGAAACCCGGAGCGGGTCGTTGGCCGACATCGTCCGCTACCGGATGCAGACGTACACCGAAGCGGAGCGCCGCGGCTACTTGGAAACTCTCCTGTCGCGATCGCTCGCCTCTTTTTCGCTCCAAAACTTCGAGATCGGGAACCTCGAGAGCGCCTCAAGCGATCTTCTGATCAGCTATCGCTTCATCGCGCCCGCTTATGCCAAGCGGGCGGGCGGCATGCTCGTCGTCCGGCCCCGTATCCTGGGAAACAAAGCCGTCGACCTGACTCCCGGGGGCGGCCTCAAGCCGAGGCGCTACCCTATCGACCTCGAGACGACCAGCCTCGAGCGGGACGAATTCACGATCGAACTGCCCGAGGGGTATGTCCCGGACGGGCCGCTCGCCCCCGCCGATCTCGACGCCGGTTTCGCGGTTTACAAGAGCGCGGCGGAGATGAGCGGTCGAACGCTCGTCTACCGGCGGGAATACCGGCTTCTCGAGCCCCGCCTTCCCGCGGCCCGCTTCGACGAGGCCTTCAGATTCTTTCTCGCAGTGGGAGCCGACGAGCGGCAGAGCATTCTCTTGAAAACGTCCGCTTCAAGGAGGCCATGATGTCCGGGAAACACACCGCATCGTCAATTCTCCCCGCGGCGCTGCTTGCGGTCCTGGCCGTCCTCGGATTGCGGCTGCCCCTGTCCGCCCAAAAACCCTGGCCGGCCTTGTCCCCTGAAGAGGCGGCGATGAAAGACTGCCCGCAGCAGCCGGGGGCGGCCGCGGTTTGGCTCTATCGCGAGATGAGCACCGACCACGAAAGCTTCGAAACCACGATCTTCAAACGGCTGAAGATCCTGACGTCCGCGGGACGCGATCGGGCCAACATCGAGATCCCCTATTATAAAGGCAGACAGCTCGTGGAAGACCTCGAGGGCAGGGTATTGCCCCCCCAGGGACCGCCGCGGCCGTTCACCGGCCAGATCTTCGAGAAGACGGCCATACGCCTGCGCCGGTTCCGCGTGACCGTCAAGACCTTCGCTTTGCCCGATGTCGAAGCGGGTTCGATCATCGAATTCCGCTACAGGCTTGTGCCGGATTACGGGGGTTCTTCGGGCGGGGGCTCCGAGGACGTTCTGAGCGACCTGCAATTGCCCGGAGGGAAGCCCGAAGAAGGCGGATATCCTAAAACCATGCGGTTCTTATCTTTCCAGGCCATCCGTTGGGAGATCCAGGACGACATTTTCACCCGTAAGGTCAAGTTCGCCTACAGCGGCCACCCCTTAATTTGGACCCTCTTCGATGGCCCTTGCCGGCTGACGTGGATATCCCACAAGCTGGCAAACGCCCAGCCATTGATCAAAGGCAATCGGGTCGAGCTGACGATGGAGAACGTCCCGGCGTTCGAGAAAGAGGAGTTCATGACCTCCGAAGAGGCCGAGCAAATGTCCGTGGACGTGATCTATTTAGGTCGCCGTATCACAGACACTAACGAGTTCTGGAGGCTGGAGAGCCAGAGCTGGCAGAAAGCGGCGGAGGGTTTTATCGGAGATCCGCACAAGCTGGCCCCGGAAGCCCGAACGCTCATCGCGAACGCCGCTGATCCCGGCGCGCGGCTGAGCCGGATCTATGAAAGGGTCCAGAAGATACGCAACTTGAGCTATGAAAAAGGCTTGACCCGGAAGCGGAAGAAGGAAGAGAAGATCAAGTCCAACCGCAGCGCCGAAGAGGTGCTCGAACGGGGCTACGGCCTGCGGAGCGATATCACCCGGACCTTCGTGGCACTGGCCCGGGCCGTCGGCTTCGAAGCCGAGGTCGTCCGGGTTTCGACGAGGGACGACAAGCTCTTCCGGATCAACCTCCTCTCCTTCTACGACCAGATGGACTCGGAAGCGGCTCTGGTCAAGCTCGGCGACAAGTCCTTGCTGTTCGACCCGGCAACGCCGTTCTGCCCCTTCGGTCTCATCCACTGGAGCCGGTCCAACGCGGCCGCGCTCCGCTTTTCCGACAAGCCCCCGGCGTTCTTCACGACGGCGGTCTACCCGCCCGAGCTCGCCCTGACCCAGCGCGAGTTCGCCCTCCGGCTCGACCCCCAGGGAACTCTCTCCGGCACCGTCAAGACCACCTACACCGGCCATGAGGCCCTTGTCCGGCGCCTCGATCACATCCATGACGACGAGACGGACAGGAAGAAGGCTCTCGAAAAGGAGCTCACCGACGTCCTCCCCATGGGGGCCGTCGCGACCTTGATGAAGCTCGAGAATATCGATAACAACGCCCCGTCTCTCGTCGCCCACTACGACGTCTCCATCCCCGGGATCGCAACGGTCGCCGGGGACCGCATGCTGCTTCCGGTCTCTCCCCTGCTCGGCTCCGGCCAGTATCCGTTCCGGCACGCGGAGCGAACGCATCCCGTCTATTTCCCCTATCCCTTCCGCGAGTTCGACGACATCCGCATCACCCTGCCCGAAGGTCTGACCTCCGAAGTCCGTCCCACTCCGCTCAAAAGTCAAAACGAGTTCTCCGAATTCTCGCTCCACTGCATCGAGGAGGGTCTTCAGCAACTCCATATCCAGCGGGACCTGGTCATCCGGAAGAGCTATTTCCCCGTAGACCAGTACGCGGCCATCAAGGCCTTCTTCGATACGGTCAGGGCGAGCGACGAGGAGCAGGTCGTCCTCGTCCGGGAAAAGAAATAATAGCTATTTCCCCACTACCTTGAATTCCTGGATCCGGAGGTTGGTGGCGCTTTCGAGGACGAACACCGCGCCCTTTTCGGTAACGGCAACGGCGACAGGGGCGGTCAACTGACCGACGCCGGCGCCGCTGCCTCCCCATTGACTTATGAAACGACCGTCGGGCGCGAATTTCAGAACCCGGTTGTTCCCCGTATCTGCCAGATAGATGTAGTCATCCGCATCGAGACAGATCCCGAAGGGCCTGCCGATCTCGCCTTCGGCCGAGCCCCGTTTCCCGAAGGAAACGACGAACATGCCGTCCGCGGTGAATTTTTGGACGCGTCCTTGGTCGACGACGAGGACATCGTTATTCTTGCCGACGGTCACTGCCGTGGGCAGGCTGAACTGTCCTTGGCCCGAGCCCGGCTTCCCCCAGGTTTTTTTCAATTGGCCTTCCGAGGAGTATTTGACGATCCGGCTGTTGCCCGAGTCGACCACGAAGACATCGTTGTTCCGGTCGACCGCTAGGCCCAGGGGCCCGTTCAACTCGCCCTCTTTGGAGCCGGGCTTGCCCCACTTTTTCAGGAGCTGGCCGCTTTTATCGAATTTCGTGATAGTGCTGCTTCGTTTGTCCGTGACGTAGAAATTGCCTAAGCTGTCGATGGCGATCCCGGAAGGGACCTTGACGGATTTGAATTGCTGCCCATAGCTTCCCCAACTCTTCTGAAGCACGCCTTCCTGATTGAATTTTTGGAGCGTGCTATCGCTCTCGTCGGCCACATAAAAATTCCCGCTCTTGTCCAGGGCCAGCGCCTTGGGAGAGATGGTAAATTTTTTATCCGGACCGCCCCACGAGCGCACGGGGGCATAATCCTTGACGGTCAAGAAAGCGGACTTCGAGATCGGGCCGTTCCCCTCCGAAATCGTGAAACTATCGTCCCAATCGGCGTAATGCTCTTTTTTCACCTTCAGGGCATGCAGACCGTACGGAACATAAGCAATCTCGCAGTCGGTGACCCGCCCGGAGTCCCGGCCGTCCAGAATGACATTCGCGCCCGGAATGTTGGAGCTGACGTGGACGGTCCGGCCGAGGCTTTCCAAGGTGTAGCTCAACTCTTTTGTCGTTTCCTTCAAAGGAACGAGGACTTTGATCGGCCGATATCCTTCCTTCTCGATTTCCAGCGTGATCCGGGGCTTATTGGTCTTGAAGACGGTTGGCGAAGGGCCTATCGTTTCCCCATCGATCTTGATGATGGCTTCCTTGGGCTCCGTTTCGATCCGCATGGAATATCCTTCGAAAATGCCCTTGTACTGCTTTTCCGCGATATTGACCAGATTGAAAGCATTCGTTTCGTAGACGTCCTCAGAGGCGACCTTGGCGGTGGGATAATCCACTTCGAACATGTTCCGGTATTCTTTGATGGCGGCGGCGTCGTCGTCCTGTTTGGCGAAGGCGTGCCCGGTCCAGAGGTAGAGATCACAAGCCCACTCCTTCTGCTTCTGCCGGTCCTCGAGGCTGAACACTCTGGCGATGAGCGTCCTGAGGTTATCGACCGCTTCGGGCAGGTCCTTGAGTTGAACGATCATCTCCTTGGATTTTTCGAACTTGAGCTTGATCTCGATGGCCAATTCCGCCTGTGATGTGAAGGCCCCGCCGGGAGCCGCGGCGCCTTCAGCCTCGGCCGCGCTGACCTCCATGACAATGGCTTCATGGACGTAGCCGGATGTTTTGACCCCGTTGAGAGGAAACGTGACTTTCCAGAACTCCCCCGTTTTGGCCTCCGCATCCAGGATTGAGTTCACGGGAAAGGTCGTTAGCGGCCGACTCACGATCGGCTCCTTGTAGATGTCGGCGCCGCGGATGTTGGTGACCTTTAATTTGGTCGCCGCGCCGGCAGCGGACATGGCGCAGAGAATGATCCCGATGCCGATCGCCCAGGAGAGCTTGTTCTTCGAGTAGGTGTTCGCGGTCATTCCTGCCTCCCGGAAGATCAGGGCTCCTCGATGACATCCACAATATCGACGACCTTCCATATTTTCCCCCGCTTTTCCATTTCCCATCTTTTCGAACCGTAGTAGATGGTCTTCTTCTGTCCGTCCTGCCTCGAGACGCCCTGGATGGCGTGCCAAAAATTGACCGACGCGCGGGTGCGGCCGGAAATGCTGATCGAAGGGGGCTTGCCCCTGAAACTCGAACTGATCCCGTCGTAAATGTCGAATATCGTCGTATAGTAAGTCCGTTGCGTCGAGGCCAGGCTCCCCGAACCCAGGTCGCTGAGCAGGGTTTCGAGGTCCTTGTTTTGCTCGGCTAAGCAGCGCCGTTCGAGCATGGCCAGAATTTCGCTCTCGGAGAGGGCCGTGTCGGCCTTATCAAGATACGCCCGGGCCTCCTTGTTGTCCCCATCCATCTGGAGAACGCTCTCCATGTCCTGAACGCATCTCGCGAAATTGCGGTTTTGGTAGCTGGCTATGCCCGTCTGGAGGAGGGAGGCGATCTGGTCGGCGTTAAGCTCCCCTTCAGCCTTGTTCAGATAGTCCCGGACCGCGGCGTCGTCCGGAAACTCGCTCAAGACCTTCTTGGCGAGCCGGACGGTTTCGCCGAAGTTCCCGGCCTCGAAGCTCGCTTTGAGTTGGCCCATGCTTTCGGCGTCGGGAGCCGCCTGGAGCGGGGGGTTCTCGGCGGGAGGGGAAGGAACGGCCTCTTGCGTCTTCGGCGCAGTCCGGGGAACGGTGTTGTTCGACGGTTCCCCGGCGTCCCGCGAGACGAGGACGTAGACGACCCCGGCCGCGGCGGCCAAGAGGAGAAGCCCTCCGGCCAGAGCGAAGGGCCGCGTTTTTCTCCCGCCCGGCGCGAGGCCGGCCCCCATCTTGAGCTTAAAGGCCCGGGTGGCTTCGGCGATCTTGCCGGGGTCCTCGAGATCGGCGATCATTTCCCGGCCGCTTTGGTAGCGTTCGTCCGGGTTCTTGGCCAGCGCCCGCCGGATGACATCCTCATAGCCGGGGGGCAGGTTATGATTGATATCCGTGACCCGCTGGGGTTCCTCGTGGACGATCTTGTAAACGATCGTGGAGAGGTTATCGCCCATGAAGGGCCTTCTCCCCGCGAGGAGTTCATAGAGAATGACCCCCAGGGCGAAAAAATCGGCCCGGGCGTCCGCGGTTTTTCCCATGATCTGTTCGGGAGACATGTAGCTGAGCGTCCCGATGGTCGTCCCCGGCCCCGTCATCGTGGAGGTCTCCATGCGGGCGACGCCGAAGTCGGCCAGGAACGGGGTCCCCGCCTTGTCGATGAGGATGTTCGCCGGCTTGATGTCGCGGTGGACGATGCCGTTCTGATGGGCGAAATCCAGGGATTCCGCGACGGGCTTGAGGATGGCGATCACCTCTTCCGGAGAGAAGACCTTCCCGGATTCGATCAAGGCTTGTAGCGTCTGCCCGTTGACATACTGCATGACGATGTAGGTCAGGTCATCTTCCCTGAGCACGTCGTAGATGGTGATGATGTTCGGGTGGTTCAGCCGGCCGGCGGCCTTGGCCTCGCGAATGGCCCTGTTCAGCATCTCCTCTTTTTCGGGGCCGTCGATGATGCTGTCGAGACGGATGGTCTTGATGGCCACTTCCCGTTCGATGTCCGGATCGAGGCCCTTATAGACGATCCCCATGCCCCCTTTGCCAAGGACGCCCAGAATTTTGTACTTGCCGACCTTCTCGACGGGACGCTGGTCTATGGACACCGACTCATCCTTCAGTTCCCTTATGAGCTCACTGCTGAAAGCAACCCTAAAGTATCCAATAAATGCCGTTATTGTCAAGGATTTGCGGGGAGACCCTATTGCTTTTTATTTTTCGACTTGATATCCTTCAAAAAAGTATAGGAATCAAACTGAGTGGGCGGTGAAGTGCCTCAAGTGTCATTCTGAAACCCCGGGACACATGCGTTTTTGCGGCCATTGCGGGGCGTCCCTCGTTATCCCGGGGAAGACGTTCGACGGCAGCAGGACCCAAACTCTCGCCTTTTCCCCCGGACTGCTCTCGGACGGCACCATGTTCGCGGGCCGTTACCTGGTGATCGACGACCTGGGGAAAGGCGGCATGGGTCACGTCTACCGGGTCCTGGATACCAAGATCGACGAGGAAGTGGCGCTGAAGTTCATCAACGCCGCGATCGCCGCCGACGCCAAGATCATCGAGCGGTTCCGGAACGAGCTGAAGATCACCCGCAAGATCACGCACCGGAACGTCTGCCGGATGTACGACATCAGCGAGGACGGCAAGTCCCTTTTCATCACCATGGAGTACATCCCCGGCGAGGACCTGGGCAACATGCTCCGGAGGCTGGGCCGGCTGCCCCTCGAAAAAGCGTTCCCCATCGCCCAACAGGTATGCGAAGGCCTGGCCGAGGTCCATCGGCTGGGGGTCGTCCACCGTGACCTGAAGCCCAAGAACATCATGATCGACCGGGAGGGCAACGCCAAGATCATGGATTTCGGGCTGGCGCGGACGCCCCGCGGCATCAAGCTCACCGAAGTCGGGCAGATCATCGGAACGCCGGCCTTCATGTCTCCGGAACAGGTCAACGGCGAGAACGTGGACCAGCGCTCCGACATTTTTTCCTTGGGCATCCTCATGTTCACGATGCTGACGGACAAGCTCCCCTTCGAAGCGGATACCACTCTGACCTTGGCCCTTCTGCACAAGACACACCGCCCTCCCAACCCGTGCACCCTCAATCCGCGCGTGTCCCGGGAGCTCGGCCAGGTCATCCTCAAATGCCTCGAGGTCGATAGGGAAAAGCGCTACCAGACCGCGCAGGACCTGCTGGCCGACCTGAAAAAGATCGGAAAACGGTTCGACACTTATGCAATACACCTCCCGGACAGGGCCAAGGCAAAGGGGGCCCGTCCCGGCTCGGGCCTGCCCCGGAACAAGGTCCTTACCGTTGCTTTGCTCATGCTGGCCTTGGGGATTTCCGGGTTCACCATTATGACCATCGCCAAGAGATCCCGATCGAGCGCCGGGCGCAAACAGGTCATCCAGGAGATCGACCGCCTGATAACGGCTAACGACCTGTCCTCGGCCTTTCAGCTGGCGCTCAAGTTCGAGAAAGAAACACCCGCCGACCGCCGCCTGG
>JBFYOD010000063.1:0-12551 GCA_041303965.1 Candidatus Aminicenantota bacterium
GCGGTCGCGGGGGCGGGGGCATTGGTTGTGGCCCTGGCCGCCGTCCCAGCGGCGGGAGCCACGCTCACCTATACGGGCTCAGTCCAGATGGCTAGGGGGACGTACATTTTCACCCAGCTGACGAGCGGATACTTTTTCTTCAACGGTCTGTCCTTCACCTCCGGTCCGTTCACCTTGACGGCGAGCATTCCCCTGATTTACCAGAGCACGCCCTACGTTTCGTACACGGGGGTTGGAGTGCTCCCGTCGGGAGGCGCGGAAAGCTCCGCCGTCAGCCAACGACAGGGGCAAGAGCTGGTCGTCCTTCCGGAGGTCGCCGAATTCAAGCAATATGGCTTCGGGGATCCCTTGATCACCGCCGGCCTGAGGCTGTGGAAAGAGAGCGCGGCCGCTCCCGCCGTGGAGCTGACCGCGCAGATCAAACTGCCGCTGGCCGACGTCGACGAGGGATTCGGGACGGGGAAAACGGACTATAGCGCCGGAGTGTCGGTGTCCAAACGGCTGGGCAGCATCTACCTTTTCGCGGACGCCGCCTACTGGATCCTCGGGGATCTTCCCGAACTTGAACTCCAGGATGCGTGGGCCTATGGCCTCTCGATCGGGCACGCTTTTTCCGGCGGCAGGTACGCCCTCATGGCCTTATACTCCGGCTACACCGAGGTCATCGCCGGTGTCGCCCCGCCGTCGTCTCTTGGTCTGGGTTTCTCGGTCAAGGTCGGGGCCAGGAGCAGTCTGATGCTCAACGCCGCTTTCGGACTTTCGGAATCCTCATCCGACCTCTTGCTCTCGGTCGGCTGGTCGATCGGCCTTTAGCCGAGCACCCGATCCCGACCGGGGCCACCCATGTGCCGCAGTCAAGGATTGAGCGGATCGTCGGCCCGTCAGGACTTCTCCTGGAAGACGAAGGTATAATCGACTAAGCATTGGTAATTGCTCGAGGTCATCTGGACCTCCTGCGGGTTCTGCATCCCGATGCAGAGCCGGTAGGTCTTGCCGGGCTCGAACGCCAGCCCCTTGTTTGGCTTCAGGGTCACGTTATAGGACGGCGTGCCGGCCCGGCGAATGGAGAACCAGCCTTCGGCCACGGGGCTGTTGCCCTCGAGCACGAGGTGGTAGAGCTGCATTTGGGTGGCCGTGAACTCGACCTGGATCTGGAATTCGATCGCATCTACCGAAGCCCGAAGGATCTTGATGTACCCCTCGGGGACGTTCTTGCCGTGGTAGTAGTTCATCTGGGGTTTCGACTTATAGGTCGAGCAGGCGGCGATAAGAACGACGGCGATCGCAACAAACACAAACTTCATTGACCTCATGATGCGGTTCCTCCTGACTGAATGGCTTTCGGGATAACGACGGGCTGCCCGGTCTTCATGGACTCGAAGCAGGCGTCGATGACACGCGAGTTGTCGAGGGCGTCGCCGGCGGGATAGCGGAGCGGCGTTTTTTCGAGCACGGCGTCGCCGAAATGTTCGGCCATCCGGATGAACATATTGGCCCGCGGGACGCGCACGGCTTCCGTCCTGTCGCCCTTGACGACCTCGATCGCGGTGTCGAAATCCTTGGCCGAAAAAGCGCGGTCGAGGCGGAGCGTCCCTTCGGTCCCGACGGCGAGAAGCCGGCTCTGGAAATGCGCTTCGAAACTCGAGTCGCACTGGGCGAAACGGCCGCCGGGGAACTCGAGGAGCGCGGCCGTGGTCATGTCCACGCCCGTCGCTGGGTCGATGCGCGCCTTGGCGAAAGCCGAAACGGGCTCCGCGCCGAAGACGAGGCGCGCCAGGCTGATCGGATAACAGCCCACGTCATAAAGGGCCCCGCCGCCCATAGCCGGGAACCAGCGGTAGTTCGAGCCATCCCGTTCGAAATGGAATGTGAACGAGGAGTGGACGGAGCGGACTTCGCCGATCTTCCCTTCCCTGATGAGCGCGAGGGTTTTCTCCGTCTGGGGATGGAACTTGTACATGAAGCCTTCCATCAGCAGGACCCCGCCACCTTCCGCAGCCCCGATCATCGCCCTCACTTCGAGGGCGTTCATGGCCAGGGGTTTCTCGCAGAGGACGTGTTTCCCGGCTCGCAAAGCCCGGATGGACCACTCGGCGTGGAGGTCGTTCGGGAGGGGGTTGTAGACCGCGTCGATCCCCGGGTCCTCGATGAGCTCCTGATAGGTCCGGCGGGACTTCAGGAATCCGAACCGGCCCGCCCAATCCCTGGCCCGGTTCTCGTCCCTGGCCGCGATGCCGGCCAGAACGCCGTTCCGCGATCCCCGGACGGCCGGGATGAACGCCTTCTCGGCGATCCCGGCGCACCCCAGGATGCCCCAATTGACCTTCCGGTCCATGGTCGTTCTCCAAGGATATGCTATTTCGGCCGGGCGGCCTTCCAGCCCGCCACAAGCCGCGCCGCGAGCTCGCGGACGATCTCCTTGTTGGCCGGATCGCCGGCCACGTTGACGTCTTCGCCCGGGTCCGCCGCGTGATCGTAGAGCTCGACGGCGACCTGGCGGTCGTCGATCCGGTCCCGCCATTCGGTGTACCGGAACCTGTCGGTCCGCATGCTCCGTCCCATGAAGCGGTTCGTGAATCCCCGCGGATACTGGCTGAAGGCCGCCGGCTTCCACGGCCGCGACGGGTCCTCCAGGAGCGGGGCCAAGCTCGCCCCTTCCAGGTCATGGGGGGGGTCGAAGCCGGCCAGTTCGCAGAGCGTCGGGTAGATGTCGACCATCTCGACCAGGGCCCTCGATGATACTCCCCGGCGCTTCTGGCCCGGGGCCGAGACGATGAGAGGGGCGCGGAGGTCGGTTTCATAATTGGTCAATTTGCCCCAGCTGCCGTGCTCCCCCAGTTTGAAGCCGTTGTCTCCGAGCAGGACGACGATGGTCTGGTCACGCAGGCCCTGGGCGTCGAGGCCGTCGAGGAGGCGTCCGACCTGGGCGTCGACGAAGCTGACGCAGGCGTAATAGCCATGCTTGAGGAGCCTGGCCCGGTCGTCGTCGAGCCGCCCTTCGGCGGGATTCGGGACATCGACGAAATCCTCGTGGCTAGCGAGCTCGGTCAAGCCATTGATGGCGAAGGACGGCGCCCCGCGGGGGAGCCTTCCGTTCGCGGCGAGCGGGATGTCCTCGCGCCGGTAGAGGTCCCAGTACCGCTTTGGGGCCACAAAAGGGAGATGAGGCTTAGTGAAACCGATCCCCAGGAAGAAGGGCTGGCTTTTCTTGAGGTCCCCGAGCATCGCGACGCCGAGGTCGGCCAGCGTCCCGTCCCAGTGGGCGTTGTCGGCGGTCTCGGAAGCTTCCGTCGCCGGCCCGCGCAGGTAGGCGTTGATCCAGGATTGGGAAAAGCCCTGTTTCCGGGCGGCATCCTCGCGCCGGGCCTGCCTCGTCCGGGTTTCTCTCGACATGTAAACGGGAGTGTCGTCCGGCGGAAGCACGAACCGGCTCCAGGAAGGCGGGTCGGGAAGTGTGGCGTGAAAGACCTTGCCGATCCCGGCGTTGAGATAGCCGTGGATCCGGAAGGCCTGGGGAAGGGTCATGATGCCGGGGTGGAACTGACGGAAGTGCGTCTCGTTGTCCCAGACGCGGTGGCTGTCCGGCCTTAGCCCGGTCAAGATGCTCACGCGAGAAGGATTGCAAACTCCTTGAGCGCAATAGGCCCGGGTGAAAGCCGTGCCTTCCGCCGCGAGCCGGTCGATGTTCGGCGTCCGGATGAGGTCGACCCCGTAGCAGCCGAGCTCCGGACGGAGGTCATCGAGGGTGATCATCAGGACGTTCGGGCGGCCGGCCTTCGCCCCCGAAGACAGGGTACGGGGAGCGACGCGGGGAGCGCCCCGGACGAACCCGGTGGCTGCCGCGGCTCCGGCAAGCCGCATAAAGTCTCTGCGTTTCAGATGGACGGACATTCGACCCCTCTATCCGTGCGCCATAGTATGGCAGTCTCCCGGCGCTGTCAACAGCGGGTGCCCGCCCCGACTAGGGGAATCCCCGCCCCTTTCCGGTCGAACGCCGACTAAGTTAACGTATCCGGACTGACCGCCAAGGAAGATTTCTTTGGGAAAACCGTCTAAGATAGTAAAGAGGAACATAATGTCATTACCTTTAAAGAGTCCCATAAGGGCCATTCTTCTGCTCGTCCTGAGCATGGCCGTAGTCCTGCCCAGCTTTGGGGCAGGGCTGCCCAGTCCCGGCGTGGGGGCCGGGGCCGTGCCGAAGGATACGAACGTCCTTCTCGTCACCATCGACACACTCCGGTATGACCGGGTGGGGATCCTGTCCGACAAGTACGTCAAGACACCCCATCTCGATGCCCTGGCCCGCCGGTCCGCCGTCTTCACCCGGGCCTATGCTCATACCCCCCTGACCCGTCCTTCCCACACCAATATCCTGACGGGGACGACGCCCCTCTACCACGGGGTGAGCGACAACCCCGGGTTCAAGCTCGAGAGCCGCTACCAGACCTTGGCCGAGGCCCTGAAGGCACAGGATTATAACACCGGCGCCTTCATCGGGGCCTTCGTCCTCGACTCCCGGTTCGGCCTCGACAAAGGCTTCGACGTCTACGACGACGACACGGGCGGGGCCAACCTCGATGAATTCGACGTCGTCGAAAGGACGGCCGACCAGGTCGTCGCGCCGGCCCTTGACTGGATCGCCGCCCAGGACGGGAAGTGGTTCTGCTGGGTCCACGTCTTCGATCCGCACGATCCCTATACGCCGCCGGAGCCCTTTAGGACGGAATACCGGGAAGATCCCTACTCCGGAGAAGTGGCTTTCGTCGACGCCCAGCTCGGTCTTCTTTTCGATTCGCTCGAGAGAAGCGGAGCCCTGGCCAGGACCATCGTCATCGTCACGGCGGACCACGGCGAGGCCTTCGGCGAGAAAGAAGAGTTGCGACATGGCTTTTTCGCCTACGACGATACGCTCCACGTTCCCCTCATCCTCTACGCCCCCGGCGGCGCGCCGTCGACGGTCAAGGAGAACGCCGCGCACATCGACATTTTCCCGACCGTCTGCGACCTCGTCGGCCTGCCCGTCCCGGCCTACATCCAGGGCGAATCCCTCCTGCCCCTTATCGCCGGGAAGGAGAGACGGAAGCCGTTGATCTACTTCGAATCGATGGCTCCGAATTTCACCATGGACGGCGCGCCCCTTTCGGGGTTCATCAAGGGGGACCTGAAATTCATCGATCAGCCGATCAAAGAAGTTTATAACCTCGCCGCCGACCCCGGGGAGGAAAAAAACCTCGCCCCGACGTCCGACATCGCCGGGCTGATGGAAGAGCTCGAGGCCTTGAAAAAGGGCCTTAAGGGAAAGGGGACGACCCAGGACTGGAAGGGCAAGAACCCGGAGATCCGGCCGCTTCTCGAAAGCCTGGGCTACATCGGCGCCAGGACGGTCAAGAAGAAGGCTTACGGGCCCCAGGACGACCTCAAGGCCCTCCAGCCCCTCATCGCCCAGCTGAGGTTGGCTATCGATGACTACCGGGCGGGAAGGCCGGAGGCCGCCGTGAAAAAGCTCACGACGATCCTGCGCATCCGTCCGAACTACATCAACGCCTACACCACTCTCGCCGACGTCTACGACAGGACGGGCCGCCTGGACCAGGCCCAGGCCGTGCTCGACGACGGGCTGGGCAAGAATCCCGGGACGCAGGCCTTGAACGCGAGGCTCGGCGCCGTCCTGATCAAAGCGAAAAAATACACCGAGGCGATCGCCCCCCTCGAAGAGTACGTGGACCGGGACCCCTACGATCCGCAATACTTCGGCTACCTCGGCCTGGCCTACCTGGCCACGGGGGAGCTCAAGCTCGCCGAAAAGAACCTGAAGAAGGCCCTGGAGTTCGACCCGGACCTCGTCCCGGCCATGAACAACTTAGGCTATCTCTACCTTTCGCTCTTCATCAAAACGGCGGACGAAAAATATTACGAAATGTCGGCTCGGAATTTCGACGCCGCCCTGGCACGCGAACCGGGACTCCCGTCCGCGGTCAAAGGGAAAGAGGCGGCCGTCCACCAGAAGGCCATCATGGACGACCCGGGCAAAAAGGGATCCTAGGTTCTTCAGACCTTCCGCAGCTTCTTCACAAATGCCGGATCGACGTCACAGCCGAGGCCCGGTTTTTCGGGAAGCGTCAGCACCCCCGCCCTGACCGAGATCCCGTCGATGATGGGGTCCGTCACATGCTCGGAATTCCCGTCGAGGTCGGCGTAGCCGATGTTCGCCTGCGAGGCGACGACGTGCGCGGCCGCCGTCAGGGCCAGCTTCGACTCGAGCATGCAGCCGACCATGCAACGCATGTTCGCGGCGTCGGCGATATGGGCGATGCGGATGGAGTTGAGGAGGCCGCCGGCCTTCATGACCTTGATGTTGAATGTATCGCAAGCCTCGGCCCGGATGAGCTTGACCGCGTCTGCCGGCCCGAACAAGGCTTCGTCAGCCATGATGGCGATGGGGCTCTGGGAGCGGACGGTCCTCATGCCGGCCGTGTCCGAGGCGAGGACGGGCTGTTCGCAGAACTCGATGGCCAGCGGCTCCATCTTGCGCAGGGCGTAGACGGCCTGGGACACGGCCCAGCCCTGGTTGGCGTCGATGCGGATGGCGACCTTGGGACCGATGGCACGGCGGATGGCCGAAAGCCGGGCGAAGTCCTCGTCCGGGTCGAGCCCGACCTTGACCTTGAGCGTCTTGTAGCCCATGTCGGCGTACTTCTTGGACTCGGCTGTCATGTTCTCCAACGTGTCGAGGCTCGTCGTGATGTCGGTCTCGAAAGTGTTCTTCGTTCCACCGAGAAGCCGGAAGAGCGGCAGGCCGGCGACCTTGCCCAGGATGTCGTGGAGGGCCATGTCGAAAGCGGCGACGGCGCTCGGGTTGGAGTGGACGAGGGGCCCGATCTCGCGGAGGAGCGCATCGATCGCGAGAGGGTCCTTGCCGATGAGCATGTCCCGGATGCTGATGGCCGCGGCGGCGTTGGTCGCCTGGGTCTCGCCGGTGATGGGCGGGAACGGGCAGGCCTCCCCGAGCCCCACGACCCCCTGGTCGGTACGAATGCGGATGAGGAGGTCGTTGGCCGCTTTCATCTCGCCGATGGCGATGCGGAACGGGGACATGAGCGGGATATCGAAGAGGTAGATCTCGACATCCGTGATCTTGAGCTTTTTCGCGGCGGCGCGGGCGTCCTCGAGCGCCTTCGAAGGCAGACCATAGGCTTTCGAACCGGCGGCCAGGGCCCCCAGGCCGAGTATTTTCAGAAATCCATTGCGGGACAGGCTCATCGTTCCTCCTCGTTCATCGTCGGACGGTGCCGGCCTTCATTCTATAGCAGGCAGGGGGGCGTTTGACAAGTCAAGGGACGAGCCTTCGCCGGAGCGGCGCGCGCGGGAGCCGACGTTAAGACCGGACGGTCCGGTCCCGGTTGCCGCGGGCGAGCGAGGCGAAGATCCCGGCGACGCAGAGAAGGGCGTAGAAGATGAAGGCGATGCGGACGCTCCGTAGGAACTGCGGGTAGACGGACGGCTGGATGGGCGCCCGGCCCATGACCAGGGCGAAGATCATCATCGTGATCCCGGCGCTCAGCATCTGGCCGGAGAGGCGCATGGTCCCGAGCGCGGCCGAGGCGATGCCGAGGTGCCGCTTTTCGACCGAGGACATGACGGCGTTCGTGTTCGGCGAGGAAAAGAGCCCGAACCCGAGGCCGAGGCAGACGAGGCTTCCGACGATGAAGCCGAACCCCGTGCCGGCGCGGAGGAGCGAGAAGAGAAGGAGGCCGGCGGCCGAGAGGCCCATGCCGAACGAGGCGATGAGCCGCGGCTCGGAGCGGTCCGAAAGCTTGCCGGCGAACGGCGAGGCGAGGGCCATGACGATCGGTTGGGCGATCAAGACCAGGCCCGCTTGTTGCGGCGGGAGGCCTTTGATGTACTGGAGGTAGAGGCTCATCAGGAAGGCGACGGCCGACGTGGCGCTGTAGTTGAAGAGGGCGGCCAGGTTGGAGAAAGCGAAGATCCGGTTTTTGCGGAAAAGGCGGAGGTCGAGGAGAGGGGCCTTGGCCCGGAGCTCGTACAGGACAAAGCCGACCAGGGCCGAGAGGCCGGCCGCGGTAAGAGCGAGGCCGGGGACGGAGGGCAGACGCGAGAAGCCGTACATCAACGAG
The DNA here is from genome assembly GCA_041303965.1 of Candidatus Aminicenantota bacterium. Classification (GTDB taxonomy): domain Bacteria; phylum Acidobacteriota; class Aminicenantia; order Aminicenantales; family Saccharicenantaceae; genus RBG-16-66-30. The sequence goes on from JBFYOD010000063.1 coordinate 8,136, forward strand.
ACGAGTCCGAGGCCGAAAATAAGGGATCCCTTGAAGTCGAACTCTTCCCCGACGGCTTCGGCCCACTCGCCTTTGAGCCGGACGAGGGTGAGCGCCAGGGCCGCGGCGGCGATGGGGACAGTCGCCCAGAACACGCTCCGCCAGCCCCAGGCGTGGACGAGAAAGCCGCCCAGGACGGGGCCGAGCGAAAGGCCGATGTAAACTGCCGCCGTGTTCAGCCCTAGGGCGCGGCCACGCTCTCCCGGCGGGTAGACCGATGTCAGGATGGCCACACCCGTGCCGAAGATCATGGCCCCGCCGACGCCCTGGACGGCCCGGCCGAAGATCAGGAAGAACGTGGAGGGGGCGAGAGCGCCCAAAGCCGTCCCGGCGATGTTGACGCAGATCCCCAGGGCGAATATCCTCTTCCGGCCGACAAGGTCGGCCAGACGGCCGAAAGGCACGAGGAACATGGCGGCGGCCAGCATGTAGGCCGTGACGACCCAGCCGATAGCCACAGCGCTCAGCCCGAACTCCTTGGCGATGAAGGGCATGGCCACGTTGATGCCCGAGGCCATGAACGGGGTCAAGAACGAGGAAACCATGGAGACGGCCAGAGCGGTCCGCTGGAGGGATCTATCGGAGGCCTGAGCCGGTTCGACCGTGTACATGTTGCCGGCTATTATATAGAATCAAGCGCAGGGCGGATAGCCTCAAGTTCTTACCGGCTGGCGGTCAGGGCGGCGCCGATGGCCGTGACGATCTGCGGGTTCGGAGGGACGATGACCGGGCGGCCGAGCTTATTCGCCAGAAGGCCCACGAGACAGGGGTTGAGGGCGACGCCTCCGGCCATCACGACCTCGCCCCGCGTTTCGAACCGGGCCGCGAGCGGGTAGACGCGGTCGACGACGGACTGGTGGAGGCCGAGGGCGATCGCCTTCCGGTCGCGGCCGGCGGCGAGGAGAGAGATGACCTCGGACTCGGCGAAGACCGTGCACATGCTGGAGAGCGCGATCATTTCGTCCGCTTCGCAGGCCGCCCGGCCGAAATCCTCTAGGCTGAACCCGAGGAGGCGGGCCATGACCTCGAGGAACCGGCCCGTGCCCGCGGCGCAGCGATCGTTCATTTCGAATTCGGAAAATGCTCCGGGGCCGTCGCCAAGCCCGATGACCTTGGAATCCTGGCCGCCAATGTCGATGACGACCCCGGCCGCAGACTCCAGATAGCGGGCGCCCAGCGCACAAGCCGTGATCTCGGTCACGACCCGGCAGTCAAGGTGGGCGCTCATGAGGTAGCGGCCGTATCCCGCGGCCGCGGCCCGCGCATAATTCCGGTCGTCAAGCCGGGCCCTGACCCGCTGGAGGGAGTCGTGGGTCGTATCGAAGATGTCAAAGCGCATGACCTCGCCGGCGGCCATCTCGACGATCTTAGTCGTCCGCGAACCGAGGTCGAGGCCCAGAAAAAGGTCCAGAGCGGCCATTCCGTCTCTCCTAGAGCCCCAACCCTTCGAGAAAGGCGTCGACGCGGATGCGCAGCTGCCCGGTGTCTTCCTCGGAATAGTCGGTCACGATCTTGAGGCTGGGGACGCCGGCCTCTTTCAGGGCGCCGGCCACGGCGATGGCTTCGATGTTGTAGGTGTGGCAATACTGGAGGACGTACTGGATGACGCCGTCGACGCGGTGCTCCCGGGCCAGGCGGACGACGGAATCCAGCCGCTCGTCGTTTGGCGAAAAACAGGAGCAGTCGATCTTGAGGTATCGCGCGGCGATGGCAGCGACCTGGGCGTCGAGGCCGACGCCCGTCTCCTCCACGAGGTTCCCGTAATAGCGCTCGCCCGTGCAGGTCTCGTCGCAGACGACGATCGCGCCCGCGGATTCGATAAGGTAATGAAGCTTCCAGTTGCCCATGACCGAGGGGCAGCCGGAGACCATGATCCGTTTGGCCCGTCTGGAGGCGACACCGACTCCCCGCTGGACCCGGTCGCCAAGCTCGTCGTTGAGGCCTTCGAGGTTTTCCGTGAACCGTAGCGTATCGTCGAGAAGGGCGCCCTGCATGACAACGAGGGCATCGAGGCCGCTCACGGGAGGGTTCGCTTCCTTCCGGAAAGCGTTGAGCAGGGCCAGGGCCCGCCGCTTCCTGTTCATGAGTCGGACGGCTTGGGCCAGCTTATCGGGCTCCAGGGTCCGCCCGGTCAGCTCTTCGAGACGGGCCTTGAACTGGACGACCTCCTCGTGCCAGAGCTCCCTGTCGCGAGGGCCCTTTTTCTGGGGAACCTCGAGGACGTGGAAATCTCCGCCTTTGGAAAGGATGTCCCATGTCTTCTTCTTGGCGTCGCAAGTCGTTTCGCCGACGGCCAGATCCTCGATCGGGCCGTAAGGGCAGGTGTTGGACAGGGCCAGGCCCAGGGTGGATTTGACCAGGGGGCAGATGTCGCGCGGGAACATTTTCTCGGCGTAAGGGATGGACAAGGATGTCCCGCCGCAGAGGGCCACGGGGATGGCCCCCAGGGCCAGGACGAGCTCCTCGGGCACGTAGATGCAGAAGGTGCCGACGAACTTGTCGCCGGCCGCCCGCCTGTCGACGATCTCCTGCACACGCTCGCCGTGGGCGCCGTGGATGACGCCGTCGAAGTAGGCCATCCGGGATGGCCGGTTTGTCTGGGCGAGGACGGTCTTCTGAAAATTCCGGTCGATGGATTCGATGATCCGGCCATGGAGCTCGACGTCCAGACCAAGGTCTTTCAAGAGCGTATCATGACGGGTCAAGAATCCCTCCTCGCGTATATGCGACGACTCCGTTGATCGTCGGGGGAAACACGCCTGCGGCCGGACCGGCTATGAGGGGAACGTATTATATGCCGCACCCATGGGGACGGTCAAACCAGGACGAAAAAGAAGAAAAAAGAAGGGACCTGGTCTTCGCAATTTCAGGTTTTGCGAAGACCAGGTCCCTTCTTTTTTTATCTTCGGAGGAAGCGGCGGAGGTAGTCGCGCGTTTCGGTGAGGCCGAGGAGGCGCGACCCGGCGTAGAAGATAACGAGCCCGAGGAGTCCGCAGGTGACGACGCTCGCGGCCGTCGCTGGAAAGGACGTCCCGATCGCGCTGGCGAAGGCGCGGTTCCCCAGCCAGGCGGCTCCCCCGCCGGCCGCCGACGCGACCGCCAGCCCCCCGGCATACTTCGCCAGCGGGCCGAACTCCACCCGACCGACCTTGCGCGGCAGGAGGGCCATGAGGACCCCGACGTTGAGGACCGCTGCCAAGGTCGTCGAAAGCGGGAAGGCCATGAACCCCAGGACCCACATCAGAGTCGCATTGAGGACAAGGTTGAGACCGATCGAACAGAAGCTCGCGTACATCGGCGTCTTGGCGTCCTTGTAGGCGTAGAAGACCGCGGCCACGTTCCGGAGAGCGGCCATGAACGGAATGCCCAGCGTGTAGAGGACGAGGGCCCCGGCCGTGGCCATCGTGTCCGCCGTCGTGAAGCGCCCCCGCTCGTAGATGGCCCGGGTGAGGGGGACGGCTAGGAACGCGATCAGGGCCGATGTCGGCATGGTCAGGAAGAGGACCATCTTCAAGGAATCGGTGAGCGTCGAGCGGACCGCCGCAGTGTTGTTATCGATGACGAGTTTCGAAAGCGACGGCAGGGCGACCGTGCCGACGGCGATGCCGAAAAGCCCCAGCGGCAGGTGCATCACCCGGAAGGCGTAGTTGAGCCAGCTGACGCTTCCCTGAGCTAACGGCGTGACTAGTATTGTGTTGACGAGGACGTTGATCCGCGTCCCCGCGAGGCCGATCGCGACCGGAACGAAAAGGGCCATGACCCGCCTGAATTCCGGGTCGCGGAAGCTCAAGAGGGGACTCCAGCGGAATCCCTTGCGCCGGAGGAGGGGCACCTGGACGAGGAACTGCATCAGCCCGCCGACAAGGACGCCCACGGCCATGCCGAAGATCGGCTCCTTGCCGCGCGACACGTACCAACCGTAGGTCAGGACCGGGACAAGGATCGAAAACACATTGAAGAGGGCCGGGGCGACCGACGGCACGAAGAACGACTTCTCCGTGTTCAGATAGCTCATGGCCCAGGCCCCCAGGCTGACGAAGAGCAGGAAGGGGAAAAGCACGGCCGTCAGCTGGGCCGTGAGGTCGATCTTGCCGGGCACGCGGCCGAAGCCGAAGGCGATGGCCTTGGCGAGATAGGGCGCGAGGAGGAACCCCGCGATCGACAAGATACCCGTCACCACGAAGAGGACGTTGAAGATGTTCGAGGCCAGCCGGTTCTGGGCCTCCTTGCCCTTGGCTTTTTCGGCCGTGAGGACGGGGACGAAAGCCGCCGAGAGGGCGGTCTCGGCGAAGAGGTCGCGCAGGAGGTTGGGGACGCGGAAGGCCACGTTGAAGGCGTCGGTCGCCGCCCCGACGCCGAAGAGATGGGCGAAGACGG
>JBFYOD010000064.1:0-17676 GCA_041303965.1 Candidatus Aminicenantota bacterium
GGGCCAGGTCTTTGAGGGAGTGTTCGAGGTAGAGGTGCTTCTCCTTGACCCCGGTCATGACGCCTTTCATGATCCAATTCCTGGTGTTGACCGCGTAGATCGGCGTTCCAGACGAGGCGAAGGACTGGCCCAGGGACTTGGCGGCCGCTCCGACATCGCGCGAGGAGAAGAGCACCAGACTCTTGTTCCCAGGGACATATTTCAAGGTCTCGGCCAGGTCGAACATCCGGGGTTCGAAGTCGGTCTTCGCGTACTTGCCCGTTCCGGGAACCGTGACGGTCGCGCTGGCCCCGATGAAGGACCCCACGCCGCCGCTCCCCCTTCCGAGACTCGCCGAGTTCGGGTCCCCGCCCGAGCCGGCCCCGTAGCCGGGACCTTCGGACACGATCCTCGCCCCCCCTTCCCGTCCGCCGCTGTCTTCGGGACCGAACCCCATAGCTGCGGCGGCGCTCGGCGGTAGTTCCTTGGCCCGCTCGATGGCCTTGCGGATCTTCCCGATGTCCGACGTCAGGTACTCCTGGATGAAGAAGCCGCGTATCGGCGAAAACCCGATGACGCCGACCTCGTCGCCCGGCCGGAGCTGAGTGTCGACGAAGTGAAGCGCCGCCGCCTTGGCGTTCTTCAATCCGTCGGGGTCGCTCGCCTGCAGGTCGAGAAAGAAGAACAGCCTGCGCTTCAAGAGCGGCGCAGGGGTTTGGGCTTCCTTTCCCGCCGCGACGAGTTCCATGCCGGTCTCGCCGAGGACATAGCTCTCGAACTCGGTGACGACCTGCCGCGCGCCGTTGTCGGTCAGGAGGAAATCCTCTTTCCGAAGCCCGGTGACCGGCCGGCCGGCCGTGTCGAGGACGCGCACGGCGACGAGCTTGATGATAGCGGCCGCGTCTTGGCGCGGCGCCCGCTGGGCCGCGGCCTGCGCCGTCGCCTCCGCGCCTCCCGGGAACGGAACGGCCGCTCCCGCGGCGAGAAGGACGAACGCCATCCCCCCGATGATGATCCTTTTCATGACGGCCTCCGCGAAGGTTATTTCCCGATCCCTACCGGATAGCCACTCCCGTTTCGACCGTGAAAAATTTATAGGCGTCGTAGGTCACTTCGGTCTTCGAGCGGACGAGCGGCGTCCGCACCTTGCTCGAGTAGGCCTCCTCGATCTCGTAACGGCTGGGGAAGCGAATGCCGTTCTTCTCGAAGTCGTATTCGGAGACGAAGGACAGCCGCGGTTTCATCCCCAGCTCACGGGCCATCTCCTCGATCCCCTCGTAGTTCCCCATGGACTCGGGCTGCCATTCGATCCTGAGGATCTCGCCGTCGCTCTTGCGGACCCAGACCTTCCCGTAGAGGACGTTCCCGACGGCGTACGGTTTAGGCGCGGCTTGAATGATGATAACCGGCTGTTTCTTAAGCGTCGTTTCCTTGACGACCGAAAAATCGAAGTTCTCCTGCTCCTCGCGGCCGAGAAGGCCCACAGGCCCCATGACGACGTACTTGTACACAAAAACCCGGGTCTTGAGGGAGGCTTCCTTCTCCTCGACCTTGCGGCCGTTCTCTTCGAGCAGGACGCGTGTCTCCGTGATCTCCCCAGACCGCGTCCGGACGAGCTGGTAGTCATAGAGGTATTTGGACCGGGTCCTTTTATCGACGCTACCCCAAGGCCTGGAGAAATAGAACGCCCTCGAGCTAGAGCCGGAGACGGCGGGGCGGGCCACGCTCACTTGGGCGATGGTCTCCTCAACCCTTTCCGCGCAGACGAAATCCAGAACGGACCTTGACAACTTGTCGCAGTAGGCCGCGCAGCGTTCGAGGATGGCCGCGAGGTCGGCGGGACGGGACTGGGATTGGACGCCCGGCTCCGGAGGTCCGGGTGCGAGGGCGGGGCCGGGGACGGCGGATTGGACGGGGGCCATCGCTATAGCCGCAAGGAGAGCGAGGCTCAGGAGCGAATGACCCAAGGCCTTAACTGACATACCAGCCATCACCCAACATCCACTCTAGGCTATTTCCCCGGGGAATACAAGCGTAAATCCGGAAGCACCTTGAGCCACTGCGAGAACTGAGATATCATGCCGCCTATGTCCATTTCAGGAGGGATTCTATGAATTCATCGTCTCTCAAACGCTCTTCTCTCTATCTCATGCTGGCCGTCTTTCTGCTCGTCGGCCTGACGGCCTCGGCCCTCGCTCAAGCGCCCCAACAGCGCGAAGGGCGGCGCGACGCCGCGCTCGTCCAAGGCGGGCAAACCCCGGCCGCGGCGGGGCGGCCGGCGGCCAAAGAATATGCCAAGCTCCCCGAGGAAAACGTCTCGGTGACGAACCACGTCATCACCGTCGGCGGCAAGCCTCTCCCCTACACCGCCGTCGCGGGCACGCTCCTCCTCAAGGCCGACGACGGTCGCCCCCGGGCCAACGTCTACTTCACGGCTTATTTCCGCGACGACGTCAAGGACAAGGCCCAACGGCCCATGGCCTTCATCTTCAACGGCGGCCCCGGCTCCGCTTCGGTCTGGCTGCACATGGGCGCTTTCGGCCCGCGCAAGGTGCTCCTGGCCGAGGACGGCAACGCCCTGCCCGGTCCTCCCGGCCGTCTCGTCGACAACGAGTTCACGCTCCTCGACGCGACCGACATGTGCTTCATCGACCCCGTGTCGACCGGCTACAGCCGCCCGGTCACGGGCGAGAGCGCCTCGCAATTCCACGGTTATACCGAGGACATCGAGGCCGTCGGCGATTTCATCCGCCTGTTCGTGACGAGATACGAGCGCTGGGCCTCGCCCAAGTTCATCATCGGCGAAAGCTACGGGACGCCCCGGGCGGCCGGGCTCTCCGGCTATCTCCAGGGCGGCTCCGTCGGCATGTACCTCAACGGCATCGTCCTCATTTCGGCCATCCTCAACTTCGGGACGGCCCGTTTCGCCCCGATGAACGACATGCCCAACATCCTTTTCCTGCCCACTTACACCGCCGACGCGTGGTACCACAAGAAGCTCCCGGCGGACCTTCAGGCCAAGGACCTGCCCTCCGTCCTCGAGGAGTCGCGGGCCTTCGCGCTCCAGGAATACGCCCTGGCCCTGCTCAAGGGGAATAACCTCGACCCGGCCGCCAAGGAGGCGGTCGCCCGGAAGGTCGCGCGTTACACGGGCCTCTCGACGACATTTATCATGAACGCCAACCTGCGCATCTCCCTCGGCCGGTTCACCAAAGAGCTCCTCCGCGGCGAGCGCCACACGATCGGCCGGCTCGACGGCCGGTTCAAGGGCTTCGACATCGACGCGGCCGGCGAATCCAACGAGTACGATCCGAGCAACGCCGCCATCAGCGGCCCGTTCCCGGCCGCGCTCAACAGCTACCTCCGGACCGAGCTCAAGTACAAGAACGACACGCCCTACGCCATCTCGGGCAACGTCCGGCCCTGGAGCTACAACAACGTCCAGAACCAGTACCTCAACACGGCCGAGACCCTGCGAAGCTCCATGGCCGCCAACCAATTGCTCAAGGTGTTCGTGGCCAACGGATACTTCGACGGCGCGACGCCGTTCTTCGCGACCGAATACACTTTCTCCCAGTCGGACCTCGGCGGAGAGCTCAAAAGCCGGGTGAAGTTCGGCTACTACGAAGCCGGCCACATGATGTACATCAACAAGCCGTCCCACGCCAAGCTCAAGGCCGACCTGGCCGAATTCATCAAGGACGCTTCGGGGATCAAGTAGGAGGGATCAAATGACTCATCGTTTGAAGACAGCCGCGTTATTCCTTTTCTTCGCGCTTCTGGCCGGCTCGGCGCTCGCCGCGGCCGAGAAGCCGCTCCTCGCCCAGCAGCCTTCGCTCAGCCGGAGCCAGATCGTGTTCGCGTTCGCGGGCGACCTGTGGCTCACGAGCCGCGACGGCGGGCCCGCCGCCCGGTTGACGACCGGCGTTGGGATCGAGAGCGATCCGTTCTTCTCGCCCGATGGGACACTCGTCGCATTCTCCGGCCAATATGACGGGAACACCGACGTCTTCGTCGTCCCGGCCGCGGGCGGCATCCCCCGCCGGCTGACCCACCATCCGGACACCGACGAGGTCGTGGCCTGGGCACCCGATGGCAAGCGCGTCGTATTCCGGTCGGCGAGGACGAGCTCCTCCGGGATCCCCACCCTCTTCACGGTCGGCCTCGAGGGCGGCTTCCCCGAGGAACTGCCTCTCCCGACGGGCGTCGCGGCCTCCTTTTCCGCGGACGGCTCCCGCCTGGCCTACGTGCCGACCATGCAATGGCAGAAAGCCTGGAAGCGCTACCAGGGCGGTCAGACGACGCCCATTTGGATCATCGATCTTTCCGACCTTAAAGTCGAGAAGATCCCCCGCGAGAACTCCAACGACTCGAATCCGATATGGCTCGGGGACAAGATCTATTTCCTTTCAGACCGCAAGGGCCCGGTGTCCCTCTTCGTCTACGACCTCGCGACGAAAAAGGTCGGCCAGGTCTTGGCGAACGACGGGCTCGATTTCAAGTCCGCCTCGGCCGGTCCCGGGGGGATCGTCGTCGAACAGTTCGGCGCCCTCCATCTCTTCGACCCGGCCTCGGGGACCGCCCGTCGCCTATCGGTCTCTCTCGACGGCGACCTGCCTGAGGTCCGGCCGCGCTACGTCAAGGCCGGTCAGCGCATCGCCTCGGCCAATATCTCGCCGAACGGCGCCCGGGCCGTGTTCGAAGCCCGCGGCGAGATCCTGACCGTGCCGGCCGAAAAAGGCGACATCCGCAACCTGACCAGGACGACGGGCGTCATGGAGCGCGACCCCGCCTGGTCGCCGGACGGAAAATCGATCGCCTACTTCTCGGACGAGTCCGGCGAGTACGCCCTGCACATCCGCGACCAGGCCGGCCAGGGGCTCGTGAAGAAGATCGCGCTCGGCGATCCGCCGTCCTTCTTCTACAGGCCTGTCTGGTCGCCCGACGGCAAGAAGATCGCCTATAACGACAAGCGCCTGACGATCTGGTACGTCGATATCGAAAAGGGCGCGCCCGTGAAGGTCGACACGACCTATTACTACAACCCCACGTTCTCGTTCGATTTCGGCTGGTCGCCGGACAGCCGTTGGCTGACCTATTCCAAACAACTCCGGAGCCACATGGATGCCGTCTTCGTCTATTCGCTCGAAACCGGCAAGGCCTCCCAAGTCACCGACGGCTTGAGCGACGCCAAGTACCCCGCCTTCGACCGGAGCGGAAAATATCTCTACTTTACGGCCAGCACGGACGTCGGGCTGACCCCCGGCTGGTTGAACATGTCGAGCATGGACCGCCCCGTCACCCGGAGCGTCTACGTCGCCGTCCTGAAGAAAGACCTGCCCTCGCCTCTCGCTCCCGAAAGCGACGAGGAGAAGGCCAAGGAGCCGGAGAAGGCGGAAGCGCCGAAGGCCGACGCCAAGAAGCCGGCTGGCGCGGCCGAAGCCAAGGACAAGGAGCCGGCCAAAGCACCCGAGAAAGTTATCATCGACCTCGAAGGGATCGGCCAGCGCATCCTGGCTCTTCCCGTCCCGGCCAAGAACTACCTCGGTCTTGGCACAGGAAAAGACGGGATCGTTTTCCTGCTCGAGGCGCCGCAGTTCATCACGGCCATGCTCGGCGGCGCGCCGTCGTACACCCTCCAAAAATTCGACCTGGCCACGCGCAAGGTTGACAAGTTCCTGGACGGCGTCAACGGATTCGTCCTTTCGGCGACGGGCGAGAAGATCCTTCTCAACCAGGGCCCGCAATGGACGATCGCCTCAACGACAGGTCCGATCGAGCCCGTGAAGGGCGTACTGAAGACCGGGGAGATCGAGGTTTACGTCGAACCGCTCGTCGAATGGAAGCAGATGTACCAAGAGGCCTGGCGGATCGAGCGCGACTTTTTCTATGACGCCGGCCTCCACGGCCTCGATCTCAAGGCCGCGGATAAGACGTACGCCCCGTATCTCGCGGGTATCGCCAGCCGGCAGGACCTGAACTATCTCTTCGAAGAGATGCTCGGCGAGCTGACCTGCGGCCACGTATTCGTCGGCGGGGGCGACCAGCCCGAAGTGAAGCGGGTCGGCGTGGGCCTGCTCGGGGCCGACTACAAGGTCGAGAACGGCCGCTACCGGTTCGCCCGCGTCTACAACGGCGAGAACTGGAATCCGCGCCTCAGGGCCCCGTTGACCCAGCCGGGCGTCAACGTCATCGCCGGCGAATACCTTCTGGCCGTCGACGGCCGGGAAGTCACGGCAGCCGAGGAGGTCTTCAAGCCGTTCGAGGCGACGGCCGGCAAGCAGACCGTGATCAAGGTCGGGCCGAACCCGGACGGAAAGGGCGCCCGCGACGTCACAGTCGTCCCCGTCAGCAACGAATACAGCCTCCGCAACCTGGCCTGGGTCGAGGACAACCGCCGGAAGGTGGACAAGCTGAGCGGCGGGAAGCTGGCCTATGCCTGGATCCCCGACACGGGAGACGGCGGCTACACGAACTTCAACCGCTATTATTTCGCCCAGATCGGCAAGGAAGGCGCGATCATCGACGAACGCTTCAACCAGGGCGGGCTCATCGCCGACTACATCATCGATTACATGCGGCGGCCTTTGATGGGCTACTTCGCCGCGCGCGAGGGGGCCGACTATATCACGCCCGTGGGCTCGATCTACGGGCCCAAGGTCATGATCATCAACGAATACGCCGGCTCTGGCGGCGACATGATGCCGTGGCTCTTCCGCGCGGCCGGGATCGGACCGCTCGTCGGCATGAGGACGTGGGGCGGCCTGGTCGGGATGGCCGGGGCGGCGCCCCTGATGGACGGCGGCTTCACCGGAGCGCCGCAGAGCGGCTTCTGGAACCCCAACGGGACGTGGGACGTCGAGAACCACGGCGTCGACCCGGACCATCAGGTCGACATGGAGCCGGCGGCGGTCAAGGCGGGACGCGACCCGCAGCTCGAGAAGGCCGTGGAGGTCGCGCTCGACCTGCTGGCCAAGAACCCGCCGCCGAAGCACAAGAAGCCCGCGTACCCGGACTATCAGAAGAAAAAGTGAACCGCAGTTGTTTTTACGGTACCTGAATTAGATCGTCCCGTCGGGATGACGGGCTGACGTCGAGCTAGACGAGCTTCCCGCCGCGGGTCAGGAGCTGGTCGATACGGTAGCCGGCGGCGAGATAGAACTGGAGATCGAAGGCGTTGTCGTCGAGGTCGATCGGGGTCGTACCCGTCAGCTGAAAAAATTCCTGCTCGAGCTCGCGCGCTTTTCCCCTCGGCCGGGGACCGTCCGCGGGTCCGTAGACCTTCCAGAACGCGCGCCAGGCGACTTTGGCCGCCGACGGCAGATCGTCCAGGCTGACATAAGGCTTTCCCTGGGCATCGACCCGGACCCAGTTCTCGCGGAGGGCGCGGACGGCCGGGTAGAGATGGGGACGGCCGGTATCGCCGGAAAAATAATGGAAGAGCCGGGATTCGTCGATATAGGTGTAATAAATGTCCCAGAGCGGCTCCTCCGACGCCATCCAGGCCGCGTCGTATTTCGCGACGAGGTCGATCTCGTCGGAGTAAGCGACGAGCGTCAGGTCCGCCGGGTCGAGGGTGCGATCGCTGTAATAGAGAGGGACGTAAGTATCCGCCAGGGCCCGGATAGTCGGATACTCCGCCAGCCGCCCGGTGAGCCCGGGGTAGCGCGATTGGGCGTTGGAGCCGAAGAGTCCCGTGCGGGGATCGCGACAGACGATGATGTTATGGTCGGCGTCCTGACTGGACTCGAGCATGACCAGGCGCGGCTCGTGGCCGTGGAGGAAGTCCACGGCGTAAGCGAACATCGCCCCCTCGAAGCAATGGGCCATGCCCGCCTGGAGGACGCCGCGCGGCGGCATGGCCGTTTCCTCCTGCTCGACTGAGGCGTGGTCGTCGTTGTAATAAAGCCGGGTGTCGAGAAATTCCTGGACCTTGGCCGGAGTGTCCAGCGCAGCGAGCACGGTGAATTCGTCCTCGGCGAACCGGAGGCCGAGCGAGTCGCAGCGAGCCGCGAAGCGTTCGGCGGCGGCCGGGTCGACGGCGTCCCTATAAACGCCGGCGAACTCCCGGAGATTCTCCTCCGGGGTCCGGCGGACGAGACCTTCCTTGGGAATGGGCTTGCTCATGGGACCCCTCGGCTCGGGTCCTGATATAGCATAGGAACGGATATCGAATCAAACGGAGCGCGGTTGCCGGAGGGCACCGGACGTGCTATCCTACTTCGCTTACCATGCGCCGACACGAAACATCGCCACACGCTCTGGGACCGGGCCGCATCGCCCGCTTCTGGCTGCCGCTCGAAGCCACCTGGCTGATGATGGCCGCCGAAGGGCCGTTCCTGGCCGCGATCATCGCTCGTCTCCCTGTCCCCAAAGAGAACCTGGCCGCTTTCGCGGTCGCCTCGGCGCTGGCCTGGATCGTCGAGTCGCCGATCATCATGATGCTCTCGGCCTCGAACGCCCTCGTCCGGGACGGGGTCGCCTACCGGAAACTGCGTCGTTTCTCCTTCGCCCTCAACGCCGCCGTGACCGTGGTCATGATCGTGCTGATCATACCGCCCGTCTTCGATCTCGTCGCCCGGCGCGTCATCGGCCTCAGTCCGGACGTGGCCGGGCTGGCCGGACGGTCGATGATCTTCCTCGTCCTCTGGCCGGCGGCCATCGGCTTCCGGCGTTTCTATCAGGGCATTCTCATCCGCGACGGCCGGCCGCAGGCGGGGACGTGGGGAACGGTGATACGTCTCACGACCAGGGCCGCGACGGGGATCATCGCGGCCCTCGCCTTCCGCCTGCCCGGCGCGAGCGTCGGCGCGGCCGCGCTCGGCGTCGGGGTCCTGGCCGAAGGCGCGGCCAGCTGGGCCATGGCCCGGCCGACCGTCCACAAGCTCCGGCAACAGGCGGACGCCGAGTGCGAGTTCGGCCGTTCGCTGACGACCGCCAAGGTCATGCGCTTCTACGCGCCGCTGGCCCTGACTTCGTTCCTGTCCTTCTTCATCAATCCGCTGACGACCTTCTTCCTGGCCCACGGCCGCTCGCCCCTCGAATCGCTGGCCGTCCTTCCAGTCGTCGTCGGCCTGGCCTTCGTCTTCCGCACGACGGGCATCGCCATGCAGGAGGTGGTCATCGCCCTCGTCGGGGACGCCGGAGAGAACCGCCGCGTCCTGGCCCGGTTCACGACGAGGGTCGGCGCGGCGTCCACGGCCGCCCTGGCCGCGGTCGTGTTCACCCCGCTGGCTAAAGTTTGGTATCGGACGGTGTCCGGGCTGTCGCCGGACCTGGCCGCCTTTGCCCTCCTGCCGGGGGCCCTGCTCGTCCTCCTCCCCTTCCTCGAATCCGTCCTGTCCTACCAGCGCGGCGTCTTCGTCAAAGCCCACCGGACGACCCCGATCGGCGTCGCCGTCGCCGTCCAACTGGCCGTGACCGCGGCCGTTTTCGCCTTGATGGTCATGGGTCTGAAGACGGTTGGCGCGGTCGCGATCGGCCCGGCCCTGACCGCGGGCTACCTCACGGGCGCCACGGTCCTTGTCCTGACGCGCGACAGAAGCACCGGCTGACGGTTCCGGCCCAATCATGACGACAAACGGGCGTATCTCATAATATTTCCATCAGAATCGTGGCTCCGAGCGCTCTGCCACGATTCTGCAGGTCGCTCCTCAGAATCCGCTTCCCGCCGGTCCCCGAATTGTAAACACGCGTTCTGATGGTCATCACGCCCATCGAGGCCTGACCGCACGCGAGGGGCGGGCCGCGCCGGCCCGGATTTGATTTCCCGGCCGCCCTGAATTACATTGTCCCCGATCGGGCGTCGCCCGGTCCGGGACGAAGGCGGGCGCCGGCTGTAAACAACCGGGCCCCCTCGGGCGGTTACCTGGGCGTGAGCGCCCTGGACATCGCCGTCGCCGGCCCGGACCGCTCCCTCGCCATCCTGAGGGAAACTCCGCGCCCGATCGAAGCGGCCGCGATGGAGAACCGGGAATTCGATTACGACGGTCTCGTCAGACCGATGGAGTCCCGGATGATGCGTTCGATCTGGCGGATCGTCCGGCAGAAGGAGGAGGCCGAGGACGCCCTCCAGGACGCCCTGGCCGTCATCTGGAAGAAGCGCGACACAGTGGCCCGTCATCCCAACCCTCAGGCGCTCATCCTCAGGATCTCGGTCGCCGCGGCCTACGACGCCGTCCGGAAACGCCGGCGACGCCTCAGCCACGAGATCCCCGGCTTGCCGGAACAACCCGCCGACGATTCGGTCCCCCCGGTCACGAAGGGATCGGAGGACCGGAGCCTGCGGGCCGCGATCCTCGAGGCCATCGGCCGCCTGCCCAAACGGCAGGCCATGGCCGTCCTGCTCCACCTCGTCGAAGAACAATCCTACGAGGAGATCGCCCGGGGGATGGACTGCTCGGAAACGACGGTGAGAGTCCACGTCATGCGGGCCAGGGTGAAATTGGCGCGCCGACTGGCGCGCCATCGCCCCGGCCTTGTCGCGGAGTTTGAAGGGACCAGGAAGGAGGCGGTGTCATGACCGCGAAAAGACAAGAAAGCCAAGGGTTGGATGACCTGCTGAGGAAGGTTCTCGCCGACGACCTCCCCGCCGACGTCGCCGCCGGAATGCGGGGCCGGATCGACCGTTTCCGCGCCGATACGATTCGGGATGATAAGCCGACCGCGGCCCGGGCCTGGTTTTTCCGGAGGGCCGTCTGGGCGGCCCTTTCGGTCCTGATGCTCGTCGCCGGAGGCCTGCTCCAAGGATTAGGGTCGCGCAATCGGCTGGCCGACCGGATCATACAAATGAAGGTTGAGTTCGCGAGCTTCGAGTCCACCCGGCCGCCCGGCGTCACCCCGGAAGTTCGGGGGGTCTCTCCGGACGGATCGCCTATCATAAGGAGAAAGAACCATGACCGAGATTCATAGGGACCCCGCCCGGGGCCGAGGCAGGGCTTTCATGAGATGGCTCGTCGCCGCGGCGTTCATCTTCGCCGTCGTCGTCTCGGGTTTATTTTCGGGCCTGACGAACAAGGCGGGGCTGTTCTACCTCGTTTTCGGAAGCGTCGCCGTGGCCTTCATGGGCTTTTCGCGGCGGGAGATCGGGGCTGCCTTCCGGCACGCGGCGGGATCCGCAGGACCACCAGAAGACCTGAAACGGGCCGCCTATTTCTGGGAAGCGGCCGCCCGCAACGCCTGGATCCTGGGCGTTCTGGGCAGCGCTTTGAACTTCACCGTCGTGCTGGGCGGCGACAGCGGCGGGATCGCTGACGCCAGCAGCCGGATGATCCAGTCCTTCGTCGTCACGCTTTACGGGCTGGTCCTGGCCGTCGTCTGTCTCGTCCCGGCCATGAAGCTCGCGGGACAGACCGAAATGCCGAGGTTGCAGGAAAAGCCGTCGGCCGCCGGCCTTTCGGGGCCTGGCCCGGTCGTGCCCATGATCTTCGAACGCGTGACCGGCTACACCCTTTTCGCCGCGGTGCTGGGTTTGACCGTCTTCTTTCTCACCAAGGGCCAACCGCCAGGCGGACCCATTCCCCTGGCCACGGTCATCCTCCATGGACCGGCCATCCTCGTTGTCGTCGGCGGCGCGATCGCCCTGGCCCTCTTCATGGGCGCCGGCGCCGGGGCCAGGGCCCTGACGCTCGGATTCGCCATGACGGGCCTCGTCGCCCTGTTCATGGGACTGATCCAGGCCATGTTCGGTTTCGCCCACACGAACATACAGGAAGTCTCCGCCGCGCTCGCGTTCATCATCGCCGCGTGCTTCTTCGCCCTTCTCGGCCTGGTCGCGGTCGCTGCCCCGCTCGAGGACCGCGAGGTGATGGCAGGCCGCCGCGATCGCCCGGGGCCCCTCAGCCGGATGTTCTGGGTCGTCTTCCCCCTCCTGACCTTTTTCTTCCTCCTTCTGACGCTCATCATGGTCATAACGCCGATGAAGCAGGCCGGCGGCGGATAGCAATTGGTTTTTATCGCCGGGATCGCAATCCTCGGCCTTGCCCGTCGGTAAGTTCTTTTGCCCGATTTTGTCCTATTTTGCCCGAATAATGGGGCTTGACAATCGATATCCGGGCTCCTAAAATCGGGGGGCCGACGAAAGAAGGCGGGAGGGGCCATCAAGAGTATGGGTTCTCGGGGGAAGCGCTTTTGATCTTCAAACTCACCCACCTCAACTTCATTATTGCTCCACTAAGCCCGATAAGATAGCCTTATCTGGAGCTTAGCCCGCCTTTTTGCATCGCCGCAATAGGAGGGTCCGATGTCAATCCGTCGCGTGTCTTCGTATGTCATCCTGTTCCCCCTGGCGATCATCCTGATCTACGTCCTGGCCGGTTCGAAGCTCTCGAGCCAGGCCGTGCCGCCGCAAGAAACCGTCATCACCGGCCGGAACGTAAATATGGTCTCTGGCGCTGTGCTCCCGGGCGGCGACCCATGGCTGCAGCGGCAGAACGAGCCGTCGATCGCCGTTTCCTCGCGCAATCCGCTCCATCTGCTGGCCGGAGCCAACGACTACCGGACCGTCGACATGCCGACCTCCGAAGGCGAATTGCCCGGCAAGCAGCCGACGGCCGCTGTCGGCGACGCCTGGCTGGGCGTTTTCATGTCCTACGACGGCGGCGAGTCCTGGACGAGCACCATGCTGCCCGGCTTCCCCCAGGATTCCCTCCTCGGCAATCCGCTCAAAGCCTATCGCGCGGCCGCAGACCCAGTCGTGCGCTCCGGCCCCAACGGGCTCTTTTACTTCAGCGGCATCGCCTTCAACCGGGACACCAACATCGGCGTCGTCTTCGTGGCCCGGTTCATCGACGACAACAACAAAGAAGGCGGCGGCACGATCCGGTATATCGACACGAAGATCATCGCCAAAGGCACGGCCACGAAGTTCCTGGACAAGCCCTGGATCTCGGTCGACCAGCCCCGGCTCCCCGCCGGCAATATCACCATCTCCGGACAGACCTTTCCCCGGCATAACGTTTACCTCGCCTACAGCGCCTTCACGGGCTCGACCAATACCGTGGGCGATATCATGTTCTCCCGTTCGGCCGACTGCGGCACGACCTGGGGTACGCCGATCAAGATCAGCTCGGGAAGTTACGCCCATCAAGGTGCGACGATCGCCATCAAGCCGGTCATCGGCGAGGTGCTCGTCGCCTGGCGGCGGTTCGGGGTGTCGGGCAGGACACCGGATTCCATTTTCGTCGCCCAGTCCCTAAGCCGCGGCCTGAATTTCCAGAGTCCGGTCAAGGTCGCCGACGTCGCGCCATTCGACCAGCCTACGACCGACGAAGCTCAAGCCCTGCCCGGAACTGGGCCGGGCTTCGCCTTCCGCACCAACAGCTACCCGACGATGACCGTGGACAAGGGCGGACATGTCTACCTGGCCTGGGCTCAGCGAGGAGTGGGGATGGGCGGAGGAGCGCGGGTCGTCCTCTCGAGCTCCTATTTCGGCTCCAACTGGTCGGTCCCCCAAGCCGTGGCGAATCTCGACGAGAACGGGCTGCCGTTCCTCGGCCATCAGCTCATGCCCTCCCTGTCCTTCGCCGCAGGCAAGCTGATCTTGGTCTGGTACGATCAGCGGCACGACGTTTCTTCGGCGCAATATGGTTTCAACAGCTGGATCCTGGACGATCTGCCCTTCCGTCACACCATGGACGTCTGGGCCGCGGAAGCGGACACGTCGAAGTTTCCGACCCTGACCTGGAAATCAAGCCAGGTTTCCCGGTATCTCCACGCCATGCTGAAAGATGGAAGCGGCGATATTGTGTACGGCAATGATGGAAATCCCATCGTCTTTCCGGTCCAGTTCAATTGCGTCAACTATCCGCTGTTCAAGGGCGGGCATAACCCTTTTAACGGCGACTATATCGACGTCGCCGCGGCGCCGACGTTCAAGCAGGACACCTGGAGGAATTGGATCTTCAACACGGACGGCTCCGATTCCCCGGTATTCCATGTGGCTTGGACGGACAACCGGGATGTCCGGCCTCCGACAAATAATAATTGGACCCTCTATACACCGCCGGTCTCGAGCCAAGGCTCGGTCTATATCAGCCCCGAGAGGCCCGGCTGTAACCCAAGCGGCAGCGGCAACGAACCGGGGATGCGGAACCAGAATATCTACACGTCCCGGGTCACCTGGGGTATCGAAGCCGGATCTCCGGTAAACGACAAGCCTCTGAACCTGCCCGGCGGCACGGCCCGTGCCTTCGTCGTTTTCGTCAAGAACAATACGGAACTGCTGAGGAGCTACCGGCTCTCGATCGCCGCTCAGCCCGTCGGCGGCCAGGCTTCATTCGAGCAGTTCAGTCTGCTCGCGACCCTCGATGTCGAGATCGCCGCCTTCTCCACCATGTCGCGGCCCGTTTTCATCAGGTCCACCGACATCAACGCCGCCGTGACGGTCAACATCAATGAAACCGACGCTTCAGGGGCAGTCATCGCGAATGGGCTCACGAGCTCCATCCTCATCAACGGCGACACGTCGAACCCCCAAATGTCGGGCAACGAAGAGACGCACAACCCGAATATCGTCAATTCGGCCAACCCGAATATCGTCAACTGGTATGTCAATCCCAACATCGTCAACCCCAATATCCGGAACCCGAATATCGTCAATCCCAACATCGTCAACCCCAATATCGTCAACCCGAATATCCGGAATCCGAACATCGTCAACCCCAATATCGTTAATCCCAACATCGTCAACCCGAATATCGTCAATCCCAATATCGTCAATCGCGATGTCGATAACCCGAACATCGTCAATCCCAACATCGTCAATCCCAACATCGTCAACCCGAATATCCGTAACGCAACTCCCGAGGATGTCACCGCCACCGACGTCGAGTGGACGGTCAAGAACGAGGGCACGACCACAACGTCTTACTCCTTGAAAACCCTGGCCAAGAAGGCCCCCCCGGAGGGAGTCTACGTTCAGCTCCTCGTTTACCGGGTACATTACACGCCGGCCGTCGCCGGCGCCGAACTCAGCGGCGAGGTCGGAGACGCCTGCCTGTTGAAACAAGAACCCCACCATGAGCTTATACTGAGCATCGTCAACCCCAATATCGTCAATCCCAATATCGTCAATCCGAATATCGTCAACCCTAACATCCGCAATGCCAGCATCGAGAACGCCACGTTCTCGGTGGCGCCTGGAGAGGAAGTCGTCGTCGACCTGCGCGTCCTCGACAGCGGAGTTTCCGAGGCCCAGAGCCCCCCTCAAATGGCCATGAGCGGCATGCCAGCGAGTGCTTCCTCGCAGGCCTTCAGCGTCCAGGATTTCATTGATTCTCTTGGCTTTGCCGTGACCTCCCAAGCGGTCAACTCGGTCGACGCCGCGCAGGGAGTCCAAGTCCCGCCCGCCGACGCGACGGACCTGGTGATCGGCACCTCCTCTCTCCCCGACGGCGTGGCCGGCTATTTTTACAGCGCCACGTTGAGCGCCTTCGGCGGAACCGGGAGCTATTCCTGGAGCCTTAACGCCGGCGAGCTTCCCACGGGGCTGACGCTTGGAGGCACCGGTCTGATCAGCGGCGTTCCCGCGGCAGACGCGGCCGGGACCTGGCAGTTCATCGCCAGAGTGGACGCCGGCGGCCAGTTCGACACCCAGCAGTACTCCATCGTCATCGATTCGGACACCGTTCCCGATACATTGAGCGTCGTGACGACCGCTCTCCCCAACGGAGTCCAGGGACATTGGTATGGGGCAACGCTCGAGTCCGTGGGCGGAGTCTATCCCCGTTCCTGGGGTCTCGCGTCCGGTACGCTGCCGGACGGGCTGAGCCTCGATAGCGGCGGAGTCATCAGCGGCACGCCGACGACCGAAGGGACATCCATTTTCAGCGTGCGCGTCGCCGACAGGAACGGGACGATCGCCGTCCGGTTGCTGAGCATCGCCATCGCCGCCGAAACCAACGTTTATTTCGGCATCACGGGGATCGTCTATGACGAAACGACCGGATTGCCTCTGTCCGGCGCCGTCCTGCGCGGATTGCCCAACACGCCGGTCACGGGCGTTGACGGCACATATGCTGACCAAGTCCCGGCGGGCTGGACGGGGACGGCCATCCCCTTCATGGCCGGGCATACATTCACTCCCGAAAGCATACCTTATACGGCCGTTGGTTCAGGCCAGACGGGGCAGGATTACAACGCAGGATTCGCCGCACCGACCATCTCCGGAACGGTTACAATGGTCGGCGGGGCGCCTCTCGCAGGCGTAGTGATGACGGGTCTAACAGGCAATCCCACGACTAACCTTGCCGGCTACTATACCGCAACTGTCACCCGCCCCTGGACGGGGACGGTGACGCCGGCCCTGTTAGGATACACGTTCATTCCCTCGAGCCAGACATACACCAACATCACGATGGCCCAGATCACGAATTATGTGGCAACACCGGTCGGCCCGCTGGCGAACAAACTGGCCTTCACCCAGGATCCGAGCGGCGGCATCGGAGGGGCTTATTGGGCTGTGCAGCCGAAAGTAGAGATCCAAGACGCGGACGGGAACCGGATCCATGGAGACGATTCCACCGTGATCACTCTGGCTATCAGCACCAACCCCGGCGGCGGAATGCTGTCAGGGGTGGTCGAGGCGCAGGTCGTCGACGGGGAAGCTACTTTCGCCGGCCTCTCCATCGACAGGGGAGGTCAGGGCTACATTCTGCTGGCTTCGACCGTTCCGCCGATCACACTTGTCCCCGCCACCTCGGCGGCCTTCAGTATCGAGGGCTTCAGCGACAGGGCCTCGATGAGCACGGGCAGGCAATTCCACACGGCAACATTCCTCGACACGGACAAGATCCTCGTCGCCGGCGGCCTGAATTCGCTGGGATATCTTCGCTCGGCGGAGCTCTATGATCCTGTTGCGAATGCATTTTCGCCTCTCGGTGATATGAACGATTTCCGCGGAGAACACACAGCTACCCCCTTGCTCGACGGCAAGATATTGATCGCCGGAGGGGGGAACCTGGCCTCGACCGCCGAACTTTTCGACCCGGCCGCGGGGACGTTCAGCTGGACCGGGAATATGACCTACAACCGGGACAAGCATGCCGCCGCCCGCCTCCAGGACGGCCGTGTCCTTATCACCGGGGGTTCGCCGCACTTCGCTGATACTGCCGAGATCTACGATCCGATCACTGGCACGTTCAGCCTAACCGGCTTCTTGAACGCCGAGCGGAGTCTGCACGCCTCGACCTGGCTCCCGAACGGCAAGGTGCTGGTTACGGGAGGCGGAGACTGGGGCGGAGAAAGCTATTTGGCTAGCGCTGAACTCTTTCATCCCACGACCGGGATATTCACTTCCATAGGGAACATGGCAGGGGGCGCCCGGGTTGGACACACGGCAACTCTCTTGAACGACGGGACCGTACTCATCACCGGCGGCAACAATAACTCCGGCGATCTCGACACGGCCGAGATCTTCTCCCCCGCTTCGAACACCTTCACCAACGTTGGGTCCATGCTTGGAGCCCACTCTAGGCACAACGCCATCCTGTTGAGGGACGGGACCGTTCTCATCGTCGGGGACGGCGATCCCGAGATCTACGATCCTCTGACGCAGACATTCCACCTGACCGGGCCCGCCTACATCGCGTCCAGCCCGGGGAACGCCGCGGCCGCGACGAAGGACGGATGGGTCTTCGTGACGGGAGGCGAGGGCGAAGGGGCCACGTCCGACACGGAGATGTGGAATCCTCTCGTACC
>JBFYOD010000065.1:0-5237 GCA_041303965.1 Candidatus Aminicenantota bacterium
TCAATCGACGTAGCATGTCACTATTCAAAGCCAGCTGCGTGGACAGGGTGCAGACAAAATCGATTGGATCTAGAGCTCGAGCGTGCTTGAAAGGATCGCCATTGAAGTTGTATATATAGGGAGCGGAATCAAGTCAGCCTAAAGGTGGCACATGAAAACGACGACTCTGGCCGTTGCTATAGGTCTTTTGACCTCATTTTTTTCTTGCGCGAAGGCAGAAAGAGCAAATATCGCCATTCAGAACGTCACGATCATTGATGCGACGGGAGCTTCCGAAAAACCCGGAATGACCGTCCTCATAGCCGGGAATAGCATTCTTAGAATTGGCAGAACTCAAAAAACAAAGCTCGCCGAAGACGTCAGGATCGTCGATGGATCGGGTAAATATTTGATCCCCGGTCTCTGGGACATGCATATCCATCCATTCGAGGGAAAAGATATCCGCTGGAAGGAATTCATGGCGCTCTTCATAGCCAATGGGATCACCAACGTACGTGTTATGTTCGGAGACCCCAAATTCCATCAATGGCGGGAGGAGATATCTTCCGGTCAACTGACCGGGCCCCGGATGATCATCGCGAGCCCTCGACCGCCCGAGTTCGCGAGTGCGGAACAAGGGCGGCAATTCGTTCAGAAAAGCAAGGCCGAGGGAGCTGATTTCATCAAGATCCTCTCCGACGACCTTCCTCGCGACGTTTATTATGCCATCGCCGATGAAGCCCAAAAGCAGGGGATCCCCTATGCCGGTCATGTCCCCTATTCCGTAAGCGCCGCGGAAGCCTCTAACGCCGGACAACTCAGCCTTGAGCACAAATACGCAGTTTCAATTCCCTGCGACGAGCGCGAAGAGACGATAAGAAAGAAACTGATGAATATCGACAGCTTTCGCGAGCGCGTCCGGGTGTTGGCCGACATCGGATACGATGAACAAAGAGCCAGAGAGCTTTTCTCCCGTCTCTTGGCGAATGGCACTTATCTTTGCCCGACGCTTGTTGTCTGGAACGATCCTGCTTACCGGGATAAAACCGAAATGGCAGATGATCCGCGGCTTGCTTTTTTCCCGTCTGAACTTAGAAATTGGTTTAAGAATATGGGTGAAAGGCTGATCGATGATGAAGTCGTTGCCGGCCTCCGGAGAATATGTTCAGGCTCACGTGAGCTTGTGGGTGCAATGAACCGGGCGGGAGTCAAGATACTTGCCGGGACAGACAGCGGAAGCGTGCCGTTCGTTCTTCAAGGCTTTAGCCTACACGACGAGCTTCAGCTTTTGGTCGAAGGCGGCCTCTCTCCGCTGGAAGCTCTTCAGACCGCGACCAAGAACGCTTCTGAATGTGTGGGCAAGCAGGATTCGCTTGGGACGGTCGAGGAGGGAAAGATCGCGGATCTGATCTTACTTGAAGGAAACCCTCTTTCGTCAATTGCCAACACGAGGAAAATTAATTCTGTATTTTTCAATGGCCAATATTTCGACAGGCTAAAACTTGACACGATATTGAATAACCTACGAAAGCTCGCCACGGAAATGTAGGGAAGACAAAGTCGCCAGTTTTTTTGAAGAGGCCACAAACCCTTCTAAGTGGACACTACGTGGGAGAATCGCTGGAGCCAGCGAGAGGGATCGAACCTCCGACCTGCTGATTACGAACCAACTGCCCTAGCGTTTCAACTTACTGATAAAAAATGTAATTAGCCGGGGCGTAAAATCAATTGTGCTCAGATTGTGCTTACCTGAGGCGGCGGAAGTGGCTTGAATCCCGGCGTGATTCATACCTGAATTGGGAATCAGCTGCCCTTCAGCCCGGCCAGCCTCCGCTTAGCGTCCTCAACCTCGGGCAGGCCGGGATCGGCGTCCTTCCACAGGGTGAGGAATCTCCGGTATCTCTCCTGCGCTTTGGCCTTCAGGCCTTTCTGCTCGTAGAGCCGGGCCAGCCGGTAGTGGAACCTCGGATCAATGAGAAGGAAGCCGCGGCCCCCAGCCCCAAGGGTCGTCAAGCGCTCGTACTCGGCGATGGCCCGGTCGAGATCCCCCTGGGCCTCCAGGGCCCGGGCCTTGAGGTCGTCTGCGGACAGGTTGTCAACGAAGGCTTCAGGGTCGTCAGGAAGGCTGGGAGGACCCGGTCGCGGCATCCTGTCGATGACGGCGATGGCCCCGCCAAATTTCTTCTCCTAGAAGAGGATCTCTGCTTCGAGGCCGTCGGACATCATCCGGCAAACTTCCTGATTAGCGGGCGGCTCGATGCTGGGGATCAAGGACCGCACCTCCGCCAGCCTGGCCCTGGCGGACGGACTGTCGTTTTCCTTCAGATCGACCCAGCCGGCGATCAAGCCGTGCTCGGTCTGAAGTTTTTTCAGGTCTTGAGGAAATGCCTTAGAAGCCCTTGCAAACCAGGCATCGTTGGCCTGCCGGCTGAGTTCGAGCTTTCCCAGGTGATAGCAAAACAAGGCCCTCAGCTGGTCCTCCACAACCATTTGCGCGTTCCCGGCGGCTATGCCGAAGAGCTCCCCGGCCTGCGTGGCGACGATCTCATGGGCCTTTTGGAGATGGCCGAGCGAGCGGCCGGCGCTTCCCAGCCAGTAGGAATAAAAGGCCTTCCAGCGATGGCCCGTCAGCTTGTCGCCCGACGAGGAGGAGCCGGCCAGGCACTTGTCGATCCATTCCAGGGCTTTCGGGTAATCCTCCTTCAGGGCGTACAAGTAGGCGATTTTGGGATAGGTCACGTAAAAGCCGGGCTCGATTGTGATGGCTTTCGTATAGCCGGCTAGAGCGTCGTCCGGTCGCCCCATGAGGAAATAGGCATCGCCCAGGCAATCCTGGGGATTGGGGTCCCGCGGATTCAGGGCGATGTATTTCTCGAGATGGAAGACGGCCCGGTCGTAGTCCTTCAGGCGGGCGCTGGCAAAGCCGGCCATCATATGGGCCTCTCCGTGTTCCGGATCGAGGGCCAGAGCCTTCCGGGCCACCTCGACGGTTTTTTGATAGTCGCCCGACATGTAATAAATTTGGGACAACATGACGTGGCAATATTTTTCCTTGGGATATCGTTGGCCGAGATCCTGGAGGATTAAGACGCCCCTGTTCATGTCGTTTTCAACCATGAGCGCGTGGCCCGCCTCGATGAGGAGCCGCTCCTTTTCCGTTGCCTTGGAGGAGTGCTGTTCCGCCTTTTTTATGGACTCGGCGGCATCACTCCACCTGCCCAAGCTCCCATAGGCGGAGGTCAAGTAAAAATAGGCCAGGGCGAATCCGGGGTCGATGGCCACGGCCTTTTCGAATTCCTCCGCCGCTTCCCGCATGTAAACCTTGCGGTGATATTCCGATCCCCTCAGGAAATGCTGATAGGCTTCCATGGACGCCGTCGTCAGCTGCGCGACCGGGGCCGCCTCCGCGGTTTGGGCCGAGGTCCAGTCGAGATCCCGGTAGAGGCGCCCGGCTAGGTCGTCGATCTGGGCGAAGAGGCTCTCCTCGCCCCGGCCCTTCGAGGAGGCGCTGGCCAGCGACCTCTTCGTCCCGGCGTCGAGGGCCTTGATGTTGGTCACGAATACGTCGCCGGCCTTGGTCACTTCGCCGGTGACGAGCACGGCGATCCCCTCGCGGCGGCAGACCTCGAAGCCCGTGTCCTTGTCGACGGGGAGGCCCGGGTCCCGGCCCATCTGCTTGACCAGGTCCTGGAGGCGCTCCCAGGTGGCGACGTAGGGAATGCCCATGGCCTCGAACTTGGTGATCATCAGGCTGGGAACGGCCCTGATCAGTCCGTCGTGCCTCGGGTCCCCGGTCAGATTCTCGAAGGAGATGACGGCCACGGAATTCTCCTTCCGGGCTGCCAGGACGGCTTCTTCTTTGGGAACCAGGAGCCAGAGGATCACGGCGGCGACGATGAGCGCGGCTGCGGCCAAAGATGGTATCAAGATTCTTTTCGAGGGGAGTATGACGGTGATTTCCCGCGAGGCAGCCTTGCGTTTCGCAACCACATGTTCAGTTGTCGGCAGGCCTTGCTCAGCCTTCTCCAGGTCGGCCAGCAAATCCCCCACGCTCTGATAGCGCTTAGTCTTGTCTTTCTCCAGGCACTTAAGGAGGTGTCTATCAAGGTCCGGGGGAATTTGAGTGTTAAGCTCGCGCGGATCCCGCGGGATCTCGCTCTTGTGCTTCACCCCGATCGTGAACGGCGTATCCCCCTCGAACGGCACCCGGGCCGTTAGCATCTCATAGAGAATGATCCCTAGCGAATAGATATCCGAGCGTTGGTCGACATCCTTCCCTTCGACCTGTTCCGGACTCATATACTCGGGCGTGCCGATCATTACCCCAGCGCCCGTGATTCCTTTGCCGCTGAGCGACCGGGCTATGCCGAAGTCCGTGATCCGGGCATTGCCATCCTTGTCAATGAGGATGTTGCCTGGCTTCAGATCGCGATGGACTACTCCCAGCCTATGGGCTTCTTCTAGGCCCTCGCAAATCTGCTTGGCGATCGATACAGCTTTCCCGGCCGTGAGTTGTCCCATCTGCCGGATCAGACCCTTGAGATCCTGCCCGGGCACATATTCCATGGTGATAAAGTGCGTTCCCCTATCCTCCATAAGCTCATACATCTTCCCGACATTCCGGTGGGCGATCTTCCGGGCCAGCCTGAGCTCGTTATGGAATCGCTTGATGGTCTCCTTGTCTGCGGCGATCTCCGGCTTGATGAGCTTGAGCGCCACCTCCTCATCGAGCTTCTGGTCGAGAACCCTGTAAACCCTCCCCATGCCGCCGTGGCCCAGCTCCTCGATCACCTGATAGCGACCGGCAAACATGGAGCCGGTGGTGAGTTCGCGGATTGGCGTTTGGAGAGTCTCCGTTACGACCGGAGGATGGCTATGGGGCGGAGGGAGCTGGGTGCCGCAATCAGCACAGAACTGCTTGGTCTCAGGATTTGCGGAGTGACATTTCGGGCACTTGATGGCCAAACGAACTCCCCTACTCTAGCTTGGCCTCAGATTAACAGAGGGATGGGCGGGAAGTCAACGTGGCGTGCCTTAGTCAGAAGCCCGGATACGCAAGCGTAATGGAAGAGACCGCCCTCACGAGCGTGGCACGACCGGCAGGACGACGCGAGATGGATGTTGGGAGTCATGGAGAATTTGCTGGGTCGCGCGTACGCCGCCAACGGTCTTTCCGAGCGGACCTCCCGTGTTCGGATTGACGTCGTGGGCGGGGAAGGCGCTCGAAGTGATCTCGATCCGGATGCGATGGCCCTTTT
>JBFYOD010000066.1:0-12723 GCA_041303965.1 Candidatus Aminicenantota bacterium
CGTCCGTGGAAACGAGGAGCGAGGCCGCTCCGATCCATGAAGCGCAGAGAGAGAAGGCCACGCGCAGGGAGCCCAGCCGGCGGGAAGCCAGGAAGAAAGAATCCAGGCCTTCGAGCCGCCGGGGGAGCCGCAAGCCCGCGGCCCAGAGGACGGCCGCGTAGGCAGCGACGGCCAGGAAAAACCCGCTCTTCATGCGCAAGGATTATATAATAAAAGCCCTCCGGGGCGCTTTATTCTCGCGATCTTTCGAGAGGGACTGTCCCTCTTTGAATGCCGCCCGGCGAGCCTGTGTTATAATAGCCCCCATGAGGCGCATGACGGCGATGATCCTGGGCCTCTCCGCTCTCGCGGCCGCCGCCTTCGCCGTGACCCCCGAAGAGGCGGTCGCCAACCTGGAAAGGGCGCTCAAGGCCGCCGGGACCCTCAGGGCCCGGTTCGAACAGCTCCACTACTCCATGTCGGTGTCGGCCCCTCTTCGGGAAAAGGGGGAGCTCTTCCTCCAGAAGCCCGACCTCATGCGCTGGGAATACAAGGATCCCCAGGACAAGGTATTTCTCTACAAGAAGGGCGTCCTCGAGATGTACCTCGCCGAGGAAAAGCAGCTGACGCGGAGCCGCGTCGCCAAGGAGGCCCTCGAGTCGGACATTTTCGGCATCTTCCTGGGCATGATGTCCTTCCGGGACGCCTATATCGTCGAGGACAGCCCTTTCCCGACGGACGCCGCCCGGGTCAGGCAGGTCAAGCTGACGCCCCGGACCGAGGGGGATTACTCCCACATCCTCCTCGAGATCGACGAGACGACCTGGCTCCTGCGCCGGGCCATTTTCCTCGAGTGGGCGGGCAACAAACGGGAATTCATCTTCAGCCAGGTCCGGACCGGCGCCCGTCTCCCGGCCAGGACCTT
Organism: Candidatus Aminicenantota bacterium; assembly: GCA_041303965.1. Lineage (GTDB taxonomy): Bacteria > Acidobacteriota > Aminicenantia > Aminicenantales > Saccharicenantaceae > RBG-16-66-30. Next base: position 905 of record JBFYOD010000066.1, read on the forward strand.
CGAGCTCAAGGTCCCCCCCGACTGTGAGATCATCGACGATGGGGAAACCGTCCGGCGCTAAACTTTCCCGCCCCAGGTCCGTATCCATACCTGAGGGCGAACTTTCCTCGATGTCCGAAGACAGTAAACTTGTAGCCCGAGCCCTCAAAGGAGACCGGAAGGCCTTTGAAATGATCGTCCGCAAGTACGAGCACCCCCTGACGAACTACCTCGGCCGCATGACCGGGGAACGCGAGGCGGCGCTCGATTTCACCCAAGAGGTTTTCATCAAGGTCTACTGTTCGCTCGGGTCTTACCGTCCCGCCTACAAGTTCAGTACCTGGCTCTTCAAGATCGCCTCGAACCACCTCATCGACCACTGGAGGAAGAAGAAGCTCCCGACGCTCTCCCTGGACCAGCCCGTGGACGAGGATGAAAGGTCGCTCACGCCCCAGGTGCCGGACCCCGGGCCGTCGGTCGCCCGGAAGTTCGAGTTGGCCGAGATCCGGCAGAAGATCGAGCGGGCACTAGAGTCCATTCCGGAGGCCTTCCGGGAGCTTTTCGTCCTGAGGCACGTCAACGAATTTTCCTACGAAGAGATCGCGGACATCAAGAGCCTGCCCGTGGGGACGGTCAAGAACCGCGTTTTTCAAGCCAAAGAAATGCTTAGGCGAAGGATGGAGGGATCGTGAGAGATTGCCGGAGCGCCGAGAGCTTTTATCTCTATCTCGAGGGAGAGCTCGACCCGGCCGAACGGCGTGGGCTCGAGGCCCATCTCGAAGCGTGCCCGGCCTGCCGCGAGGCCCTGGCCGAAAGACGCCTTCTCCACGAGGCCTTCACCAGCTTGCCGCCGCTCGAGGTCCCGCCCGATTTCGCCCTGTCGGTCATGGACAATCTGCCCGAACCCGCAACTGTCGGGCGGCGCTGGCTGGCTCCCCTGATCGCGGCGACAGCCTCCCTCGTCGTCGGCCTCTTCGGTTTCTACCTCCTCACCGGCGAGAGTCTGTCCGACGTCCTGGTCGCCGTCAGCCGGGTCTCCGGCTCGGCCACCGGCCGATTCCTGCCCCTGCTCGCCAAGATGTTCAAGGTCGGAACGCTTCTCCTGGACGTCGCATCCGGCTTCATGATGATGCTAGGCAAGGGCCTGGTCGCCTTCTTGAGCTCCCTCGGGCCGGATGGCATCTGTCTCGTCCTGGGGCTGGGGCTTCTCCTGTCCCTGCTGTTGCTCCTCGGAGCGAAAAGACTCCTCTCCTTGGGAGAAAAAACATGATGAAAAAATGCCTAACCCTGGCTCTTTTCGGCCTTTTCATTCTCGCTCCGCTGGCCGCTCCCCCGCGGGCGGCGGCCGAGGTCGGAATTCAGAAGGATATCCACGTCGCCTTGGGCGAAACCCAGGACAAGATCTTCAGCCTGGGCGGCCACGTCCTCATCGAAGGCACGGTCCGCGACGACGTCATGGTCGTCGGCGGATCGATCACGATCAGCGGGGAGGCCAGGCAATCCGTCGTCGGCATCGGCTCCCGTATCATCGTCAAGTCCACCGCCGTCATCCGGGAGGACCTGGCCGCCATCGGCGGGACCCTGGAGAAGGAGCCCGGCTGCACGATCGGGGGCGATACGATCTACTTCCAGACCCGTGAGCTCAGCGACAAGCTCTTCAAGGATGGCCTCTTCCAGGGCGTCTTCTCGCTCTCGCTCATTCCCATCATCGTCGTCATCAAGCTCGTCATCATCTTTCTCTGGCTCATCGCCGCCATCATGGGCGCCGCCCTGTTCCCCAAGCAGATCGCCTATGCCTCAGCGGAGATCCGGAAGTCCTTCTGGCCGGCTCTTGGCACCGGCATCGTCGCCATCCTCGTCTTCACGATGCTCGTCATTTTTGCCGCCCTGTTGAGCATCATTCTCATCGGCATCCCGATCGCTATCGCGCTCGGCGTCGCGGGATTCATCGTCAAGGTCTTCGGCCGCCTGGCCGTCTTCCATTTCCTCGGCGAGAGCGTTTTTCGCGCCGGTGGTTCACGGAAGCTGTCCGCGCTCGGGGCCGTCCTAGCCGGCCTCGCCGTCTTCAGCATCGCCGGGTTCGTCCCCATCCTCGGCTTCGTTTTCGGCTTAATCATGAACGCTTTGGGCTGGGGGATCGCCCTCAGGACGAAGTTCGGCACGCGCGAAAATTGGTTTGTGAAGAAGCCGGTCTGCTAGGGAGCGGACTCTTGGGAGCGACCGTCCAGAAGCACGGCGGAGCAACTCGGAGCCGTGCTTCTGGGAAATATCTGAATAAAACCTAGCCAGGAAGGGGGGACACGCACCTTCGGTACATGTCCCCGAGTCAGCCGTGCTTCAGCGTTCCAGGATCTCTTTCTCTTTCGCCTTGGCCAATTCCTCGACCTTGCCGACGGTTTCGTCGAGGAGCTTCTGGAGGTGCTCGAGACCCAGGAACTTATCGTCCTCGGCGATCTCTTTCTCTTTTTCCAGCTCCTCGATGAACTCCTTGGCCTCGCGGCGCATGTTGCGGAGGGCCGTCTTCTCCTCCTCGAGCATCCGGCCGATCTTCTTGGCGATCTCCCGGCGCCGCTCCTCGTCGAGGGGCGGGATGGGGACGCGGAGGATCTTGCCGTCGTTGAGCGGATTGAAGCCGAAATCGGAGCTCCGGATGGCCTTGTCGAGGGGCTCGAGCATCGACGGATCGTAGGGCTGGATGGCGATCAGGGTCGGCTCGGGGACCTTGACGGTGGCCACCTGGTTGACGGGGGTGGGGACGCCGTAGTAATTGACCTTGATCTCCTCGAAGATGCTGATGTTGGCCCGCCCGGTCCGGAGCATGCCCATGTCCTTCCGGAAATGCTCGGTCGAGGCCTTCATCTTCTTTTCCACGTCCTTCAGCACGTCTTTGACCATCGCGTCCCTCTCCCAATGGCAAATTCGCCGGGATCGACGAGCCCCCGGGAAGGCTTGAGAGATAGTAAAACACGACCCTCCAAGCCTGTCAACCCCTCAACCCCCAGCCTGTGAAGGCCAGGGCTTTTTAAGGGGTAACCCTGAGCCCATCCCGGGCGTAAGACCAGGGAAGCGAATGGGTCAAGGAATTACGCGACCGGGGGCAGGTCCAGGGCCGGGAAGGGGAATTCCTTTGACGGACGGTGCTCTTCGACCATGATTTGCCTCAGCTCGGCCACGATCTTCGGATTCTCGGCGGCCGCGTCCCGCGTTTCCCCGATATCGTTCTCGATGTCGTAGAGCTCGACCGGAGCATCGGGGTCTACGAGGAGGTTCTGACGGACGGCCTTCCACCTGCCGAGGCGGGCCATCTGCTGGCCCCCGTAAGCCGGGAACTCCATATAGAGGCGGCGCGGGTCGGGCCGCGGTCCGGCCGGCCTTTCGATAATCGGGAGGATGCTAACGCCGTCCGTTCCCGGGGGGATGTTCGCGCCGGCCCCGGCGGCGTCGAGAAGGGTTGGCAGGACGTCCTGGAACGAGACGACCGCCGAGCTCCCGCCGCCGGCCGGGACGACGCCCGGGCGCCGGGCGATGAACGGCACCCTGATGCCGCCTTCGTAGACATAGCCCTTATGCCTGCGGAACGGACCCGTCCCCCCGAACAAGCCCATGTCGTAGCCGCCGACGTCGTAGGTCGAGCCGTTGTCGCTGGCGAAGAGGACGAGCGTGTCGTCGTCGAGGCCGAGCGTCCGGATTTGGTCCATGATCCTGCCCACGCTGCGGTCGAAACGGGTGACCATGGCCGCGTAGGCCGCCCGCGGACGGCTGTGCGGCAGGTACCCCTTGCTGCCGTCGTAGGGCGTTTCGGGCCACTGGCCGGCGTATTCCTCCAGGGAATCCTGCGGGACCTGCAGGGCGAGATGGGGGATGGTCGTGGCGTAAAAGAGGAAGAAGGGCCGCTTCCGGTTCGCGGCGATGAAGTCGAGGGCTTCCCTCTCGAAAAGGTCCGGCGCGTATTGCTTGCCGGTCGGGCCCCCGTCGTTCCCTTCGAGGGGTATCCGGGCGGCGTTCCGCCACAGCTCCGGCGGGTAGTGGTTATGGGCCTTGCGCTGACAGTTGTAGCCGAAAAAGAAATCGAAGCCCTGTTCGAGCGGCGCGCCCGGAGACCCGGGATACCCCAGGCCCCATTTGCCAACGAGCCCCGTGGCATAACCTTCGCTCCGGAGAAGGCGCGGCAGGGTCGGAGTGCCGTCAGGGAGGGGCGCCTGGCCTTCGGGCTCGACCTCCAGATTGTCCCGGATGTGGGCGTGGCCGGTGTGAAGGCCCGTGAGCAGGACGCAGCGGGACGGGGCGCAGACGGGACTGCCGGAATAGGCCTGGGTGAAGCGGGTCCCTTCCGCGGCCAGACGGTCGATATGCGGCGTCCGGATCTTCGTTCCTCCGTAGCAGCCGAGCTGGGCGTAGCCGAGGTCGTCAGCCAGGATGAGGACGATGTTGGGTTTCTTCCGGGCGGCGCGGCAAGCGGACGCCCCGGTCAAGGACAGGGCCGCGGCCCCGACGCCGGATCGGACGGCCGTCTTGAGGAATTCCCGGCGGCTGGGCATGCGTCAAGATTAGCCACGGGGCGGGCTAATGTCAAACGGCCAATGTCAAACAGACGACTGGCGGTCACGTGGACGGGGGTTGGATCGCCGTTCGGGCCCAGAGGCCTAGTAGACCCTGGTACCGATCGTCTCGCCCAGGACGGCCCGCTTGATGTTGCCCCCCGCTCCCAGGCCGAAGACGAGTATGGGCATGTTGTTGTCCTTGCAGAGGGAGATGGCCGTGGCGTCCATGACCTTGAGGCCCTTCTTGAGGACATCGATGTAGCGGATGGACTTGAATCTCTTGGCCGCCTTGTCGGTCATCGGGTCGGAGCTGTAGACACCGTCGACCTTGGTCGCCTTGAGGATGATATCGGCCCCGATCTCCAGGGCCCGCTGGGCCGCCGCCGTATCCGTCGTGAAGAAGGGACAGCCGATGCCGGCTGAGAAGATGATGATCCGGCCTTTCTCCATGTGGCGGATGACGCGCCGGCGGATGAACGGCTCGGCCACGGACTTGATCTCGATGGCCGAGACGTGGCGGGTGTCGGCACCGGCCCGGTCCAGGGCGGACTGCAGGGCGATGCCGTTGATGACCGTGGCCAGCATGCCCATCTGATCGGCTGATCCCTGGTCGATGCCGACCTTGATGCCCTTGGCGCCGCGGAAGAGGTTCCCGCCGCCGATCATGACGGCCACGTCGACGCCAAGATCGTGGACCTCCTTGATCTCGCGGGCGATGGTCAGGGCCCGGCCGAAATCGATCCCCGAGGAGATATCGCCGAGGAAAGATTCGCCGGACAGCTTGAGGAGGATACGCTTATAGGCCGGTTTGGGCATGGGCTTCGGGCCTTATTCTATACCCATCCGGGCCCGGATTTCAATCCTGCCCGATCTCGTAGCGCGTGAACCGCCCGACCTTGATGTTCTCGCCGATCTTGGCGACGAGCTGAGTTATGAGGTCGCGGACCTTGAGCTTGTCTTCGCGGATGTAGGGCTGGTCGAGGAGGCAGACCTCCTCGAAGAACTTGCCGAGCTTGCCCTGGACGATCTTCTCCATGATCTCGGGCGGCTTCTTCATGTCGCCGAGCTGGGCCATGATGATCTCCTTCTCCTTGGCGACGATGTCCTCGGGGACTTCGCTCGAGGAGATGTAGCGCGGCTTGGCCGCCGCGATCTGCATGGACAGCTCCTTGACCAGCTCCTGGAATTCGCAGTTCCGGGCGACGAAGTCGGATTCACAGTTGACCTCGATGAGGACGCCGATCCGGCCGTTCAGATGGATGTACGAGCTGATCAGGCCTTCCTTGGCGGCGCGGCTGGACTTGGCCTCCGCCCGGGCATGCCCTTTTTTCCGCAGGATCTCGATGGCCTTGTCCATATCGCAGTCGCACTCGGCCAGGGCGCTCTTGCACTCCATCATGCCGATGCCGGTCCTTTCCCGGAGTTCCTTGACCTTGTCTGCCGTGATTTCCATCGTGTCCTCTTTCTCAGTTGTTCTCGGGCGCCTCTTCAACGGGGGGCGTTTCGTTCGTCTTTTCCTCGAGGAGCTCCTTGCTGATCCGGTTCTTCTTGCCCTCGATGATCGACTCTGCCGCTTTCGAAGCGAACAGCTCGATCGCCCGGACCGCGTCGTCGTTGCCGGGGATGGGATAGTTGATGTCTTCCGGGTCGCCGTTGGTGTCGACAACGGCCACGATGGGGATGTGCATCTTCCGGGCCTCGGCGATGGCGATCGTCTCCTTCGACGAATCGATGATGAAGATGGCCCCGGGCAGCGCGCTCATGGTCTTCAGCCCGCCGAGGTTCTTCTGGAGCTTCCTGTAGACCTTCTCGAGCCTCGACTGCTCTTTCTTCGACATGAGGTCCCAGCGGCCGTCTTCCTTCCTCTCCTCGAGTTCCTTCAGCTTGTCGACGCTGCCCCGGACAACGCCGAAGTTCGTCAGCAGCCCGCCCAGCCAGCGCTGGTTGACGTAGCTCGACTCGCATTTCAGGGCGTAGTCGCGGACGATGTCCTGGGCCTGCTTCTTGGTGCCGACGAAGAGGATCATCTTGCCTTCCTCGGCCACGCCCCGGATGTAGTTCAGGGCTTCCTTGAAGTTCTTGATCGTCTTCTGCAGGTCGACGATGTAGATGCCGTTCCGCTGCCCGAAGATGTATTCTTTCATTTTGGGGTTCCAGCGCTTCGTCTGGTGCCCAAAGTGAACACCCGCCTCCAACAGTTCTTTCATCGTGACAGAAACCAACTCGATCCTCCCCTCTTAGCGCTTGTGGTACTGAGGAGCCTTGCGGGCGCCCAGCAATCCGTATTTCTTCCGCTCTTTGACCCGCGCGTCCCGTGTCAACAGGCTGGCCGACTTGAGCACGGGCCTGAGCTCCCTGTTGAACTCGATCAGGGCCCGGGCGATGCCCAGCCGGATGGCCTCGGCTTGTCCCTTGGCCCCGCCGCCGCTGACCCGCAGGAAAATGTCGAACTTGTCTTCCGTCTCCGTGAGGAGGAGCGGTTGGCGGATGATGACCTTGTAGGCATCCAGGCGGAAATATTCGCTGTAGGGCCGCGGCCTCTTGTTGACGAACAGGGTGATGTCGCCCTTTCCCGAACGCAGGAAGACCCGGGCGATGGACGATTTCCTTTTACCCGTTCCGTAGTATTGGATCAGACTCAAGGTGCCTCCTAAAACTTGTATTCCTGGGGGTTCTGGGCTTCGTGGGGATGGGAGGGTCCGCGGTAGACCTTGAGCTTCTTGTACAGGGCCCGGCCGAGCTTTCCCTTAGGGATCATGCCCCAGACGGCCTTCTTGACGACCTCTTCCGGCTTTCTTTCGAGGAGGTCCTTGAGCGTCTCCTCCTTGATCCCGCCGGGATAGAGGGAGTGGGTATAGTATTTCTTCTGGTCGAGCTTGCGGCCGCTGACCTTGATCTTCTCGGCGTTGACGACGACGACGAAGTCCCCCGTGTCCAGATGGCTGGTGAACTGGGGCTTCCTCTTGCCGCGGATCAGGTCGGCGACCTCGGTGGCCATGCGCCCGAGGATGCGGCCCTCGGCGTTGATCAGCCACCACTTCTGTTCGATGTCATCCTTTTTAGGAATAAAGGTCCTCATGGGCTTCTAACCTTAAAACAGAGATAGATAGATGGACTAAAATACTCAATTTGCAGCGAATTGTCAACTTGCGCCCGGGGCCGGGCGTAAAAAGGCCCCCTTTAAGCGCTTTTCTTCAGCTCTTCCTCGAGTTTCTTCCGTTCGGCCGCCCTCTTGCGCAGCTCCTGGAATTTCTCGAGGTAGCGGTCGCCTTCGGCGTTATATCTGGCTTCCTTCTCCGGCTCGAGCTTGGCCAGAACGGCCTTGTAAAGAGGTCCCATCCAGGCGTAAGGCTCGGGGTAGTTCGGGTCGAGGTCGATGGCCTTCTGGATGGCCTCGAGGGCGGCCTGGGCCTGCTTCATCCTCTCTTGAGGGGTCAGGAACTGGAAGCGGAAGGACCGCGACCAGCGATTGACGCCCAGGGCCAGCCAGGCCTCGGCGGAATCCGGCGTCAGGGCGATCCGCTTCTCCCAGAACTCGGCGGCCCGCTCGTAGGATTTCAGGAGCTCCTCGGGGCCGCCGGCGGCTTCCTGAAGATAGGTCGCCATGTAGGCGTAGCCCTGCGGATTTTCGGGGTCGGTCTCGATCCGGCGCAGGTACATGGACTCGGCCTTCTTGGCGATCTCCTTGTTGTCGCTGGAGTAGCGCTTGTAGAACTCGGCCACGACGTAGTAGTTGCTCATGTTCTCGGGCTGGAGCTCGATGATCCGGAGGTAGAGCTTCTCGGCCTCGGGGAACTTCTTGAGCTTGTCGAACATGTCGCCGAGGGAATAGATGATGTCCTTGTTGTTGGGCTCGATCGCGAGGGCCTTGGTCAGGGCGTCGATGGTCTTCAGTTCGAGTTCCTTGTTGATCGCCGAGTCCACGCCCGGCTTGTAGAGCTGCTTGTAGCTTTCGCCGAGGAAGCGGAACGCCTGGGTCATGCTGGGGTTGAACTTGAGCGTCGCCTCGTACTCCGTGATCGCCTTCCGGTACTGGTTCTCCCGGAAATAGCTGTTGGCCCGGCCGAAATGGTAGTTGGCCGAAAGCTTGGAATAGCTGATGTCCTGACAGGCCGTGAAGGCGAAAATCACCGCGAGCGCGGCGGCGGTGAGGATCAATCTTTGGGTCGTCTTTCGAGACATCCTGACCTCCTTATGATCAATAGCTCAATGCACAGAAAGACAAGAACTTATTTATAGACCAAGACTCCTCTAAAGTCAAGAAAAAACGGCCTGCCCGGAGGGTCTCCCGGGGGGTCAGCTCGTCCGGACGATCAGGCGGACCGGGGTACCTACGAAACCGAACGCCTCCCGCAGGGAATCCAGGAAGTACTTCTCGTAGGTCGGCGATAGAGGCCCCCGGGAGCCCAGGAAGAGGATGAACGTCGGGGGACAGACGCCCTTCTGGGTCATGTACCGGAGCTTGGCCCTGGCCCCGCTCTTCAGGCGCGGCGGGTGGTCTTCGGCCGTCCGGGCCAGGAAATCGTTGAGCTTCGGCGTTCCGATCCGCGTCGACGCGCTCTTGAAGACCTGCTCGGCCGTGTCCAGGATCTTGACGACCCGCTGCCCGGTCCGGGCCGAGACGAAGAGGAGCGGCGCGTAGCTGACGAAGCCGAGCTTCCGGAAGACGCGGGCGCGCACGGCGTCGGGACGGACGGTGTCCTTGTCGACCAGGTCCCACTTGTTGAGGGCGATGATGAGGGGCCTGCCGGATTCGAGGGCCAGCTGGGCGATCCGGGCGTCTTGCCGGGTGGGGAACTCCTGGACGTCGAGGATGAGGCAGAGGACATCCGCCTGGCCGATGTTCGATTTCGCCCTGAGGATCCCGGCCTTCTCCCGGCTGTCTTCCGCGCCCGCGAGCCTGCGGATCCCGGCCGTGTCCACCAGGCAGAACGGCTTCCCGTCGCGCAGAAGGAGAGTGTCGGTGCTGTCCCGTGTCGTCCCGGGGATCTCGCTGACGATGAGCCGCTCCTCGCCGGCCAGCCGGTTGACCAAGGAGGATTTGCCGACGTTGGTCCGGCCGATGATGGCGATGCGGAGGGGCGCCCGCTCGTCCCGCTCCGGTTCGGCCGCCGGCAGGGCGGCGACGATGGCCTCTTCGAGCCAACCGACGTTGAGCTTGTGTTCCGCGGAGATGAAATAGATGTCCTTTTCCCCCAGCCGATAATACTCGGCGGTCATCGATTCTTCCTGGACCTGGGAATCGACCTTGTTGACGACGAGGAGGATCGGCAGGCCGCGCTTTTTCAGGGAGATGAAGAGCTCTTTCTCGACGGCCGCGACGTCCCGCTTGCCGTCGAGCACGAACAGGACGAGGTCGGCCGCGGCCGCCTCCTCGAGCGCCTTTTCGCGGACCTTGTCGCTCAGGGGCTCGTCGGCGACGCCGAAGAGCCCGCCCGTATCGACGAGGACGAATTTCTTGCCCTCGAGGACGCAGGTGGCCGAAAGGCTGTCCCGTGTCATTCCCGGGTCGGTGTGGACGAGGGCTTTCCGTTGTCCCAGGATCCGGTTGAAAAGAGTGGACTTGCCGACGTTGGGAAAGCCGACGATGACCACCCGGGCGAGCTTCTTCATGGCCGGCCCCGGGTTATCTCGCGACCAGGGAATAATCGGGGAGGAAGGCCCGGGTCAGGTCGACGTGCCCGCCGAGGGTCTCCTTCTCCGACCCCTCGACGAGGATGACGACTTTCTTGACCGCCTTGAAATTGAAAGCCAGGGTGTTGACGACGGCGTAGACGGCCGCCAATTCCATGGTCGAACCGTAAGAGAACTTTTCCGCGACTTCCCGGCTGAGATCGACGGTGGCGACGCCGTCCTTGCCGACGAAGACCTGGCGCACCTTGGTTTGGGGAGGGAGCGGGGAAAGAAGCCCCTTTTCCGAGCCCTTGATGAGCTCGGTCAAGGCCTGTTCCGCCTCCTCGTCGACCGTCGCTCCGGCGGCGACCTGGCGCGTTTCCCGGTGGAGGAAATCGTCGTCGTCGTCGAGGAAGAAGAGCGTCACCGTCCTCGCCTCGGCCGAGCCCGCCGCGACGGCCGGCGTCTTGGGGACGTTGGCGTCGATGAAGCGCTCGACCTTCTCTCGTCCCCCGCCGACGAAAAAGATGATGACGAGGACGAGGAGGACGATGGCGAGGGCGCCCAGGACGAGCGCCGGTTTCGGCTTCTTGGCTTTCTTGTTATTGGCCATGGGTTCTACTCGGGTATCCGGAGGTATCGTGCGAGCCCGCGATAGATCGCCTCGGCAACCTTGGCTTGGAAATCCTCCGAAGCCAGCTTCTGCTCTTCGTCGGGGTTGGAGATGAACGCGACCTCGACGAGGATGGCCGGACAGGCGACGCCGGTCAGGATCTTGAACGGGGCCTGCTTGATGCCCCGGTTCCGCGTCCCGAGGAGGGCGTCGAGCTCGCCCTGGACCATCTCGGCCAGCTGGCTGCTCTGCTTGATGTAGGCCGTTTGGGCCATGTCCCAGAGGATCATCATCAGGTCGTCGTCCGACGACGGGTCGATACGGCTCTGGAGCGCGGAGGAGTTGTTCTCGAGGTAAGCCAGCCGGCGCGTTTCCTCGTCCGTCGCGTTGAGGCTGAGGAAGAACGTCTCCGAGCCGGCCGCCTTTTTCTGGACGGCCCCATTGGCGTGGATGCTGATGAACAGGCCGGCCTTGCGGTTATTGGCGATGGCCGACCGGTTCTCGACCGAAACGTCCACGTCCTTGTCGCGGGTCAGGACGACCTCGAAACCCATGTTCCGCTCGACGATGGCCTTCAGCTTGAGGCTGATGGCCAGGGTGATATCCTTTTCGAGGTTCCCGAACTTGCCCTTGGCCCCGGTCTCCGTCCCGCCGTGGCCGGGGTCGATGACTATGGTCTGGATCCGCTGTCCCTGTTCGACCGTGGCCTGGCCGGAGGCGGGGCAGACAGAGAGGGCGACGAGCAGGGCGGCGGCCAGGACCGCGCCCGGGGCTCTCCGAACTATCGGGTCTCTCATCAGGTTCAGATCTGGTGGAGGCGGCGGGAGTCGAACCCGCGTCCGAAAGCATTCAACAGCAAGTCTCTACACGCTTATCCCCTTCATTGATCTCGTCGCCCGGCGCTCGAAGAGGAAGAGCGCCGGGAAACCAGCCCCGAAGGAGTTTCGCTCCCCGGCCTCAGGGCGAAACCGGCTCGCTATCCCGCACGTTTGACGCTCCGGAAGCCCCGCGGGAGAGGACCCCAGGAACGGCGTGCCTTTCTATTAGGCCGCGACTGCTAAAGGTTCTGCAGT
>JBFYOD010000067.1:0-6360 GCA_041303965.1 Candidatus Aminicenantota bacterium
ACCGAGCCGATGTCGAAGACCTTGTCCGGGGTATTGACGATGCCGTCCTCGAGCCGCGCCATGCCGTAGCCGCGCTCGTAGATGATCTTGCCGTCCTTGATCACGGCCAGGGCCGCGCCAGGTGTCGTCGTCTTGTCCCATGCGGCGAAGAGCTTGTCGACCTTGTCCGTCGTCTCGTCGGCGGCGAGGAACGCGGGTGTGGCGGCGGCGAGAAACGCAAGAGCGGCCAAAAGGACGGCCCCGAGGGCCAGCCGGGAGCGATCCCTGAGGAGCTGTTTCATTCGAACCTCGTTGTCCAAGTGGGGGTCAAACCTACCTTTTGCCGCAAACGTTAGTTTTGACCCCCTCTTTTTATAGCTCCGAAGAGCATAATTCTCAAGGGATTTCATCTTGCCGGGCGACAACGACGCTAATGGAAACCGTCTCGATATCGTGGCGTGCCGTCTCCACGAAGCCGCTCTCCCGCAGGAAGGCCCTCAACCCGCCCCGGCTCAGGAACTCCCTCCCGTTCCGGTAATGTTCGCCGCCGGCCAGGCGCTCGACGGCCCGCACGGCCAAGGCCCCGACATTCGATCTAAAGCTCCAGGGGTTCTCGAAATCGACGGCGATCAAGCGGCCACCCGGAGCCAAGACCCTCCGCGCCTCGACCATCATCGCCCGCCGCAGGTCCGGGCTCTTGTCGTGGAGCCCGAAGGAGATGGAAACGGCCAGGAACGAACCGTCCTGGAATGGGAGCCGCCCGGCATCGCCGCACACGAAAGGCACTCCGGGCGCCCGGGCCGCCGCGTAACGGACGAACTCGTAGCTCTTGTCCAGGCCGCAGACGACAAGATCGGGGACACGTCCCCGGAACTGGCTTCCCGTCCCACAACAAACGTCGAGCCATGGGTAGAGCCCATCCCGTTCAACGGCCGCCGCGACCCGTCTTCTCATCCCCCTGAACACGCCCGCGAACGCCAAATCGTACAGACGTCCGGGCAAGTACCATGTTCCTTTCGGGCGTCGGGGACTCATCTTAGGCATTGTATTCGATATGGGTAACCGTTTTGAAGCGCAAAAACCGGGACACGTCCCCCTTTTCAGCTCGCGCATTCCCCGAAAATAGGTGTGCTCGTTCAGACACATAGGTGACACCTTGACGGATCCCTCCGAAAGTCCTATTAATTAACCATGACCAAAAAGGACTTCACGCGGCGGATCCTCAACGGAAAAACGGATGTGCTCCAGGTCTTTCTGGACGCCCTTAGCGCCGCGAAGATCCCCTTTTGCGTGATCGGGGGGCTGGCCGTCAACGCATACACCGACCCCGTTGTTAGCCTTGACCTGGATATCGTCGTCGTCTCGGACCGGATCAAAGACCTCTCCGGATCCCTGCCGCCGGGTTTTAAGCTGAAATCGTTCCCGAACAGCCTGAACATCTCCGCCCCGGGAGCGGACCTCAGGATCCAGGTCCAAACCGACCCTCGTTATCAGGATTTCTTGTGCCGTGCGAAACGGAAGTCCGTCCTCGGCTACCCGATGCCAGTGGCCGCCGTGGAAGACGTGCTCCAAGGCAAAACTTGGGCCGCCTTGGACGACACGCGCCGGCCCAGCAAGCGTCAAAAAGACCTGGCCGATATCCTGAGGCTTGTCGAATCGCGTCCGGAGCTCGCCCTGCTCGTCCCTCCGACCTTAAAAAAGAAGCGGTCGCTCTCGAAGACGGGGTCAAACCTACCTTTTCCCCGTTTTTTGGGTAAAAGGTAGGTTTGACCCCTTCTTCTTGACAAAAACCTTTTCTTATGAATAATTTATGCTCATATAACGGCAGATACCCGTAAGTAAAGGGCGATGAGCGCACGAGAAGTCCTCCAATCCTGGAAGGATATCTCCGCCTACCTCGGCCGCGACATCCGGACCTGCCGCCGCTGGGAGGAAAAGCTCGGCCTTCCCGTCCACCGCCTCAATGGTTCGGCCAAGGCCCGCGTCATGGCCTACAAGGACGAGATCGACCGCTGGCTCGAAACGAAGCTCCACGAGCGCGAGGTCATCAAACCAAACATCTGGTCGTTCCTGAGACACTGGCCCCTTGCGGCCGTCTTCACGTGCATCCTCGTCGTCGGCGTCCTCGGCTGGCGCTCCATCAGCAACGGCCGGCCGCACTTCATCTCCAACGGCGGACACCCCACCTTGGCGGTCCTGCCTTTCGTCAACAGCACGGGCGACCCGGGCCTGGATTATATCAGCGAATCCTTGCCCGACCACATCATCCTCAACCTGCAGAGGAGCGCCGATCAGATCACCGTGTTCAGCTTCGACGTCGTCGCCGACGCCGTGCGAGCCCTCGGGATCGAGCCGGGAAGACCCCTCACGCCCAACGACCTGGCCGCGGTCGCGTCCAGGACTGGCGCGGGCTGGCTCCTCGCCGGGTATTTCTCCAAGTCGGGGTCGAAGATCCGCGTCGACTACGAGATCCGGGAATCCAAATCCGTCGAGGCCATCAAGACGGCCCACGTGCCGGGGACGGAGTCGGAGATGCCGGTCATGGAGGACCGCGTCTGCGACGACGTCCGCCGGGTCTTCGGCGTCCCGACCGCCGCCTCCAGCGCTGCCCCCCTAGCTTGCTCGGTCCAGGCGACGCGCTTCTACGAGACGGCCAGGGCCATCGAGCGCCGGTACGTCCTGAGCCAATCGCCGGCCGAGCTCGAACAGATGATCAGCCTCTTCGAAGAAGCCCGGAAGGCCGACCCGGGCTGCGCGCTGGCCGTTCTCGGCCTGGGCGACGCCTACCAATACCGCTTTGTCTACGAAGGCATGAACCAGGACAGTTTGGCCCGGATGAACGAATACTACCGGACGGCCTACGAAATGGCCCCGGAGAGAGCCGAGACCAATGTCGGCATGGCCTGGGTCCAGTATTTCCGCCGCGAGAACGACCAGGCCTATGCTTACCTGACTAAGGCCATGGAGATCGATCCCGCTAGCCTCCACGTCCTCATCGACGTCGGGTCGTTCCTGGCGAGCGTCGGGATCCTGGAGCGGAGCACGGTATATTTCAGCCGGGTCATCCGGGCAGGCGGAGGGTCGGCCGATATCCATCTCCTCCGGGCCTGGTCGTACGAGCAGATGGGCTACTACGAGTCGGCCCTGGCCGATTTCGACAGGATGATCGAGCTCGAGCAAGGGGACTACCGGACGAGATGTCACCGGGCCCGGGTGCTGGTTTTGATGAAGAGATACGACGCGGCCGCCGCCGAACTCGCCGTCGCCGAGACCCTCGCCCCGGCGGACCCGTATGCCGGGTTCGTCCGGGCCCTTGTATCGGCGGCGCGGGGCGATAAGAAAGCGGCCTTGGCCGCCATCTCGCCGGCGTTCGACCCGGGCCGGCCGACCCGCTACACCTATTACCTGTCGCGCGTCTACGCCGCCCTGGGCATGAAAAACCAGGCCCTCGGCAACATGCAGACCGCTATCGACAACTGCTTCGATGACACCCACGACTATGTCTACTTCTTCCCGTTCCTCAACAACACCCGGGATTATTTCTACGACAAGCTGCGCGGCGAGCCGCGCTTCGCCGAGATCCTCCGGCGCGAGGAGCGCAAGCACGTCGAGCGCCTGGAGAAGTACAACGGGCTCTAAATTGACGGCCTGGCTATTTCCGGCCTATAATCGAGGCAGATGAAACTCCATCTCGATCCCAAAAAAGTCCTGACGATCAGCCTGACCGCCCTGGCCCTGCTCTTCGCCGTCTGGCTCGTTTCGCCGTTTTTCCGTCTCGACGCTTCGGACGAGGCGGCGGGGACGATCAACGGCTACCGCCTGGCCTTGGGGCTGACCATCATGATCCTCTTCATCGGGAAATCGTTCTGGGACGTCCTGGCGCCTCAAGGTCTGGCCAAGAAGGTCTCAAACGCCAAGGCCATCGCTCTCGTCGGGCTGACCATCGTCGTCATGGGCTTCCTCGTCTTCACCGTGGCCCGGGCCGCGGCCTACTACCTCGGCTCTTCGATCGCCGTCGACGCCCAGCAGTTTTAACTTCCGGGCCCGGCCTGCCGCCCTCCTCAGTCCCGCCAACTCGTCTCTTGCCCCATCCCTCCAGGATAGGTAACATAGGGGCCCGAGAAGAAGGAAGGAGGGATCATGAAAAAACGGACTGTTTTCTCCATTCTCGCCTTGGCCGCCATTGCCCTCGCGATAGCCGCCCCGGCCCCGGCCGAGGTCAAGATCGACTGGAAGCACTATCACAACCATGCCGAGACGACGGCGCTCCTGAAGGGCTTCGCCGCGGATCATCCGAACCTCTGTAAGCTCTATTCGATCGGCAAGAGCTTCCAGGGCAAGGACATCTGGTGCCTGGAGATCACCAGCTCGGGCACCGGCCCGGCGGCCGAGAAGCCCGGCATGTACATCGACGGCAACACCCATGCCGGCGAAGTGAGCGGAGCCGAAACATGCCTTTACATGATCCGGCACCTCCTGGAAAACTACGGGAAAGACCCGCTGGTAACGAAACTCGTCGACACGCGGACCTTCTACATCCTGCCGAAGATCAACCCGGACGGCTCCGACGCCTATCTCCGCAAGCCGGGCGACCCCGTCGATCCGGCCATGAAGAAAGTGGACGACGACGGCGACGGTCTTCTCGACGAGGACGGGCCCGAGGACCTCAACGGCGACGGCATCATCTCGCAGATGCGCGTCCGCGACGAGAAGGGGCCGTTCAAGACGGATCCCAAAGACCCGCGGCTGATGGTCCAGCGCCGTTTCGACGAGAAGGGCGAATGGCGGGTCGTCGGACCCGAAGGCTTGGACAACGACAAGGACGGCCGGACGAACGAGGACCCGCCCGGAGGCGCCCGGAGCGTCACCAACCGCAACTACCCGGCCTACTGGGCGCCCGAATGGGTCCAGTCGGGCAGCGGCGGCTATCCTCTGTCGGAGCCCGAGGCCAAAGCCCAGATCGACTTCATTCTAGCCCATCCGAACATCGCCGGCGTCCAAGCGCACCACACCCACAGTGGCGTCATCCTGCGTCCTTACTGCAACATGGGAGACGACCAGATCCCGGCCCAGGACATGGCCCATTTCATGGCCGTGGGCGCGGTCGGCACCGAGCTCACGGGCTATCCGGTGCTGTCCGTCTACAATGACTTCACGACCGACAAGGCCAATCCGCGCCACGGCGTTTTCGTGGACTGGGCCTACGATTTCTTCGGCGCTTTCGCCTTCACGACCGAGATCTGGAAGGCGCCCGGAGAAACGGGGAAGTCCGCTTTCGACACCTTCGACGAACTCCTGGCCATGCAGTGGAACGACAAGGAGCTCGGCGGCCGGGGCTTCGTCAACTGGACCGCGTTCAAGCACCCCGTGCTCGGGGACGTCCAGATCGGCGGCTGGAACAGCAATTATTTCTCGCAGAACCCGCCCCCGGAATTCGCCGAGGCCGAATGGAAAAAGAACTGCCTGTTCGAGCTGAAGCACGCCGAGGCGCTTCCTTTCCTGAAGATCGCCGGGGTCAAGGTCGTCCCGTTGGGCGACCGGCTGTTCCGCGTCCTGGCGACCGTTGAGAACGAGGGGTACCTGCCGACCAACGTCACTCAAAAGGCCATCGATCACCGCCTGGCCAAAACGGTCAAGGCCCGCCTCGAGCTCGAGGACGGAGAGATCCTGAGCGGCGGGACGACCATCGACCTCGGACATATACCCGGGAACAATCCGGCCGTGTCCTCCCTGCGGGGCGGAGCGGCCGCCGGGGTACCGAACCAGCGCGTCGCTCAGTGGCTCGTCCGGCTCAAGGGGAATAAGGCCCAGGCCGTGGTCACGGCCGTCTCGGAGAAAGCCGGCACGGCGACCGCCTCGGTCTCGCTGAAATGATCAGCCTGTCCACTTGAATTTGACAACTCCGGGGGCTTTTGCTACTCCTATTAGCCCCACCTTGCTGCGGGGCGAGGAAGGGTTTCGAATGCCGACGCTCGTGGTTTCTCTCTCGAGCCGAAAAGCGGCCGACCCGTCCATCTCGGGCGGCAAGGGCGCCAGCCTGGCCCGCCTCCTGAGGGCCGGCTTTCCCGTCCCGCCCGGATTCGTCATCGCCACGTCCGCCTTCCGCGAGCCCCTCGCTTCCGCCTTCCGGTCGATCCCGTCCAATGCCGGCGGGCCTTCTTCCGCAAATGCGTCCGATAAATCCGTCCTGATCAGCAACGACCCGTCCGGACCCGGCAGTCCTCCGATGGACGCTCATGCCCGCAGCCCGAGCCTCGAGTACGCCCGCCGCTTGTGCCTCGCCTGGGACATCCCCGCGCCGCTCCGCCGCGCCCTCCTCGACTCTTACCGTCGTCTCGGTTCCGGCCCCGTCGCCGTCCGCTCCTCGATGGTCGGCGAGGA
>JBFYOD010000068.1:0-9742 GCA_041303965.1 Candidatus Aminicenantota bacterium
TATCCGCAAAACGGGTAAAAGGTAGGTTTGACCCCCTCTTAATCAACGCTTTTTCGCAACCGATCGGAATCCGAAGTAGGGCGCGGTGTAAGTCGGCTTCCGGAACATGCGTTCGGCGCACTTGAGGTACCGGGACCCGTAGGAAAAGCCGCCGCCCCGCCTGATCCTTGTCCCCTTGTCGCTCGCGTCGGGACCGCGGGGGTTCTGGGCCCCCTCGCCGGCCCAGTGATAGCCCTGCTGCTCCGAACCCAAATCCCACACCCATTCGAAAACGTTGCCGGCCATATCAAAAAGCCCATAGCCGTTGGCCGGGTAGATTCCGACGGGAACGGTGCAGCCCATGCTGTCGTTCGCCCGACCCGCGCCGAGCTCATCTCCCCAGGGATAGCGCTTGCCCTCAACGCCCCCCCTGGCCGCCTTTTCCCATTCAGCTTCGGTCGGGAGGCGGTATCCGCCTGCGGCCCAATTCACCTGCGCGTTAGCCAGGTCGACGCGTCCCGTCCTGTAGACACTCGCGTGGGCGTCGTCGATACAGTAGACCGGCGTCCGGCCTTCCTTTTCGGAGCGGGCATTGAGCCACTTCACCGCATCGTACCAGCTGACCATCACTACGGGCAGATTGTTCCCGTGGCCGGTGGAGCCGTTTTGGCCGGCATTGTCGAACTCGTAGCCGTGGACGACGGCCCAGTCACAAATCTCTTTCCAGAGCGCGTACGTCGTTTCATACCTGTCGATGGAGAACTCGTCGAGGATGACGGTATGCACGGGCAGGGCGTAGTTCGTCTGATCAAGGTTATCGCCCATCCGGAAGGGACCCGCGGGGATGCGTACCAGCTCCGGCCGAGGGGCCCTCGCCATCGGCGCGGCCATCACCGGCGCGGAGTCACCGCTCTCGCCCGCGGCGTTCACCGCCGTGACCACGAAAAAGTAGGGCGTTTTATTCCTGAGCGAACGCACCGTATAGGGACCGCCTGACAGGTTCGCCAGTTTCGTGCCGTTCTTCTTGGATACCGCCGACGCTGTCGCGTAGTAGATGTTGTAGGACGTCGCTTCGGCCGCGGGTGTCCAGCTCACCGTCACCGATCCGTTCCCTTCGACCGCCGAAACGCCTATGGGGACAAGAGGGGCGGACGTAGGCGGATCCGAGGGAGCGACGACCGCGCGGCGGACGATGCACCCCATCATTAGGATGGGAAGGATTAAGCACAAAATTGAGATTCTTGCTTGGCTGGCCAATCTTATTGATATCTTTTCTATTATTGGAGCACCCATTTTCCGTCGGCCTTCTTCAGCGTCAACGCCCGTTCCTCGCCGGGCTTGACCGTCACCTTGAGCTCGACCGGCTGGGGCGACAGGAGGACCCGGATGGTGTAGTCTCCCGCCGCGAGCTTGATCGCGTCCCCGCCCACGGCGCCTCGCCCGTGCTCCTTGCCCATCGCATCGACGGCCACGTACTCGAGCTTGAGCGCCTGCCCGAGGGCCGCGAGGAGCTCGCCGGCGTTGCGGGCGTCGATGTACCTGCCTCCGGTCGACTTGGCGATCGACTCCAGCTCCGCTCTCCCGGCCGCTTCCTTGATGTCGAACCCGACGATGTTGACCTTGAGCTCCATCCCCGCCGCCTTGATGGCCGGCGCGATGGACTTGATGTCGCCTTTGCAGCTCTCGATGCCATCGGTCACCAGGACGATGTTGCCGTTCGGGATCTTCTCGAAGTCCCTGACAGCCGCCAGCACGCTGGCCACGAGCGGTGTCCGGCCCTTGGTCTGGATCGAGTTGACCTTGTCGACGAGCGCGGCCTTATTGATCGGCCCGATGGGCACGACGAGCTCGGTATCCCGGCAGGCGTTGTCGTAGTCGTCCGTCGCGAAGCGGTGGCCGTAGACCCGCAGGCCTACGTTCATCGCGTCCGGGAGCTCGTTGATCGTCTGGGTCAGGACGCGCCGGGCCGCCGTGATCTTCGTCTCCTTACCGACCAGCCCGGTCATCGAGTTCGACGCGTCCATGATGATCTCGACCGTCTGGGCGGCTTCCGCCTCGGCGTCCTTGGCGATGGCGACGACGACCGAGCCCGGGACCTTGCGCCGCGGGGGGGACATGTAGACCGGCACCTGTCCACAACAGAACTCGAGCATCAGCGCGCCGAAAGCCGTCCGGTAGGTCGCGAGGGCCTCGGCCTCCTCGTGCTGGGTCCCGTCCCAGTCCCCCTTCTCGTTCTGGTTGTCGACGAGCAAGCGGCACATATAGTCCTTCCAGACCCGCCAGTCCTCCCCGCCCGCCATATACATGACCCGCGTCGCATAGTACCAGTAGTAGAAGGGATAGCCGTCTCCCGGATATTCGAAGTTCCAGGTCGGACCGTGATCCTGCATGAAGCGGATGGCCGGCGCGATGAGCGGGTCCTTGGGGAAGCCGCAGAGCTGGAGGGACAGCGCCCCCATCCCCGCCCGGGCGCAGGACTCGCCGTTCTCGGTCGGCCCGTCATAGCCGAACGATCCGTCGGCGCCGTGCATGCTGCGGATGTACTTGGCGGCCGCAGTGAAGACGCGCTCGGGCACCGTGAACCCGGCGTTGACGGCCGCCCTCAGGGTCAGGATCTGCCAGGCCGAGACCGAGACGTCGCCGTCGGTGTAGTCGGTCTCGTAGCGCCAGCTGCCGTAGTGCGGCGAGTCGGCCGGGATCGGACCCTGGAGCGTCGCGGGCTTGTTCTCCGTGTTCTGGGCCCGGATGATCAGCTGGACGGCCTCCTCGACGAGCGGCTCGAGATCCTGGTCGTTGAGGTCGACGAGCGCCTCGATGACGCTGAGGGTGGCGATGGCCTGTTGATACATCTGATTGGAGCCCTGGATGCCGAACAGTCCCCCGTTCTTGGCCGCCTCTTCCGAGCCGGCCGGGAAGCTCGACCCGGACGTGAACTTGGATCTCAGAAAATCCAGCCCGGCCCGGATCTTGTCCGCATAGTCTTTGCCGGCGCACTTGCCGCCGAGGAACGCCTGGATGGCCAGGCCGGTGAAGGCCTGCTCGTAGTCGGCCCACGAGCCGTCCTCCTGCTGTTTCGAGGCGATGTGGTCGAGCGCCTTGACGAGCGCCCGCCGGACCTCTTCGGGCGTGGCCGGCGGCTTGTCCGGCTTGTGCGCCGTGAGAGTATAGGGCTTGTCGGTGTTCGTCGCGCCGAAGGTGCTGACCTTGATCAGGAATTTTCCCGGGCCCTGCCTCAGCCGGACGATGGTTTCGCCCAGCTCTTCGCGGTGGGCGTCCATCTCCGTGATCACTTTTCCGGAGGCGTCGCATAAGGTTAGGGCCAGTTCGACGCCCGGCGGCCCGGACACTTCGACGATCAGGACGTCCATCCCCGGCGCGGGGATTGTGAGGGAATACCAGTCCTGGTCTTCCAGTTCGTTCGCAAACCCTTCGATCCTGCCGTTGAGCGCTAGCGGGTTGGCCTGCGCGGGGGAATTGTTCGGCTCGACTTCGGGCTTGACCTGGGCCAGCGCGAGAGTCGAGAAACACAGTAAAGCCATGCCGAAGCTTAGAAGTCTTCTCATTGTCAGGGCCTCCCGGTAAATCATATGGTCATTCAAGGACCCAACCGTCAGGGGTTTTCTTGAGGGTGTAAGTCGCTTCTGCCCCCGATTTAACCGTTACCTTGAGCTCGACCGGCTGGGGCGACAGGAGGACCCGGATGGTGTAGGCTCCCGCCGCGAGCTTGACCGGATCGCCGTCCACGGTGCCCCGGGCGGCTTCCTTTCCGGCCGCGTCGACCGCCACATATTCGAGCTTGAGGGTCTGCTCGAGCGCCGCGAGCAGCTCGCCGGCGTTGCGGGCGTCGATGTAGCGCCCGCCCGTCGACTTGGCGATCGACTCCAGCTCCGCTCTCCCGGCCGCTTCCTTGATGTCGAACCCGACGATGTTGACCTTGAGCTCGATACCCGCCGCCTTGATGGCCGGCGCGATCGACTTGATGTCGCCCTTGCAGCTCTCGATGCCGTCGGTCACGAGCACGATCGTCCCGTTCGGGATCTTCTCGAAGTCCTTGATGGCCGCCAGAACGCTGGCCACGAGCGGCGTCCTCCCCTTGGTCTGGATCTTGTCGACCACGGCAACGAGCGCGGCCTTGTCGACCGGCCCGATGGGCACGACGAGCTCTGTATCCCGGCAGGCGTTGTCGTAGTCGTCCGTCGCGTACCTGTGGCCATAGACCCTCAGACCGACGACTATCGAATCGGGCAAGCCCTCGATCGTCTGTTTCAGCACCCGCCGCGCCGCCGTGATCTTCGTCTCCTTGCCGACCAACCCGGTCATGGAGTTTGAGGCGTCCATGATGATCTCGACGGTCATGGGCGCTTCCTTCTCCGTCCCCTTCTCCATGACGACCCGGACTTGGCCGGGCACCTTGACCCGGGGAGGCGACATGTAGATCGGCACGTGGCCGCAGCAGAACTCGAGCATCAGCGCGCCGAAAGCGGCCCTGTACGTCACGAGAGCTTCGCCTTCCTCGGACTGGCCGCCCCCCCAGCCGCCTTTCTCGTCCTGGTTGTCGACGAGGAACCGGCACATGTAGTCCTTCCACACCCGCCAGTCCTCACCGCCCGCCATGTACATGACCCGGGTCCCGTAATACCAGTAGTAGAACGGATAGCCGTCGCCCGGGTATTCGAAGTTCCAGGCAGGGCCGTAGTTCTGCATGAACCGGATGGCCGGCGCGATCAGGGGGTCCTTGGGGAAGCCGCTGAGTTGGAGGGCCATGGCCCCCATCCCCGCCCTGGCGCAAGAGTCGCCGATGTCCATGGGCCCGTCGTAGCCGAACGAGCCGTCGGCGCCCTTGAGCGTCCGGACATACTTGGCGGCGTCCGCGAAAATTTTCTCCGGCACGCTGAATCCCGCGTTGACGGCCGCCCGCAGGGCCAGGATCTGCCAGGCGCTGACCGAGATGTCGCCGTCGGTGTATCCCGGTTCGTAACGCCAACTGCCGTAGTGAGGCGAGTCGGCCGGGATCGGGCCCTGGAGCGTCGCTGGCTTGCGCTCCGTGTTCTGGGAGCGGACGATCAGCTGGATGGCCTCCTCGGCGATCGGTTCGAGGCTCGGATCGGCGAGGGCGACGAGCGCTTCGATGACCCCGAGGGTGGCGATAGCCTGCTCGTACATCACCTTACTGCTTACGGGGCCGAACATCCCTCCTTGAATGGCCGCCTCCTCCGAGCCCGCCGGGAACTGGGAACCCGGCGTGAACTGGGATCTTAGATAGTCCAGCCCGGCGCGTATCCGGGCCGAGTGATCCCTGCCCGCGCACTCCCCGCCGATGAAGGACATGATGGCCAGCCCGGCGCCGGATATCTCGTGGCTGGGCCAGGAGCCGTCCTCCTGCTGGGTGGAAGCGAGGAAATCGAGGGCCTTGGCCAGGGCCTTGCGCACCTCTTCCGCCGTGGCCGGGGGCCGGTCGTTCTTTCGCACTTTGAGAGTATACGGATGCTCCGTATCGCCTCCCCGGTCGGTGTGGACGTTGATCAGGAACTTCCCCGCAGCTTGCTTCAAGCGGACGAGCGTTTCGGGTTCGCCGGAGCCGTAACAATCCATCTCCGAGAGGACCTTCCCGGAGGCGTCGCAGAAATAAAGGGCGATGTTGACCCCGGCCGGCACCCTGGAGAGCTCGAGGATGAGCGCGTCCAGTCCGGGCGCCGGGAGCGTCAGGGCGTACCAGTCGTCGTCCTCGTCCTCGTTGGCGAAACCCTTGACCTCGCCGTTGAGCGGGATCGTCATGGCCTGGGCGCGCTCGTTGTTCGGCTCCTTTTCGACGGTTTCCTGGGCGAAAAGGGAAAAAGCCCCGGCCGCGGCGAACGCGGACAGGACGATGAGCGTTTTAAGGCGGTGAGATCTCATGCGTGGACTCCTCCGATGTCGTGTCAGTCTTCGAATTGGCTAAGATAGTAATTGAGGATTGATGTCGAGGCGCAGGCGAAGCCCTTGGCGAACTGTTGGCACCAGCCCATCTCCACCTTCACCCCGCCTTCGATGCTGAAGATCTCGATCTCCTTCTTGTAACAATCCTCGATATCGATCACCGTCAGGCTGACCGAGACACCGGCCTTCTTCTCGAACTCCGGGCACATGACCGACTGGATCGACTTCATGTAAGCCTTGGCTTCGAGCAGGGCCGCCTTGTTGAGCTCGCCGTACTTGAGGATCATGGCCGAAAGAACCCAGTAGGTGTCGATCGCGCCGACCATGGCCCCGAGGACCATCCCCATCTTGGAATTGAGGGGCCCCTCCGTCTCGAGGATGGTCCTTTGCATCATGGCCTGGTGGAGGCCCGTATCCAGCACCCCGATCGTTTCCATCGTCCGCGGATCGACGTCCCACCAGCCCCATCGCTTCCGGCCTTCCCAGTTGACGCTCTTTTCGGGGACGACGATGATCCGCCCCGCTTCGAGGGCCGGGGACATCTTGGCCAGGACGCCGTCCGGCAGGCCGAGCCCTTCGAGGCCGTTTTTCTCCAGCTTCGAGAACATCCGGATGGGGATCTTCTGCCGGGCCGCTTCCTCGAGGAGGGCGGCGGTCGATAGCGCCGGCTTGCCGCCGAAGATCTCCAGGAGCTTGCCTTCGAGGGCCGACTCCGTCACGCCCCGGCCGTAAAGGAAGGCCTGTTTCATGCTCAAAGCCTGTCCGGGGAGCGGCACCGCTTCGACCCGGTCTAGCCTCAGATCGAGCACGGTTTCCGTGACCCTCTCGCCGCTCACGAACGACGTGATAAGGACCCTCGGCTCCGCGTACCAATAGGCCACGGACAGCGCCTCGGCGGCCTGATCGGTCTGTTCGTCCGACGTCGACGCGAAGATCATGTTCATGAGATGACCCAGGCCCGGCCCGAGTTTCGCCTCGAGTTCCACGCCCCTATCGAGAAGATCCCGGTCGGCCTTTTTGTCCTTCAGGCCCGACTTGACCTCATCGACCCGGGACTTGACTCCGGCCAGGAGGTCCTTGTCGGCGGCGGCTTGGAGCTTGTCCTGCCAGGCCTGGGCCGGGATGCGGCCGGCCGTGATGAGGATGGAGTGCCGCTCGAAAAGGGGCGGCTCGTCCCCGTTTCGCGCCGCTTCGAAAAGAACCCGCTCGGTTTCGGAGACGACCTGGCCGAGGTTCACGATCTTTAATCTGAGGGAGATGCGGGCTACGGGCGCGGCGCCGGCATCGATATCGCCTTCCTCCAGGCCTTCGCCGTCGAGGCCCAGGGACGCGGTGTAAAAGGTCTTTGTGCCGGGGGCGGGCTTTTTCTTTGCGGAGGTCCCGCCGCTGAGGCCGCCGAAAAGGCCGCCCACGCCGCCGCCTTCTTCCTCTTTGGCCTCCTCGGCCTCGGCGGCTTCGAAGCGGGCCGTGACCGTGAGCGAGAGAGGCTTGTTGGCCACGTCCTCCAGCCCGCCCTCCCAAGCCAGCACGGGCTGGGCCTCATTGGAATTTCCGGCCGCGGATTCAACGGCCAGCGAAAGGCTCGCGCTCAGGGCCTCGTCGGCCGGGTCGTATGTTTCCTTCACAGGCGCGTAAGCCTTATCGGCCTCGGCCCCGGGAAAGCTCGGATCGAGATCGACCCATCTCTCGCCGTCCTCCATCCGGACCCAGAAGTGACGCGTCACGGCGGCGATCAGGGCCGGGTCTGCCGAGGGGGCCGAAACAGGGACGTCTTTATCGCGGGAGAAAGACCGGCCCGGCGGGAACATGCCGCCCAGGAGTTCCTTGGCCGCCGCGCTGTCGAGCTCACCCTCGGCCACCTCGACGGTCATGCCCTTGTCTTGAAGAAGCCGGCAAAGGAAGAGGGCTTTTTCCAGCGGATTGGCGCTCCGGCCCCACTGGATCGCTTCAGCCGTCTTCAAGGCGAAGCGGGACGGTTCCGTGCGGATGGCGTCGCGGACAAATTTGAAGGCGTCCTTCCAATCGCCGGACGCGGGGATGCCGACGCTCGGCGCGGGCTCGGGTTCCCGGCCGTTTCCCGTCCCGGCATCGGCCTGCTCCCGGACGGCCGGTTCCCCACTGTCGTTGCCGGCCGCCGGTCCGGGCGTCTCGCTTTTCTTGCCCGAACAGGACACCGCTGCCAGAGCCAGAACGACAAGGACAGCCAATATCCAAACCACGGTCTTTTTCAGCATCCAAAGATCTCCTCTGTTCACTTTTCTCTCCTCGCGATCACTTTAGGCCCGTTATGGCAAAATGGCCTTCGCCCTCGAAGCCCCGGTAATACAGGCTTTCGGGGACGGCCGTCGTTTCGTACGCCAATTCGAAGCGGACGAACGTCCGCGGCGGGATGGTGAAGGGAGTGGGTGGGCGATGGGAGAGGGCGCTCGTGGCGTCCTCGTCGAAGACGATGTCCTCGCCGCCGGCCTTCAGGATGAACTGCGCGTCGGCCTGGATCTCGGCGCCGCTCTCGACGAGCGAGCGGACGCCCAGGTCGAGGATGACCAGCCCTTTTTCGCGGCGGGCCCCGAAGAGCATGATCTCGACCGTGCTCCCGTCCTTGTGGACGGCCCGTGGGCCCAGCGCGGCGGGGTTGGGCGGCGGGGCGTTGAGGGCCAGGGCGTAGACCCGGTTTTGGACGCGCAGGCCCAGGCTGAATTCCTTTTCGGCCGCCGGGACGAGGAAGGCGACCTCCTGGCCCTGGGCGAATTCGGGGGTGAAGCGGATGAACCCTTCGTCGGTCGTCGAACCGCCGCAGCTGTAGTAGAGGTGGCCGTTCCTCGTGGCCAGCCAGGCGTATTCCGTCGGCTCGATCTGGACGATGTTCTTCGAAGACAGGCTCTTGCCGTTGAGCTTGACCACGGCGTAGCGCCAGCCGGCGGGCGCTTCCTCGTCGGCGTAATCAGCCGCGAAGTCCAGCGCGGTGGCGGCCAACTCGAGGTCGTCATCCTTGAACGACCCGAGCCCCTTGGGCGCGGCCGACCCGGAGCCTGCCGCGAGCTTCAGATCGCCCTTGAGGGGGATGAGGATGTGCCCGTACGAATAGTCGAAGAATTGGAAGGCGATGTTCTTTGAATTCTCCGGGATGAGATAGACGAAGCGGGCTTTTTTCACGTCGCCCCGCTTGGGAAGGAGGAAATCTTTTTTTAGGCCGATGCCGCCGGGGACGGTTTCTGTCAGCTTGTCGAGGGCATAGGATGCGCCGTCGGCCAGGAGATAGGCATGGTCGAAGAACGAGGGAACGAGATAGGCCACGTCGGCGTCGACCATCTCCTCTTTCTTTTCAGTCTTGCCCCCATCCATGAGACCGCCGACGCCCAGGGTCCGGTCCTGCTTGCCCTCGAGCTGGCTCTTGGCGATCTTCTGCTTGGGATGGATGTTCTTCCATTCCGTTTCGAGGACGAAGAACGCTTTTCCGGGCGGCGCGGCCTGGGAGGCCATCTCTTTCTCGAGGCTCGACCCGATCACGATGACCTTGGCGGCCTTGTTGACGGCCTGTTCCGTGACGGACACGGATTCCTGGGCGGCCGAGGTTTGATGAAAGATGAAAACCGACAGGACGGCCAGACAAAAGACTCGGACCGGACTGAAGTGATGTTTGGACACGGTCCCTCCTCCGAAGCCAGGCCGGATCGTTTCGAGAGAAATCCGGCAACGGCTAGATCCGGAATATGTAAGAAATTCATAATCTTTTTGGGCCCCTATTGTCAACCCGCCGGGATTCGGGAATCGCACGCTCCGGTCGATCCGCCAAATTCGCGTATCCGGAGTTCACCGGGCGGCGTCGCGGTTGACCTCCGGCGCGCCG
>JBFYOD010000069.1:0-32250 GCA_041303965.1 Candidatus Aminicenantota bacterium
CTCTTCGTGCTGGCCATGCTGAGCCTCGGCATCTACGGCATCCTGATCAGCGGCTGGGCCTCGAGGAGCAGGTTTGCCCTGATCGGCAGCCTCCGCGGCGCGGCCCAGCTCATCTCCTACGAGGTCGCCCTGGGGCTCTCTCTCGTTGGCTTGATCATGGTTTTTCCGTCGCTCCGGCTGTCGAAGATCGTCGAGTTCCAGGGCGGGACGCTCTTCGGGTTCTTACCCAAATGGGGCATCTTCCTACAGCCGTTGGGCTTCGCCGTCTTTTTCCTGGCCGGCCTGGCCGAAACGAAGCGGGTGCCTTTCGACCTGCCGGAGGGCGAATCGGAGATCATCGGCTTCTACACGGAGTACGGCGGATTGAAGTTCGGCTTGTTCATGTTCGCCGATTTCCTCGAAGTCATCGTCCTCTCGTCCCTCGCCGTGACCCTTTTCTTCGGCGGCTGGCAGGTCCCTTGGCTCGGGGGCCTCAACTTGGCGCCCTGGGCCGTGACCGTCCTCCAGGTCCTGGCCTTCAACCTCAAGGTGTTCTTCTTCTGCTGGCTCCAGGTCCTCGTCCGCTGGACGTATCCGCGGTTCCGCTACGACCAGCTCATGGATTTCGGATGGAAGGTCCTCGTTCCGCTGGGCGTCGTCAATATCCTCGTCACCGGACTCGTCCTGGCGGTGCGTTAGGAATGATGCGATGAAGACCGGACGAATTATGAAAGAGCTGCTGAGAGGGGGGTGGATCACCGCCCGGCACTTCTTCGTCAACATGGCCTTCCACACCTTGAAGCTCTTCGGCGTCAAGACGAAAAGAAGGGGAGCGGTGACCATTCAGTTTCCCGAGGAACGCAAGAAGCTCTCGCCCCGCCACCGCAGTCTCCACCGGGTCCTTTCCCGCGAGGACGGTAAACCCCGCTGTGTCGCGTGCATGCTCTGCGTCACCGTCTGCCCCTCGGAATGCCTCACGGTCGAAGCCGCGGAGGACGGCGACCCCGAGGTCCAGAAATATGCGGCCCGGTTCGTCGTCGACCTCAACCGGTGCTGTTTCTGCGGCTTCTGCGTCGAGGCCTGCCCGGTCGACGCCATCCGCATGGACACGGGCGAGATACGCCTGGCCGCCGCGAGCCGGGGCGCACTCGAGCTTCCCCTGGACAAGCGATGATCCCGCCATCCGATCGGGTCACCATCGGCGACATCGAAGTCGTCCGGCTCCTCGACGGGACGTTCCGCGTCGACGGCGGGGCCATGTTCGGCGTCGTCCCCAGGACGCTCTGGGCCAAGCGGGCCGTCCCCGACGGGGAGAACCGGATCACGCTGGCCCTCAATTGTTTCCTCGTCCGGACGCCGGAAACGACCCTCCTCCTCGACACCGGCGTCGGCCCCGACGTCGAGAGGCGCTATGTGGACTTTTATTCGTTCGAGCGGAATCCGGGCCTCTTCGGCCTTCTGGCCGGTCTGGGCCTTGAACCGTCCGCCATCGACGTCGTCGTCAACAGCCACCTCCATTTCGACCACTGTGGCGGGAACACCCTAAGAGCGGCCGACGGACGTTGGACGCCCGCCTTTCCGCGCGCTCGCTATGTCGTCCAACGCGGCGAATGGGAGCTGGCCCTCCAGCCCGTCGAGCGGGACAAACCCAGCTACATTCCAGCCCGGCTGAAGCCGCTGGGCAGCCCCGGGATCCTATCCCTCGTCGAAGGCGATGTCCCGGTAGCGCCGGGCGTCGAGGCCGTCCTCGTCCCGGGCCATACGGCCTTCCACCAGGGCGTCAAGGTCGTCTCCGGCGGACGGACTTTCTTCTATCTCGGCGACGCCGTCCCGACCGCGGGCCACATCGACCTGCCGTATATCATGAGCTACGACCTTTACCCCGTGGATACTTTCAACAACAAGAAAGCGCTTCTGGCCCGGGCCGCCGAAGAGGGCTGGGTCCTGGGCTTCAGCCACGACCTCAGCCATCCGTTCGGGACTCTCCGGCGCTCGGGCCGGCGGCTCGATTTCGTCGCGCCGAAGTAGCGCGGCTGAGCCGAAAAAAGATTGACTTTTCCGACTCCTGTATCTATGATAACTCTTCGTAATTTTCAGGAGGTTATTGAATGAAGAAAGTCACCGTCGAAGAGCTGTTGGCCAAGGCCCACCAGCCTTCCCTGGACGCCCCGAGGCTCCACAAGTTCTACAAGGGCAAGATGGGCACCGCCCTGAAGTGTCGCGTGCGCGACTTCAACGATTTCGCGATCTGGTACACGCCCGGCGTCGCGGCGGTTTGCAAGGAGATCGCCGCCGACAAGCAGAAAGCCTACGAGTACACCAACAAGTGGAACTCCGTGGCCGTCATCAGCGACGGTACGCGAGTTCTCGGGCTCGGCGACATCGGCCCCGAAGCCGGCCTGCCGGTCATGGAGGGCAAGGGTATTCTCTACAAGTACCTGGGCGGCGTCGACGCCTTCCCCATCTGCCTCGACGAAAAGGACCCGGACAAGATCATCGCGATCGGCCGGGCGCTCCAGCCGTCATTCGGAGGCTTCAACCTCGAGGACATCAGTCAGCCCAAGTGCTTCCGGATCCTCGACGAGCTGCGGGAAAAGTGCGAGATCCCTGTCTGGCACGACGACCAGCAGGGCACGGCGTGCGTCACCGTGGCCGGCCTGATCAACGCCCTCAAGATCGTCAAGAAGGACATCGCTGAGGTCAAGGTCACGGTCGTCGGGTCGGGCGCCTCGGGTATCAACATCTCCCGCCAGATCATGCTGGCCGGGGCCAACCCCGACAACATGCTCTCGGTCGACTCCAAGGGCATCCTGTCCCGCGATCGGGCCGATCGGGAGAATCTTCAGAAGAACTTCAAGGAGAAATGGGACCTCTGCCTGAGGACCAATCCCAAGTGCAAGCAGGGATCGATCGCCGACGCCCTCCTGGGCGCCGACGTCCTTATCAGCGCCTCCACTCCCGGACCCGGCACGATCAAGCCCGAGTGGATCAAAGGCATGGCTAAGGACGCCATCGTCTTCGCCGAGGCCAACCCCATCCCCGAGATCTGGCCCTGGGAGGCCAAGGAGGCCGGGGCCCGCATCGTAGCGACGGGCCGTTCCGATTTCCCCAACCAGGTCAACAACTCCCTCGGCTTCCCCGGGATCTTCCGGGGTGCCCTCGACGTCAGGGCCAAGACGATCACCGACGGTATGTGCCTCGCCGCCGCCCGTGAGCTGGCCAAGGTCGCCGAAGACAAGGGCATCCACGAGGAGTACATCATCCCCAACATGGACGAATGGGAGGTCTTCCCACGTGAAGCCGTGGCCGTCGGGACCAAGGCCATCGAAGAGGGCGTCGCCCGGTTCAACTTCCCGGCCGACGTCCGATTCAAGATGGCCGAGGAGATCATCCTGGCCGCGCGCGAGGACGTCCAGAAGAAGATGAGGGAGGGCGTCATCGTCGATCCGGACAAGTAAATCCGGGCCCCTAGAGACTAGGTCATTCGTCAAGACGAAGAGGGGAACACGGGTTCCCCTCTTCTTTGATATCTTCCTACGGATCGACCTGTTCGCCGAGGTTAAGCCCGGCCCCGGCATCCTGCAGGGTGGCAGAGGGGTTGACCCGTTCGCCAGCGCTAAGCGCCGCTTTTCAGAGCGGGGACGCGCAGCGCGACGAGAGGCTCAGGGTTATACCCGGGCAAACCGTGGCATCCTGCAGAGTGGCAAAGGGGTTGACAAGGGAATAGCGGTTATGGTATAGATTCTCTCAAGTCGGGTTGATATTCAGCCCGGCCGGATGAAGAGTGTGACATATCCATGGAAGAACAGAGCGAAGGCTCGTCTTTAGAGTTTCCCCATCCCCCCTAGACGACCCGCTAAAAACCACCTAACAAGACGCCTATCTCACGGAATTCATAAAAAATACCACAAGGAGGTAACATCATGAAGAACATCGTGAAAGGCTTAACGCTGGCGCTTATCGTCGTGTTCGTATTCACGAGCTGCGCCAAGGCACCCACCCAGCTGATGGACTCGGCCAAGGCCGCCATCCAGGGTGTGGTCGACGCCAAGGGCGGCGTCTACGCCAAGGACGAGCTGAACAAGCTCAACGGCGACCTGCAGGCCGCCATGGACGAGGTTACGGCCCAGTCCAAGAAATTCTTCAAGAAATTCGGCCCGGCCAAGGAAATGCTGACCAAGCTCGTTGCCGACGCCGACGCCGTCAAGGCCCTGATCCCCGGGCGGATCGCTGAGGCCCAGAGCGCCGCCGAAGTGGCGGTGAGCGAAGCCAAGGCGACCTGGGAAGAGGCCAAGGCCCTTCTCGAGAAGGCTCCCAAGGGCAAGGGCACCAAGGCCGACATCGAGGCCATGAAGGCCGACCTCGCCGGTCTCGAGACCGCGATGGCCGATGTCCAGACCGCCATGGCCGCTGAGGACTACTTCGGCGCCAAGGACAAGGCCATGGTCATCAAGGAAAAGGCCGCCGCGATCGTCGAACAGGTCAACGCCGCCATCGCCAAGGTCAAGGGAAGGTGATCTTTCGCAAGACAGCCGTTTTCGTCCTGGCTGTTTTGCTTTTCGGTTGCCGAACCTCGCCGGTCCCTCCGGAGGTTCTTGAAGCCTCTCTTCAGGAACAGGACCTCTGGAGGGCCGGTGCTTCTCTTTTCGCCGGCCAGGAGCACACGGCTTATACCCGGACCCTGAGCTCCGCCCGCAAGACTCTCGACGCGGAGAACCTCAAGCTGGGCTGGTTCCGGGACTACGGCCGGGTCCGGAGGGAGTTCCAATCCGCCTTGAGAGCGGGTGAAGCCCTGAAATCGCAGGTCCGGTCCATAATCGCCGTTAAGACCTCGTCCCTTACAGAAATAGCGGCAGCGGTCCGCAGCCGGCTCCAGACGCTCGACGGCCTGACCCGATCCCTGGTCGAACGGGGCGAGGCCAGGAGGCAGCTGGCCCAGGGGTCGATCCTGCTTTCGGAAGCCGACGGCTTGATGAAGCAGGCCAAATTCGACGAGGCGGCCGCGAAGCTCGATTCCGCTTCCTCTCTGGCCGCGAAGGCCGAACGGAGCGTCGTTTCGTATATCGCCCGTTACCTCGACCCGGCCCAGGTCCGGGCCTGGAAGAGCGCGGCGGACGAGACCATCGCCGACTCCAGGAAGCGGGGCGTGACGGCTCTCATCGTGAGCAAGCTCGAGCGGCGTCTTTCCGTCTACAAGAACGGGGAGATCATCAGGACCTACGATGTCGGCCTCGGCTTCAACGGCCTCGCCGACAAGCGCCACTCCGGGGACAACGCCACGCCCGAAGGCCGGTACACGATCATCAGGAAGATCCCCACCAGCCTGTATTACAAAGCGCTGCTCATCAACTATCCCAACGACGAAGACCGGAAGTGGTTCACCCGGGAGAAAGCCCGCGGCAATATCCCGAGGTCCGTCGGGATTGGCGGGGATGTCGAGATCCATGGCGGGGGCCCGGACAGCCTGACCCGCGGCTGCGTCTCCCTCGACAACAACAAGATGGACGAGCTCTATGCCATGGTCTCGGTCGGCACTCCGGTCACGATCATCGGCACCATGGAACTCGAAAATTACGTCATCAAGGCCATCAAGGACAATTGACATGTTCGTGAAGCGCATCCTCATCGCTGCGGTCGCCTTGTTGTACCTGGGATTCCTGGCCGTTCTCGGAGCCGCCTATTTCATCGGCTTGAAACAAGCTTCGGTCTGGCCGCCCGCCGGGGTCGGGCAGACGATCAGCGACAAGGATCTGCCCAGGGTCGAGAAGAACATCCAGCAGCTCGAAAAGAGGATGAGCGGACTGCTGCCGAAGGGTTTGTATATCGTCATCGATACGGCCGAGAACAGGCTCTACGTCAAGAACGGCAAGGAGATCGTCCGCTCGGCCGTCGTTTCATGCGGCAGCGGGGTCGTGCTCGAGGAGCCCGGAGGAAAGCAGAGGAAATGGGTCTTCGACACGCCGCGGGGCGAGTTCACCGTTAAATCGAAGATCACCAACCCGTACTGGGTCAAGCCGGACTGGGCCTTCATCGAGGAAGGGGAGTCCATCCCGAAAGGATTAGAGGACAGGATCGAAGCGGGGACGCTCGGGGACTACGCCCTGGGTTTCGGGCAGGGGTTCTTCATCCATGGCACGCTCTACACGCGCCTGCTCGGACGGAACGTCACCCACGGATGCGTCCGGGTCGGGGACGATGACCTCAAGGCTATCTTCAAGACCGTGCCGATGGGCGCGAAGATCTATATCTACTAATATCATGAACAAGACAAGAGCGCTCGCGGCCCTGCTGATAGCCGGCTTCGTCTGGGCCGGGCCGGCGGCGGGGGCGGAAAAAGTCGGCCTGGCCAAGAAACAGGATTCCCTGAATTCCGAATACTCGCTGGCCAAGGATTCGAATTTTTACTTCGTCCTCGACGTCCTCGGCCGGAAGCTCGAGCTGAGGGTCCGGGGAATGGTCCTCCGGTCATGGCCGTTCCAGTCCATGCGGTTCTGGGGTCGGCCGGAATTCTCGGGAAATGTCGAGCTCGTCCAGAAGACCGCCCTCAAGGCCCCAAAGAGGATCGTCATCAAGCCCGGGGAGGAGGCCGATAAAGTCGAGCCGGCCCCGACCCCCGAGGCCAAGCCCGCTACAGGTGCCGCCCCGGTCAATCCCGAGGAATTTGACTTGGATGCGCTTGAGCTCAAGGATATGCCCAAGAAATTCAGCCTCGATTTCGATAACGGGCTCCATATCGTGGTCAAGGCAAGGACCGCGGCACCGGGAGGGCTGTGGGGCTCTATGCGGGAGATCTGGCGCTGGTATGTCGACCTGCCGCTTCGGAATCTCTTCGGGCCGCACTCGGGACCAGGCCTATCCGAGCTCGAACTGACCTTCGATAGCGACAAGGACGGCCAGTCGATATACTGGCATTTCTTTGAGGGCATTAAGGGCATCGTCCTGTAAAACAGCTGAAAATAGATGAAATAATAGGTTATAAAAAAATCTGCTTTGGACTTGACAAGAATAGACTAAGATTATATAATACCTTTTCACTAAATTGAATTATTCAGGAGGATTGCTTTGAGCAAAATAATCGGCATCGATTTGGGCACGACCAATTCCGTCGTCGCCATCCAGGAAGGCGAGAAAACTACGGTCATCCCCAACGAGGAGGGCGGCCGTACGACACCGTCCGTTGTCGCCTTTTCGGCCAAGGGCGAGATCCTGGTCGGTCAGGTCGCCAAGAGACAGCGCGTGACCAATCCGGAAAACACCATCTACTCCATCAAGAGGTTCATGGGGCGGCGTTTTAGCGAGGTCGGCCAGGAGATCAAGCAGGTCCCGTTCAAGGTCGAGGAGGCCCAGAACAGCGATGTCCGTGTCGAGGCCCATGGCAAGAAATATGCACCGCCCGAGATCTCGGCGTTCATCCTCCAGAAGCTGAAAAAGGCCGCCGAGGACTATCTCGGGGAAAAAGTGGACCGGGCCGTCATCACCGTCCCGGCCTACTTCAACGACAGCCAGCGCAAGGCCACGAAGGACGCCGGGCAGATCGCCGGCCTCCAGGTCGAGCGGATCATCAACGAGCCGACGGCCGCGGCGCTGGCCTACGGCATGGATAAGAAGAAGGACGAGGTCATCGCCGTTTACGACTTCGGCGGCGGGACGTTCGATATCTCCATCCTTGAGGTCGGCGAAGGCGTCGTCGAGGTCAAGGCGACCAACGGCGATACGCACCTCGGCGGGGACGATCTCGACCAGCACGTCCAAGATTGGATCGTGCAGGAATTCCGCAGGGAATCGGGCATCGACCTGACCAAGGACAAGATGGCCCTCCAGAGGCTCAAGGAAGCCGCCGAGAAGGCCAAGGTCGAGCTCTCGACCACGCTCGAGACCGAGATCAACCTCCCCTTCATCACCGCCGACGCCTCGGGCCCCAAGCACCTTTTGATGAAGCTGACCCGGGCCAAACTCGAACAGCTCTGCGAGGACCTCATCCAACGGTCCGTCCAACCGGTGCGCCAAGCTCTGGCCGACGCCAAGCTCAAGGCCTCGGACATCAACGAGGTCGTCCTGGTCGGCGGCCAGACGCGCATGCCCCGCATCCAGCAGCTCGTCCGCGAGCTCTTCGGCCGGGAGCCCCACAAGGGCGTCAATCCCGACGAGGTCGTCGCCGTCGGGGCGGCCATCCAGGGCGGCGTGCTCTCCGGCCACGTCAAGGATGTCCTCTTGCTCGACGTCACCCCGTTGACGCTGGGGATCGAGACCCTCGGGGGCGTTTTCACCCGGATGATAACGCGCAACACGACCATCCCGACCAAGAAAGCGGAGACGTTCTCCACGGCCTCGGACGACCAGCCGAGCGTCGAGATCCATGTCCTCCAGGGGGAACGGGAGATGGCCTCCAGCAATAGGACCCTCGGACGGTTCCACCTCGACGGGATCCCCCCGGCTCCCCGCGGCATCCCCAAGGTCGAGGTCATCTTCGATATCGACGCCAACGGCATCCTCCACGTTTCGGCCAAAGACATGGGAACGGGAAAACAGCAGGCCATCACCATCACCGGTCACAGCGGCCTCGACGAGAAAGAGATCGACCGCATGGTCAAGGACGCCGAAACGAACGCCGCCGAAGACAAGAAGCGGCGAGAAACGATCGACGCCAAGAACCACGCCGACCAGCTTGTCTACAGCCTCGAGAAGCTCATGCGGGAGAACAAGGACAAGGTCCCGGCCGAGGAAGCCGCCCGCCTCCAGAAAGAGATCGACAACACCAAGCAAGCCATCGAAAGCGACAACCTGGAGCGGATCCGGAAGGCCGCCGAGGACCTGTCCCGGGCTTCGCACAAGCTGACGGAGATGATGTACCAACAAGCCGGCCAGCAGTCCGGCGCTGGGGGGCCGGACGGCGGTCCCGGCGGGCAACAGCAAGAACAGGCCTCCGGAGGGAACGGTCGTGACAAAGGCGGTACCGGCGGGGCGGACGAGGAAGTCATCGACGCCGAAGTCGTGGACGACGACAAAAAGAACTAGGCCCGGCGGCCTCTGACGGGATACATCCGGGCCGGGAAAAGGTCCGTCTGTCCGAGGTGCGGTGATGGCGAAAGATTATTATCAGGTTCTGGGAGTCGCCAGGGATGCGGCCCTCGCCGATATCAAGAAGACCTACCGGAAGCTGGCCCGAAAATATCATCCCGACCTCAATCCCGGGGACAAGGCGGCGGAGGCCCGGTTCAAGGAGATCCAGGAAGCTTACGCGGTCCTAAGCGATGCCAAAAAGAGGTCTCAATACGACCAGTTCGGCCAGGCCGGCGACATGCCTCCGGGCGCAGGGCCGGGAGGGCGTGGAGGCCCGGGTTTCGAGGGCTTCGATTTTTCCGGCTCCGGGTCATCGACGTTCAGGGATTTTTTCGACCTGTTCGGCGGCGGCCGCGGGGCCGAGCCGGCGGGGGTCGGACCAGAGCAGGGGGAGGCCCTCCATTACACGATGCAGATCGGCTTCGAGGACGCCATCCACGGCGTCCAGACGCGGATCCGGGTCAGCCGGCTGGCCGCCTGCGAGGCCTGCGGCGGTCACGGCCGCGCTTCCGGGGGACGCAAGCGGTCCTGCCCGGCCTGCGGCGGCAGCGGCCGAGGCACCGTTCAGCGCGGCTTCATGAAATTCTCCACGCTCTGCCCGACCTGCGGCGGGTCGGGGCAAGCCCCGGGCGAGGAGTGCCGGGCCTGCCGGGGACAGAGCGCTGTCCAGAAATCGGACCTTATCTCCGTGCGCATCCCGGCCGGCGTCGACAACGGCTCCAAGGTCCGCGTCCCCGGACGCGGCAACGCCGGCCGCAACGGCGGCCCCCCGGGGGACTTGTTCATCGTCATCGAGGTCGCTCCCCACGCCTTTTTCAAGCGGGAAGGCGCGACGATCTCCGTCAAGATGCCGATCACCGTTCCCGAGGCCACCCTGGGAGCGAAGATCGAGGTCCCGACCCTCTGGGGGAAGACGACCATCCGCATTCCGCCCGGGACCAAGTCGGGCCAGAAGTTTCGCATCAAGGAGCAGGGAGCGCCTTTGGCCGGCAGGAAGGGCCGAGGCGACGAGTTCGCCGAGGTCTACATCGTCCCGCCTCCCTTCGATAACCAGAGGATACGCGAAATGATGAAGGAGTTGGAGCAAATATCGGGCCCCAACCCGAGAGATACGACGGGGACGAACTGACATGAAAAAAGAATCCAAGGCAACGAAAAAGGGACCCAGCCGGTATTACCATATCAGCAGCGTCGCCGAGATGTTCAAGATCCATCCCCAGACCCTCCGGCTTTACGAGCGGGAGGGCCTGCTTACGCCCTCCCGGAGCGAGGGTAATACCCGGCTCTATTCGGCCGAGGACCTCAAGCGCCTGGAGATCATCCTCAACCTCATCCGGGTCCTCGGCGTGAACCTGGCCGGGGTCGAGGTCATCCTCAACATGAGGGCGAAGATCGAGCAGATCGAGGCCGAGGTCAACCAGTTCCTCGAGTATGTTCGTAGCGAGTTCTTCCAGGGTAAGGAGGACGAGTTCGAGAGGAAGAAACGGGCCCTGGTCAGCGTCAGGCCCGGCGGTGTTGTCAAAGTCAAGAACGCGGACGATTGAGGATGGATCACCGGGATTTCTTCGATTCCAGGAACCTCAAGCACTACCTGGAGGATATCGCGAAGTTCCCGGCGCTTACCGAGGCGGAGGAGAGGAATCTTGGCGAGAGGATCCGCCAGGGCGACGAAGAGGCCCTGCAAGCCCTCATCAAGTCCAATCTCAAGTTCGTCGTGTCCTACGTCAAGAAATACCGCGGTATGGGGTTGGGCCTGCTCGACCTCATCGACGAGGGCAATATCGGACTGATCGAGGCGGCCAAGCGGTTCGATCCGACCCGCAACGTCCGCTTCATCTCCTATGCCGTCTGGTGGATCCGCCAGGCGATCCTCCACGCCCTGACAATGTCGTCGCGCATCTTCAACATCCCCCAGAAGCTGTCCGACCAGATCTCCCAGATGAAGAAGAAGACCGCCGAACTCAAGACCGAGCTCGACCGGGACCCCACCCGGGAGGAGATCGCCAAGTCCATGGGCATCTCGGTGACCGACATCGAAGACCTCGAGCTGCTCGGCGAGCGGAACCTGTCCCTGAGCGACAAGGCCAACGACGATGACCTCGAGGTCGAGGACCGGGTCAGCGACCCGGCTTCGCCCTCGGTCGAATACCAGATCATCCAAGCTTCCGTCCAGCGGCAGATCCGCGAGATCCTGGGGGAACTGGATGAAAAAGAGGCACTTGTGCTAAAATTAAGGTTCGGGCTGGAAGACGACCGGCCGCGGACCCTTCAGGAGATCGGCTGTCAGCTGAAGCTGACCCGGGAGAGGATCCGCCAGATCGAGCAGAAGGCCATGAGGAAACTGGGCCGGTCGCACAAACTCCAGCACCTTAGAGGGTACCTCAATTGAGCGAACAGACGGTTTGCAAGAAGTGCCAGGGGACGGGCTGGCTCCTCGAAGAAGCAGGCAGAGCCCAAGTCGCCAAGCGCTGCAGCTGTTTCACCGACCGCTGGAAACAGTCCTTGCTCGAGCAGGCCAACATCCCCCGGCGCTACCAGGCTTGCCGCCTGGACAATTTCGAGGTCCACAACGACTCCCACCGGGACGCCCTGAAGATCTCCCGCCAGTTCGTCAAGAACTACCCGGCCCAGGACGTCGGGCTCGTCTTCATCGGCCCCTGCGGGGTGGGGAAGACGCATCTAGCCGTGTCCATCATCCAGGAGCTCATGCGGACGAAGGACGCGACCTGCATTTTCTACGACTTCCGGGACCTCATCCGGGAGATCCAGAGCACCTTCACGCCCGAGTCGACCCTCTCCGAATCGGACGTCATCGCCCCCGTCTTCCAGTCCGAGGTCCTGGTCCTCGACGAGCTCGGAGCGAAGAGGACGTCGGCCTGGGTCGAGGAGACGGTCTTCTATATCATCAACCACCGCTACAACCACAAGAAAATGACCCTGTTCACGACGAACTATCCCGACACCGAGGACGAAGAGGACAAGCGCGATTCCTTCTACAAGAAGGGCGGCGAGTCGCTCATCGACCGCATCGGCGTCCGGCTCCGTTCCCGGATCTACGAGATGTGCAAGGTCGTCGAGATCGGGGGAGATGACTACCGGAAAATGGCCAAGCAGGCCAGCTACCGGTTCTAGGGACTGTCCCCGCAGGGGGCTGTCCCTCTTGCCTTTTCAGCCCATTTTTGCTAAATTAATCCGGCCTGCTCCCCGGTAGCTCAATTGGCAGAGCGGTTGGCTGTTAACCAATAGGTTGCAGGTTCGAGTCCTGCCCGGGGAGCCATTCTTTTTTACCCCCTCCATGTGTTTCGCGGGATAGCCGCGTCGCTTGTCCGGTGTTGCATCCCTTTGGGCCTTTAAGGAGGATTTCACCGTCGTCCAGACGTCCCAGGGCCTCAGAGTTTATTTCATTCTCTATAACGCGGGCGAGGCCATTCCCGAAACGGCCCTCTACAGCGTCATCAATACGTCCATTAAATGGAAGCCCTGTTTTCGGAAGGGTCAGGACTTCGATGTTTTGCGCGGCAGGACGATGGCGTCGGCGACGACTTCGATCACCGTCTTGACCTCGGTCCCCAGCTTGTACTCGCGGCTGAGTTCGGTCAGCTGGTCGATGCAGTTGTGGCAGGGTGCGACGACGATCTTGGCTTCGGTTTTTCGGATCTGTTCGGCCTTGATGCGGCCCGAGGCGAGCCGGCGCTTCGCGTAGCGGGTCATCGCAAGCTGGCCGCCGCCTCCGCCGCAACAGTAGTTCTTCTGACGGTTGGGGGTCATCTCGATGAAGTTCGCGGCGGCCTTTTTCAGCAGATAGCGCTGCTCCTCGATGACCCCGCCGAGGCGGACGAGGTTGCAG
The DNA here is from genome assembly GCA_041303965.1 of Candidatus Aminicenantota bacterium. GTDB lineage: Bacteria > Acidobacteriota > Aminicenantia > Aminicenantales > Saccharicenantaceae > RBG-16-66-30. The sequence goes on from JBFYOD010000069.1 coordinate 12,887, forward strand.
GGGTCATGGAGGGTGATGGGCTTTGGGTTGCGGGAAGGGTCTAGGCTGATTTGTCCCGCCCGGACGTAGTCCGCGGCGACCTCGAGGACGCTTCTAACCGGGAACGGAAAGCGCTTGTTCAGCCACTGCGGGGCCTCCCATCGGGTCGAGGCGAAGCCGTGTCCGCATTCGCCCAGGACAAGGACCTCGGCCCCCAAGTCCTCCCTGGCCTTGACCAGCCGGTCGGAGAGGAGCCCGGCGTGGGCGTCGTCGCCGGAGTAAAGACCGTAGTTGGTGACGTCATAATAATCTGATGAAAAGGTCCAGCTTTCGCCCGCCGCGTAGAAAAGCTTCGCTGCGGCGAGAAGAGAAAGGGGGAAGAACTTGGGCTCGCGGGGATTGACGGTGTAGAGAAGCCGTGCTCCCTTGGCGTCGATGGGGATCCGGGCCTGCGGGTCACCCGTCTCGGCTTGGAGCTCTTCCTCGATCCAGGCGACCGTGTCCAGCCATTCCTGGCGGGGGATGCCCATGTTGTTGCCCTGCTCGACCGCCGTCATGACCGTGGATTGGAGTTCTGGCGGGACCAGGCCGGCCGCGGCCAGGGCGCCGCGGGCAGCGCGGATCAGGGCGTGGATGTTGATGCCCGTGGTGAATTTGATGGTGCAGCGGCCGCAACCGCGGCAGCGGCCGAAGAGCGCGTCCACCCATTCCCGGACCATGGCCGCGTCGAGCTTCTTGGCTCCTGTCCAGCGGCCGAAGAGCTTCCCGGCCGTCGTGAAATGGCGCTTGAAAACGCCCACGACCAGGTTCAGCTTGTAGGCCGGCAAGTCCTCGAGCTCGCCGTTGGTCAAGTAGTAATGGCAGGCGTCGGCGCACAGCCCGCACCGCACGCAGGTGTGGACCGCGGCGACATCGGCGGAGCGGAAACGGCGACGGAACTCGGCCAAGATGAGCGCGATGTCCGCGTCCGTCAGATGCTGCAACTTTTCTTCATAGGGATCTTTTTTAACGGGCGTCAGTTCCATGGTCAGGCCTCGCGGGAAGAACCGGGCAGGGCGCCCCGCCGGCCGTAATGCAGGCCGAAGACGAAGCGGGTATAGAAAAAGAAAAAACAGTGGCGGATCTTGCCGAGCGGGATGTAGGCAAAAAGGAGGATCGATACGAATAGCAGGACGGGCTCGAGCGACGGGAAAACCGTATGAGCGAAGGCTAAGACCAGGAAGACATCGACGAACAGGTTGGCGAAAAAGTCGTCCGGGCAGCTGAGCCGTCTCAGGTGAGGCTTGGCCGCGCGTTTGATGAGCAGGCTCATCCCGACCGCGGCGCCGGCGAGGAGGACGGGCCGAAACGCCCAGAGGGGCGGTCCGATTTTCGGGAGAAGCACCGTCCAGAAGAGATAGAGCAGGCCGGCGAATATGGCCCCGTGGTAGAGGATGCCGCCGATGAATGTCGGCCTGTGGAGGGCGACACTTTCTTTTTCGAGCATCCCCCGGCCGAACGCGTAAATGATGCCGTTTCCGGCGTAGCCTCGAGGGGCGGAGAGATATTCACGACGGCCGAAAGCGAACGTATGGGAGATCAGGAATACGAGAGCCGCGAAGCTGAAGGCGGCCGAGGCGATGGTCAGGATGCGGAGGAGCCCGATGAGTGTCATTGCCGGTCAGACACAACCGTCGGGTTTGGGCAGGCCGGCCAGCTTGCAGGCGCCCTTAGCGGGTCCGGAGGGGAAGAGCTCATAGATCTGCCGCAACTGCAGGTTCGTGGTCTTGCAGATGGCGCGGACCATGGGAGCGAGCTTCTTCTCCAAATAGTAGCCGCGGATGAAACGGATGACGGCCCAATGCTCGGGCGAGAGGACGTCGAGGTTCTCCTGGTCAGCGGCCAGCAACAGGGCGATGTCCTCGGTCCACTCCTCCGGGTTGACCAGAAAACCCTCTTCGTTCAGTTCCAGTTTCTTGCCCTGAAATTCGACTGTCGGCATGACGAGATCTCCTGGCAAAATAATAAAGAACACTATAGCATACTTCGACGATCCCGGCCAGGCTCCGGCCAGCCGCTTTTTCGTGTTTTAACGGAAAATTGTTAGGGTCTTAATCGTTTCTTGATTTTCCCCCTTTATATTATGCGCGGACACTAGGCGTGTTCCCTCCCCAGAAGCTAAGTCAAGGGAGGTCAAGGTGCACCGATTCTTAGCAATTGAAAAAAATGATTTAAGAAAGGAGAAATTTTCGATGAGCAAGAGCATCAAGTTCGCGGCTGTCTTATTTCTCGCGCTGCTGGTCCTGCCCTCGGCGTCGTTGTTCGCCCAGCAAACCTTCAGTACCACGATCTACTTCGACTACAAGTACTATCTGACCAACGCCGGGCCCGGAACCCTCAAGCCGACCAATCCCGCCACAGCCTATCTGAGCAACGCCTTCCTGTTTCGCCGGGCCTACTTCAACTACGAGAACAAGATCAGCGACAACCTCAAGTTCCGCTTCCGCTTGGACGCGGACAACACGGGCAACGTCACGGGCCTCACCGTCAACTTCCCTGGCGAAACGGTCAGTACGTCCAAGGACAGCAAGCTGCGTCCCTTCATGAAGCATCTCTTTCTCGAGTACTCGAACTTCCTCGTCCCCAAGATGGTTCTGAGCGTCGGGATGATCGAGACCTTGACATTCAAGCCTTCCGAGGAGCGCTGGGGATTTCGCAGCGTGGCCAAGACCCTTGTCGACGGCTATAAGGACATCACCAAGAAGGACATCCTGGCGACGAGCGCGGATATCGGCGCGACCCTGAAATACTCCTTTGTCAAGTATTTCCGCGTGGCCGCTGGCGTCTACAACGGTGCCAGCTACAGCAAAGAGGAAAGCGATCAATTTAAGAAGTATCAACTCCAGGCCCAGCTCACCCCGTTTCCCGGGTTCTCCATCGTCGGCTACTACGACTACGAGCGGAAGCTGCCGAACCTGACCTCCTTCCCGGACGAGCCGACCCCGGCCGCCCAGACCTTCAAGGTCGACGCCTTCTTCGAGATGGTCAAGAACCTGGTCATCGGCGCCGAGTGGTTCACCTTCCAGTACGACCTGTATCAGACGGGCGGAGAGAAATACGACGTCGGCGGCTGGTCTGTCTTCGGCCGTTACACCGTCTCCGAGACATTCGGACTCTTCGGCCGCTACGACAGTTACGCGCCGAACAGCCTGGACGGGGACCTTGATATGAGCTTGGCCATCGCCGGCTTCGACTGGACTCCGTTCCACAAGAGCTGGAAGCTCCAGCCGAACGTCTGGTTCGTCAACTATTGTGACGGAACCCGCTACAACGCCAACGCTACGAAGAACAGCGACATCATCTTCAACCTGACGTTCTTCCTATCGTTCTGACGGGGCGGTCTCCGGCATCGTGAATTGTCAAGAATAAGGAGAATGGATATGAAAAGAATCATCACGACGGCTCTTGTGTTCATGGGACTCTCCCTCGGCATCGGCGGCATGGCCGCCGCCCAAAGGGGGAAGATGATCCAGGTCAAAGGCTCCGACACCCTGGTCAACCTCGTCCAGATCCTGGCCGAGCAGTACATGGAAAAGAACCCTGGCAAGGCCTTGGCCGTCCTGGGCGGCGGTTCGAGCACCGGCATCGCCGGCCTCACCAACGGCACCTGCGACGTCGCCAACCACTCCCGCGAGTGGAAGCAGAAAGAGATCGACCTGGCCTGGGAAAAGGGCGTCAGCCCCCGCTTCTTCGTCGTGGCCGTCGACGGGGTCAGCATCATCGTCAACGAGAAGAATCCCCTCGACAAGCTGACGATGGCCGAGATCGGAGCGATGTACCGCGGCGAGGTCAAGAACTGGAAGGCCGTCGGGGGGCCCAGCCTGCCCGTTTCGCTCTACGGCCGGCAGTCCAACTCCGGGACGTACGTCTTCGTGCAGGAGCACGTCCTCGGCAACAAGAACTATTCGACGGACATGAAAGAGATGAACGGCAACGCCCAGATCATCGAGGGCATCCTCGCCGACGAGGGCGGCATAGGTTACGTCGGCGTCGGCTATCTCTTTGACGAGAACGGCAAGGTCCGCAAGGGCCTCAAGGTCCTCAACGTCTCCAAGACGCCGGGCAGTCAGGCCTTCTCCCCGCTGGACAAGGCCGCCGTGGACTCCGGGGACTATCCCGTCGCCCGCGCCCTCTACCAGGCGACCAACGGCAAACCGTCCGCCGCCGTGGCCGATTTCATCCGTTACGAGATCGGCGACGAAGGCCAGCAGGTCGTCGTGAAAGAGGGATTTTTCGCCATTAGCCCCGCCCACAAGGCTCAAAACGAGAAAAACCTCAGGTGAGTTGACCTCAAAATTCCCTTAATATAAACTCCGCAGGTGAAGAAGGCTCTGGTCGGGCGATGCGCAAAAAAAAGCTGGCGAATCTCAAAGAGGCCGCGATCAGAGCCTTCTTCTTCACCTGCGGCGTCCTGGCCGTCCTGGTCCTCCTCGGCATTTTTACCACGCTGATCACCACGGCCTTCCCGGCTTTCAAAGAAATCGACATCGGGAGATTCCTATCCGGCAAGATCTGGGACCCCACCTCTCCCGAGAAGGCGGAGTACGGCATCCTGTCCATGATCGTCAGCACCCTGCTCGTGACCGGGGGGGCGCTGGCGATCGCCGTGCCCGTCGGGATCGGCGTCGCCGCCTACCTTTCGGACGTCGCGCACTGGCGCGTCCGCGAAATCGTCAAGCCCATCGTCGAGATCCTCGCCGGGATCCCTTCCGTGGTCATCGGCTTCCTGGGGATCGTCCTGTTCGCCCCGGCCATTTCCAAGGTCCTGCACATCGGCCACGGTCTCACGGCGCTGAACGGGAGCCTTCTCCTGGCGGTCATGGCGCTCCCGACCATCATCAGCATATCCGAAGACTCGTTGAACGCGGTCCCGGTCACCTACGCCGAAGCCTCGCTCGCCCTGGGTGCTTCCCGCTGGCAGACGCTCGTCCGGGTGAAGATCCCGGCGGCCCTCTCCGGGATCATCGCCGCCTCCATGCTCGGCATGGGCCGGGCCATCGGCGAGACCATGACCGTCCTCATGGCCACGGGCAACGCTCGGACCTTCCCCGACTTGCCCGGGGGGATCCTGGAATCGGTGCGGACCATGACTGCAAACATCGCCATCGAGCTCGGCGAGGTCCCGTTCTACACGACCCACTATTACGCCCTCTTCGCCATCGGCCTGGTCCTCTTCATCCTGACCTTCGTCGTCAACCTCGTCGCCGACGTCGTCCTCAACAAATATCAGGAGAGAGAGCAATGAGGCCGTCGACGGCGAAAAAGATTTGGCAGGCCCTCGGCTTCATGGCCCTTCGGGTCTGCATGGCCCTCGTCCTGGCGGTCCTCATCCTCTTCCTTTACGACATCGGCAGCAAGGGCGGGGGATCGATCAGCTGGGAATTTCTCAGCAAGGCTCCCCGTCGGGGGATGACGGAGGGCGGGATCTTTCCGGCCATCGTCGGGACGTTCTTCGTCACGATGATCACGGCCGTCCTGTCCATCCCGCTCGGCATGTGCGCCGCGATCTACCTCAACGAATACGCCCGGCAGACCCGGCTGACCCGGCTTATCCGGCTCTCGATCCGGAACCTTTCGGGGGTTCCCTCCATCGTTTACGGCCTTTTCGGCGTCATCCTCTTCGTCAATATCCTGCAGTTCGGGACGTCGATCCTGTCCGCCGGGCTGACCCTTGGCTTGATGACCCTGCCATGGACGATCACGGCCAGCGAGGAGGCCCTCAAGACCATCCCCAACTCCTACCGGGAAGGGGCCCTGGCCCTGGGGGCCACGAAGTGGCAGTCCATCCGGACCAACGTCCTGCCGTATGCCGTTCCCGGCATGCTGACGGGGACCGTCTTGGGCCTGGCCCGGGCGGCCGGCGAGACGGCCCCGATCATGTTCACGGGAGCGGCCTTTTTCCTGCCCTACCTTCCGAAATCTCCGGGAGACCAGTTCATGGCCCTCCCGTACCATCTCTACATCATGGCCACCCAGCACCACGCGATCCTCCAGGTCCGGCCCCTGGCCTACGGCACCGCCCTGGTCCTGATCGCCCTCGTCCTGGGCATGAACATGACGGCCGTTATCATCCGGTACCGTCTGCGAAGGAAGCAACGATGAGCGCCGAAACCTTGAAGGTCAGGATGGAGGCCAAGGGCCTGAATTTCTACTACGGGGCCAAGAAGGCGCTCAACAAGGTCGATGTCGCCTGCTACGAGAACCGGGTCACGGCCATCATCGGCCCGTCCGGGTGCGGCAAGTCGACGTTCATCAGGACCCTCAACCGCATGAACGACGTCATTCCCGGGGCCCGCGTCGAGGGGCAGATCCTCCTCGACGGCCGGGACATCAACGCTCCCGACGTCGACGTCGTCGAGCTCCGCCGCCGCGTCGGCATGGTCTTCCAGAAGCCGAACCCCTTCCCCAAGTCCATCTTCGACAACATCGCCTACGGCCTCCGGATCAACGGGATGAGGGACAAGAGGAAGCTCGAGGAAACGGTCGAGAGAAGCCTGCGTGGCGCCGCCCTCTGGGAGGAGGTCAGGGACCGGCTGAACGACAACGCCTTCTCCCTGTCCGGCGGCCAACAGCAGCGACTCTGTATCGCCCGGGCCCTGGCGGTCGAGCCCGAGGTCGTCCTCTTCGACGAACCGTGTTCGGCCATCGACCCGATCGCCACGGCTAAGGTCGAAGACTTGATTGAGACCCTCAAAAAAAGCTACACTGTCGTCATCGTGACGCACAATATGCAGCAGGCGGCCCGGGTATCCGACTACACGGCTTTCATGATGCTCGGGGAGCTCGTCGAGTTCGACGTCACGGAGAAGATCTTCACGAACCCGGCGAACAAGCTTACGGAGGACTACATCACGGGGCGGTTCGGGTAAAACGAGGCCGCGCCGGCCTCCAGAGGAGAAGTCATGTCGAAAATGGAACGTCCGTTCGACGAAGAATTGAAGCTGCTCAAGGAAAAACTCCTGGACATGGCTTCGCGCGCCGAGGAACAGATCGGCCTGGCCGTCCGGGGGCTCAAGGACCGGAAGCGGGAAATGGCCTGCGAGGTCCTCGACAAGGAGGAGGCCATCAACCGCCTCGATATCGAGATCGACGATATGGCCCTGAGGCTCCTGGCCCTCCGCCAGCCGATGGCCACGGACCTGCGCTTCATCACTTCGGCCATGAAGATCGCGAGCGACTTGGAGCGGATCGGCGATCTGGCCGTCAACATCGCCGAGCGAACCCTGGAGCTCCTCAAGTTCCCGCAGCTCAAACCTCTCATCGACATCCCCCGGATGGCCGAAATGTCCCAGGAGATGGTCCGGGACGCCCTTAACGCCTTCGTCAATGGCGACGCAGTCCTGGCGAAAAGCGTCTGCGAACGGGACGATCAGGTCGATCAGCTCAACAACCAGATCTTCCGGGAGCTCCTGACGTTCATGATGGCCGACGCGACGACCATCCCCCGGGCCGTGGATCTCATTCTTGTCGGCCGCCACCTCGAGCGGATCGCCGACCACGCTACCAACATCGGCGAGGACGTGATCTACATGGTCCGCGGCAAGACGATCAAGCACCACATCGAGGAAGGCCGGTTCACGGGCTTTCAAGGCTGCCCCGGCCCGGATCAGAAAAAATAGGGACTCGCAAAAAGCCCTAGCGCATCCTCCGGACCCGGACCTCGATCCCTTTCTCTCCCTGAAGGAGCGTGACCAATTTTGACGTGTCCGTTTCTCCGAAATGGTAGGGATAGAGGATCTTCGGACGGAAGGCCCGGACCGCGTCGGCGACCATCTCCGGAGTCATGGTGTAGGGGAGGTTCATGGGCAGAAAGGCGACGTCGATTCCCTTCAGCGCTTTCATCTCCGACGTATTCTCCGTGTCTCCGGCGATATAAACTCGCTTTTCACCGAAGGTGACGACGTAGCCGTTGCCGCTCCCCTTGGGGTGAAATGGATTTCCGTCCGGTCTTTTGTGGGCGATGTTGTAGGCGGGGACCGCTTCGACGGTGAGGCCGAGGACGGTCCGGGTGTCGCCGTTGGCCATGATAAGGGCGTTCGGCAGTTTCCCGGCACAGGATTTGGAGGCGACGACCGTCGTGTCGGGCTTGAGGACGGCTTGGAAAGCCTTCATGTCCAAGTGGTCGGAATGTTCGTGGGTGACGAGGATGAGGTCGGCCTTGGGGAGAAGGCTGTAGTCGGCGACTTCGCCGTAGGGGTCGATGTGGATCGTTTTCCCTCCAAAGGTCATCATCAGGGTGCCGTGGCCGAGAAAGGTGATATCGATGTCGCCCTTCGATGTCGGGATGACATCTTTTTCGAATTTCTGCTGGGCCGCGGCGAAGCCGGCCAGACCAATAACCAGGAAACAAACCGTCAAGATGAGTTTACCCATTCTGAGCTCCTCCTCTCGCTTTTGGCTCATTATATACCTACGACGAACTCCGGGGCAAACGGTGGCGTTGACGCGATCCGGCTTGGGCATTCGGACTCCTTACGGGAGTCAGAGGGAGATGAGGACGCGAAGGACGAAGACAGCGGCCGCCGCGGCGGCCGCGAAACCGAAAGAATAAAGCCACGGGAACCCGGATATCTTGCGGTAGCGACGGACGATCCCGGAAAAGCACCAGGCGGAAAAAGCGACACAGAGGATAAGGCAGAGCGTTGCTGATATCATGGCCATGGACGCTTGCGCTTGGACTCTCGGCAGCATTAGAGCAGGGAATTGTTAAGATATGATAAAAAAACGGTGTTAAAGACCGGGGTTTTGTTATAATACAGAATCATGAGAGGAGCGAGTTGACGGATGCCTCCTGTGATCGCCGCCCTTGACGACGAAGCCGATATCCTCGAGCTTCTCAGGGTCAACCTCCAAAAGGCGGGCTACCGGTTCGAGGGTTTCCAAGAAGCGGAAGACCTCTATCGCTATCTGGCCCGCGAGAAGCCGAGCCTCATCCTGCTCGACTTGATGCTTCCGGACACCGACGGACTCGAAGTTTGCCGGCAGATCCGTAAATCAGACGCGCTCGCCCTGGTCCCTATCATCATGCTGACGGCCCGGGGTGACGAATCGGACAAGGTCGTCGGGCTTGAGCTCGGCGCCGACGATTACATGACCAAGCCCTTTTCCGTCAAAGAACTTGTGGCCCGGATCCACGCCGTGCTGCGGCGGCCCGGGGGAGGGGAGGCCGCCAGGAGGATCTCCGTGGGGACCCTGGTCATCGACCTCGATAAGTTCGAAGTCACGGCGGAAGGATTGAAGATCGACTTGACAGCCACGGAATTCAAGATCCTTCAGCTCCTGGCCTCACGCAAGGGCCGCGTATTCACCCGGGACCAGATCCTCGATTTCCTCTGGGGCAGCGAAAAAGCCGTCGTCGACCGGACCGTCGACGTCCACATCCGCAACCTGCGTGAGAAGCTGGGCGAGGCGGCCTCGCTCGTCAAGAATATCCGTGGCGTGGGGTATAAGCTCGAAGAATGAAAAAGACGCTTTTTCTGAGGGTTTTTTTAGGATACGCGGTGGTCATTTTCCTGCTGGCTCTGGCCGTGATGTTCTTCGCTCCGCCGCAGATGCGGAGGCATCACATCGAGGAGCGGGCGGCCGGCCTGGAGCACATGGCCCTGCTCCTGGAAAGCCAGGTGATCCCTTATCTCACAGGCACAGGCACCGGAGATCTGAGCGAGCTCGTGTCGTCCGTGGGCAGGAAAACCGGGACCCGGGTCACGGTGATCGACGCGGCCGGTAACGTGCTGGCCGACTCAGAGAAGGAAGCCCGGGACATGGAGAACCACCTTTACCGGCCCGAGATCCAGGCCGCCCTCCAGGGCGAGAAGCGGATGTCCATCCGTCAGAGCTCAACTCTCAAACAGGAAATGATGTACATGAGCGTTCCCCTCCGGATGGACGGCAAAGTCGTCGGCGCTCTCCGGCTGAGCTTTTTCATGAAGGACCTCGAGGCTCTCCTGGCCGCCCTGCGCGGCGATCTCCTGAAGATCGTCGGGCTGGTGACCCTCCTCGCCCTGGCTATCGCCTTCTTCCTCAGCCGCTCCGTTTCCAGGCCGATCCGGGAGTTCATCGACGCGTCGGCGCGCGTGTCGTCCGGCGATTTCGAAGCCACGCTTTCCACACGCAGGAGCGGCGAGCTCGGGAATTTCGCCCGGAGCTTCAACGCGATGGCCGGGAAGCTCAAGGACATGTTCGGGGAGATCCGGGTACAGAACGAAGAGATCCAGAACATCCTGGCCTCCATCCGGGAGGGGCTTTGCGTCCTGGACGAGGATTCCCGGATCGTCCTCTGCAACGCGAGTTTCCGCCGGATCGTCGGATCGGCCGCCCCCGAAGGGCGGCATTATTGGGAGGTCGTCCGGAGTTCGGCGCTGGGCGACGTCATTCGGAGGGTCCGGGAGGCCAAATCCGAAGCGGCCGAGGAGGCAACGATCGGGGACAGAACCTATTTTTGCAGCGCCGCGTATCTCGCCGTAGGTGACCGCATCGTCGTGACCCTTCATGACATCACGGAACGGAGGGACCTCGAGAGGATCAAAAAGGATTTCGTGGTCAACGTCTCGCACGAGCTCAAGACCCCGCTGACCGCGATCAAGGGTTTCATCGAGACCATGGAGCCCCGGGCCGACGACGAGAATCGGACCTACCTCGAGATCATCCGGAGGAACACCGACCGGATGATCGCCATCGTCGAGGACCTCCTCGCGCTGTCCCAGCTCGAGGCGCGGGGGATGAGGATCGAGAAAAAAGAAGTTCAGGTCCGGCCGCTGGCCGAGAACATCCTCGGGCTGTTCGAGAAGCGGGCGCGGGAAAAGGGCCTTGCCCTGTCTCTCGTGGCGTCTTCCGACCTGCCCTCGATCCAGGCCGACCCTCTCCAGGTCGAGGGTCTTCTCCTCAACCTTGTCGACAACGCCGTGAAGTACACCGATAAGGGGCGCGTGACGGTCAAGCTCGAGGCGCGCAACGGCCGGCTGGCCATCGAGGTCGAGGACACGGGCCTCGGCATAGACACCGATCATTTGCCCCATATCTTCGAGCGGTTTTACGTCGTCGACAAGTCCCGGTCCAAGAAGCTCGGCGGCACGGGCCTTGGCTTGTCCATTGTCAAGCACATCGTCCTCGCCCATCGGGGGACTGTGTCCGTCAAAAGTCGGCTTGGCGAGGGGACGACCGTCACCGTACTCCTCCCCTTCGCCTGATAGAGTGGGGCAGGATGTCGTTGGGGGAAGCCTTCCCTGGGGATGCTTCCGGACTCAGTGCTTCACCCTGCGGAGAGCCGCTATCTCTCCGACCGCCCGGACAGCCGCGCGGATATCGTCATCGGTGTTGAACGGGCCGATCCCGAACCTGACGGCGCCGTGAACCTTGTCGGTCCCCATCTGTTCGTGGACGAGAGGCGCGCAATGGAGGCCGGTCCGGCAGGCGATCCCGAAATCCACGTCCAGCATCGTGCCCACGTCGGCCGCGTCCATCCCTTCGATGTTGAAAGCAAGGACGGCGATGTGGTTGTCGAGGTTGTCCAGGCAGTAGAGAGCGACACGCGGGATGGCCCGGAGGCCGTCGAGGAGCATCCGGGCGAGCCTCATTTCCTCGGCGTGGACGGTTTCGAGACCCTTGCCGAGTAGCCAGGTCAGCCCGGCCTTGAGGCCGGCTATGCCCATGACGTTGGGCGTGCCGTATTCGAGGCGGAAGGGATATTCGTCGAGATGGGCCCTGACGGCCGATCGCACACCCGTGCCGCCGGCCCGGGTGTGCCGGATCTCGACCCCCTCACGGACGTACAGGCCCCCGATGCCGGTCGGGCCGAGAAGGGACTTGTGGCCGGTGAACGCCACGACATCGAGAAACTGGGCGTCCATGTCGACCGGGATCTTGCCCGCCGACTGCGAAGCGTCTATGGCGAAGGGGATGCCCGCCTCCCGGCAGAGCTTGCCGATCGCGGCGATGGGCTGGACCGTGCCGATGACATTCGAAGCGTGGTTGACTATAACCAGGCGAGTGTTGGGCCGAAACTTATTGCGGATCTCCGCGGGATCGACGAACCCGGCCCCGTCGAAAGGCACGAAATCAACTTCGACACCCTCCCGGAGGAGGTGGTAGAGCGGCCGCAGGACGGAGTTATGCTCGACGGTCGTCGAGATGGCGTGGTCTCCGGGGCGGAGCATGCCGAAGATAATGAGGTTCAGGGCGTCGGTCGAGTTGTAGCCGAAGCAGAGCCGGTTGGGGTCGGTGCCGTGGAAGAACTCGGTCAGCATCTTCCGGGTCTCTTCGACGACCAGGCCGGTCTCCATGCACAGGTCGTAGCCCGACCGTCCGGGATTGACGCCGTATTTTCGGAAGAAATAATCCATGTACGTGTAAACTTCTTCGGGTTTGGGGAAAGACGTCGCCCCGTTGTCGAGGAAGATCAGCTTGCTCATGTTCTCGCTCCAAATCCGATCTGTCCCGTCCGGCCGCGGCGGGGAGGGATAATACTAAACAAAGCCATTCCGAATTGCAACCGAGGACCGCATTTGTTTAATATAGAGGAGAGGTGAGGCGCTTGATCTATTTCCTGAGTCTAGGAAGCAACCTGGGAAACAGGTCGGCAAATCTGGCCCGGGCCCGAAAGCTCCTCCGCGAGAACGGAGTCGAGGTCCTCAGGGCTTCATCGGTCTATGAGACCGAGCCCGTCGACCATCTCGACCAACCCTGGTTCATGAACCAGGCGCTCCGCGTCCGCTCCTCTCTCGACCCGCATGCCCTCCTCCGGCTCGCGAAATCGATCGAGTCGGCGATGAAGCGCGTCCCGACCGTCGCCAAAGGCCCCCGGACGATCGACATCGATATTCTTTTCGCCGGCGCCACTGTCCTGGACACCCCGGACCTGGTCATCCCGCATCCGCGGCTGGCCCAAAGGAATTTCGTCCTGGTCCCTTTGTGTGAGATCGCCCCTGAAATCCGTCATCCCGTCCTGGGCAAGACCATCCGGGAGCTGGCCCAGGCATCGGCCGACCGCGCCCGGGTGATAGAGATCAGACGCCGGCTCACTTGACGGCCGGGGGGCGGCGACCTTGACTCCCCTCAACGTCTAGAAAAGAGACCACATTCATGGAAGAATCCGTCCCTTTCGCGTGTCTAAAATAGAAAGAGGAGAATACAGTGCCTAAACGAATCGCCATCATCATCTTCCTCTGCGTTATATTGAGCGTCGCGGCTCAGGCCATGGAGATCCGCGGCAAGGTCGTCAGCTCTAGCCAGAACGCCGTCCAAGGGGCTGTCGTCCTTCACCGGTTGACGGGCGCCAAGGCGGAGACTGACGCCGACGGCGGCTTCGTTCTGGACGTGCCGGAAGCAGACCGCATCCGGCTCGAGGTCGTTCACCCGGACTACTACGAGCGCGAATTCCTGATCGACAGAAAAACGCTCGGCAAGAAGGTCGTGCTCGCCCTCATCCCTCTCATCAAGCAGAGCGAGGAAGTCCTGGTCACCGCCCTTCGCTATCCCGAGCCGTCGATCAACGTCCCCGCGGCCAGCACGGTCGTCAGCGGCGAAACCCTGTCCGAGAAGATGGCTCCCAATATCAACGAAGCCCTGCAGGACGTCCCGGGGGTGAGCGCGATCGGCTCGGCCGGATTCTCGCTCGTGCCGACCATCCGGGGATTGGCCCGACGCAGGGTCCTTTATCTCATCGACGGCGCCCGGATCGAAAGCGACCGCCGGACGGGGCCCAACGCCTCGTTCGTCAGCCCTGAGGACCTCGACCGCATCGAGGTCCTCAGAAGCCCCTCCTCGGTCTTCTACGGCTCAGACGCCATCGGAGGCGTCATCCACCTCATGACCAGGACCCCCCGGTTCGACGGCGGGATCCACGGCCGTCTCCTGACGGGATACGCAACGACCAATGGAGAAACGGGAGTCGGCTTATCGCTGGAGGGCTCGGCCAAGTCTTGGGGATTTTCCCTTTCCGTCCAATACTCGGACGCTGGCGAATACCGGGCACCGGGCGGAACTAAGGTCCTCCAATCCCAATACACCCAGGGAAGCCTTCTCGCCAAGATCGCCCACCGCACGGAGAAGAGGGAGGTCGATATCAGCTTCCTCGGGGCGCGGGGGACGGACGTCGGCAAGCCGAACACCACGGCCGCGACCAAGCCGACCTGGTACCCCAGGGAAAACCAGAATCTCCTCCAGCTCCATTGGAAAGAGAAAAATGTCGGGAAGGACGGGGAAGTCCTCTTCCACGCCTTCGTCAATCCCAATTTCTTGGAAACCTTGACCGACACCTACGACGTCTTCCTGACGAAGGAATCCTTCGCCAAGACCGACAGTACCGAGTTCGGGGCCCAGCTCGCCTACGCCAAGAAGATCGCTCCCTCCTTCAGGCTCGAGGGTGGCGTCGATTACTTCGGGCGGGGCACGGCCGACGCTTACAATCAATACACGTCCTTCGACGAATTCGGAGCCGTGACCGAGGTCGAAGAGGAATTCCCTTACCTCGACGGCAGCCGGGACGACCTCGGCTTCTTCCTGTCCGCGGACTATTCGGGGATCAAGCGGCTGGATATCCTGGCGGGGATCCGCTATGACCTCCTGCGGATGAAGGCCCTGCCCTTGGGAGAGGAATCGCCGATCGTAACCAATGATGATCAGCCGACCGGCTTCCTGGCCGTCTCTTACAAACTTTCTCATGACGTTACGGCCTTCGTCAACCTGTCCCGCGCCTACCGCCTGGCCAGCATAGGCGAACTTTTCTACACCGGGATCAGCGGCCGAGGCTTCATCGTCGGAAACCCGGACCTGCTGCCGGAAAGCAGTCTCAACCTTGACAGCGGGTTGAAGTTCCTCGGCCGCCGTTTCTTTCTTGGTTTATATGCCTTCCGCTATCAGATCGACAACATGATCGAGCGCTATCGGCTCGACCCTTCGACCTATACCTACGGCAACATCGAAAAGGGCCGGCTGCAGGGACTCGAGTTCGAAGCCGAGGCGTTCCTCCTCCCCGGCTGGAAGGTCTTCGGGAACGTCGCCGCGATCCGCGGCAGGAGTCTTGAGACCGGCGCCGCTCTGAACGATATCTCGCCTCTCCAGTTCTATACGGGGACGCGCGTGTGGAAAGGAAAGTTTTCGGCAGAACTCAACGCGACCTTCCGTCTAGCCAAGTCCAATCCGGGACCGGCGGAGATCGCCGTCGCCTCATCGGAACTCGTCAACCTCAAGGCGACCTATCTCTGGCGCGGCCTGAATTTCTATGCCACTCTCGGCAACATTTTCAACGCGGCCTACGTCGCTAGGGCGGATTCCGAGGCCATGGTCGAACCGGGAAGGAACCTCCGCTTCGGGTTCGTCTTCGCGTTCTAGACGCGGTGTTCGCGGACCGTCCGGCCCCGGTCCGGGACCGGGACTAGAAACCCTGGCCTGTCGGTGGCGCCTTGGTCGAGGTGGGTCTAGGAGTCGTCGGCCTCAGAAAGCGTCGACGAAGTGCTCGAGCCGATAGCTGTTCCCGTCCCCGAACAGGATGGAGATGACGTCGAAACGGCAGGCGTCGTCCCCGAGGGGGTTCTCCACCAAGTAACCCCGGGCGATCTTCCGGATCTGCCGCTGCTTGCCGGGGGTCACGGATTCCTCCGGCCGGCCGAAGGATTCGTCGGCCCTGGCCTTCACTTCGACGAAGACCAGCGTCCGGCCGTCCCGGGCGATGATGTCGATCTCGCCGCGAAATAAACGGAAGCGCCGGGTAACAATGGTGTATTTTTCCTTCTCTAGATAGGAACACGCGATCTCTTCGCCCCGCAGACCCAGGGCCTGAGTGCTGCGCTTGCCGTCAGTCACGGTCCTTGAACGGCTCCTTCGAGAACTCAGGCGAGCGGCGGGGCGATCTTTTTCCAACGGACGCCGTCCTTGGTGTCCTCGAGGAGGATGCCTTCCCGCAGAAGCTCGTCGCGGATCCGGTCGGCTAGGGCGAAATCCTTGTCCACCCGAGCCTTCTGCCGGGCCTCGATTATTTTTTGGATATGAGGCTCTAGGCTTTCGCCAACATCGATTCTCTTGGGATGTTCCAACTCAACTTTAACATCTTCGGTGACGAGAACCACTTCTGAAGATTTCAACTCATGGTGCCCCGGATCGACCCTGAGAGTGACCGATGTAGGCTCGATACCCAGAACGCTATCGATGTCTTTAAAGAAAGCGGTCAGTTCCGCCGCATTCTTTGCGGTGATCTGTCGATTAGCAATGAGCACGTTGGCTTTTGAGATCAGACCAAAAAGGGCTGCGAGAGATCCGGCGATGTTGAGATCATCCTCGAGACCGGCGATGAAGCCGGAGCGCGCGTCTTCGATAAGTTGACCGACTTCAGGATTCTGTTTCCCTTCTTGTTTAATGCCCCGTAGGTCGACAAGAAAGTCGCGGATCCTATGCCTACCAGCACGAGCTTGGCCAAGCGCCTCGAAGGTAAAGTTGAGCATCTTCCGGTAATGGGTGGAGATCAGCAGGTAGCGGACATCGAATGGGTCGTATCCCTTGGCCAAGATGTCCGCCAACGTGTAGAAATTGCCCTTGGACTTGGCCATCTTCTCGCCGTCGACGACGAGGTGGTGGCAGTGGAGCCAGAAGTTGACGAACTTGACGCCGTTGGCCGCCTCGGACTGGGCGATCTCGTTCTCGTGGTGGGGGAAGATGTTGTCCACCCCGCCGCAGTGGATGTCGAACGTCGGGCCGAGGTACTTGGAGCTCATGGCCGAACATTCAATGTGCCAGCCCGGCCGGCCGGGTCCGATCTCGGTCTGCCAGACGGGCTCGCCCTCCTTGGGGGCCTTCCAAAGGGCGAAATCGTGGACGCTCTCCTTTTCGTACTCATCGGCGTCGCCGCGGCTGCCCGGCCTGAGGTCATCGAGATTGATCTTGGACAGGCGGCCGTAAGACGGGAATTTGTCGATGGCGAAGTAGATCGATCCGTCCTTTCTGTAGGCGAAGCCTTTTTCGAGGAGCACCTTGATGATCTCGACCATCTCCCGGATGTGCGCGGTCGCCCGGGGATAATGATCGGCGGGGAGGATACTCAGCAAGTCGCGCTCCCTGTCGAAGGCCTCGATGAACGGCCGGGTGTATTCCTCGAGGCAGACGCCCTTGGCGTTGGCGCCGCGGATCGTCTTGTCGTCGACGTCGGTCAAGTTCATGACGTGGGTGACCTTGTACCCGGAGAAGATGAGGAAGCGCTTGAGCAGGTCCTCGAAGACGTAAGCCCGCCAATTGCCGATGTGGGGGAAGTCATAGACCGTCGGCCCGCAGGTGTAGAGTTTGACGGTTCCCGGGCGGACAGGGGCGAACTCCTCGACCTTTCCGCCCAGGGTGTTATGAAACCTGATCATCTCCGCTCATCTTAGTGATTCGCCCCTCCGCCGTCAACCCTCGAGCCCCGCATTTGACCGGCCCCGAGGGTTTGTGACATAATTCTGTTTCATCATTCCCTCTTGAAAAGGCACTCATTATGAACGTCAAGATCGGCATCCGCAGAGAGGACATCAACAGGTGGGAGAAGCGGGTCCCGTTGATCCCGTCTCACGTCCGGGAGCTTGTCGACAAGCACCCCGTCGAGATCCGTATTCAACCTTCGGATATCCGGGTCTTCAACGACGCGGACTACCGCGTGTCCGGGATCGCGGTCGAGGAGAACCTGTCGCCGTGCTCCGTCGTCTTCGCCCTCAAGGAGATCCCCATCGACCTCATCGAGAAGGACAAGGTCTATGTCTTTTTCTCGCATACCGCCAAGGGCCAGAGCCAGAACATGCCCATGCTCAAGCGGATGATGGACCTCGGCTGTTCCGTCATCGACTACGAGAAAATGGTCGATGAACAGGGCCGGAGGGTCCTTTATTTCGGCAATTACGCCGGGCACGCCGGGATGGTCGACACCCTCTGGGCGCTCGGCCGCCGTCTCGAGGTCGAAGGCACGCTCAACCCTTTCGCCGCCCTTCGACCGACCCACCATTACCGGAGCCTGGTCGAGGTCAAGGAGGCCGTCGGGAAGCTGGCCTGGAAGCTCATCCGCGAAGGCCTGCCCAAGGAGCTCGACCCCATCGTCTTCGGGTTCTTCGGGTACGGCCACGTTTCTCAGGGCGCCCAGGAGATCTTCGATATCCTGCCTGCGGAAACGGTCAGGCCGGCCGACATCCCGAAGCTCTTCGAGGGGAGGGGAGAGACATCCCGGACGCTCTACAAGGCCGTCTTCAAGGAAGAAGATATGGTCCGGCCCGTCGACCCGTCCAAACTTTTCGACCTCCAGGATTATTATGCGAATCCGGACAATTACAGGTCGATGGTCGAGGATGTCGTCCCCTATCTCACGGTCATCGTCAACGGCATATACTGGACCCCGAAATACCCGAAATTCATCACCAAGGGTTTCCTGAAGACGCTTTACGGGCCTGGCCCGCGGCCGAGGCTCCGGGTCGTCGGCGACATCACCTGCGACATCAAGGGGTCCATCGAATGCACCGTCCAGGCCACCGATTCCGAGAACCCCGTCTATATCTACGATCCGGCCGCGGACAAGCCCCTCATGGGGTTCGAAGGGAACGGCCCGGCCGTCCTGGCCGTCTACAACCTGCCGGCGGAGCTGCCCCTCGAAGCCTCGACCTATTTCAGCGCCAAGCTGAAAGAGCACGTCCCGGCGGTCGCCGCCGCCCATTTCGACAGGCCGTTCTCCGAGTGCGGCCTACCCGACGTCCTGCGCCGGGCGGTCATCCTCTACCGGGGCAAGCTCACTCCAGACTACGCTTATCTCAGCCGGTCCATCGGATAGACTGCGCGGCTTCAGGGAGAAGGCCATGAAAAAGATCCTTATTCTGGGCGCCGGTCTGGTGGCCGGACCGCTGGTGAAATATCTTCTCGACCAACCTGATTTTTCAATCGTCGTCGCCGACGTCGAGGTCGCCCGGGCTCAAAAACTCGTCGCGGGTCATTCGCGCGGTCAGGCCCAATTCCTGGACATCTCGGACAAGGGGGCGCTTGCAGCCGCGATCGGACGGGCTGACCTGGTCGTCTCCATGGTCCCATACACCTTTCATCCCGTCGTCGCCTCTCTGGCGATCGAGCAGGGCAAAAACATGGTCACCGCCTCCTACGTCAGCCCGGCGATGCGGGAGCTCGACACAGCGGCCCGGGAGAAGGGCGTTCTTCTGCTGAACGAACTGGGCCTGGACCCGGGGATCGACCACATGGAGGCCATGCGCATCATCCATGAGGTCCATGATTCGGGCGGCCACGTCCTCGCCTTTGCCTCCTACTGCGGCGGGCTGCCCGCCCCGGAGGCCAACACCAACCCATTCGGCTATAAATTCTCCTGGAGCCCCCGCGGCGTTCTCCTCGCTTCCAAGAAT
>JBFYOD010000070.1:0-12906 GCA_041303965.1 Candidatus Aminicenantota bacterium
TTTCACTCTTTTGGCCACGTTTCTCTCCTTCACTGTTCCCGGGCTTTCTCACGCTCTTTCCCCTATCGGCGGCGGAATTATACAGCAATCCTCTGTCATACGCACACCCCGGGGCCCGAAAATCAGAAGCGAAGAAAAAAATACGGGCAGCCGGGGTGAGAAAGAAAGCCGCCGTCCGCCGTCTTATTCATCGAAGATAACGACGGGAGGTCCGGATGAAAAGCAAGCTCACGCAAGAGGAATTCGTCAAGCTGGCCATCGCCAGGCTTCGTCTCGAGAACTACAAAGGGATCCACTCGGTCTACAGCGGGTTCAACGATGCCTTCAGGACCTATTTCGACGGCGGGAACCCGATCGACGCGACGGGTGAGTTGGCCAATCTCGGGAAGATCGTCATCAGGCCGGTCAAGGGCGGCGTCATGCTTTACATCCCCGGCGATGGACCGGAGATGAACCGGGGCGATATGGCCCTGAAAAAGATGGGCCTACTCGAGAAGCCGCCCACTCGGGAAATTTGACCGCCCGTTGATTTTCGGCGGCCGCCGTTCCATACTCTCCCCCAAAGGAGAAATGCCATGGAACGATGGACGCGCCGGAAATTCATCACGGGGACGGTCCAGGCGGCGGCGGGGACGGCCGCGCTGGGAACATCCTGCGGTTCAAGGGATGTCGGCTTTAAGGCGAGACGGCCTGCCGCGGACGCGTGTGGTCACGAGGTCGTCGCCCTTTCCGGGTCGTGGCTTTTCCGCACGGACCCCGAGACCAGGGGCGAAGACTCCGGCTGGCACGGCCCCGACCCTGCTGGAGAAGGATGGGAGGAAGTCGCCGTCCCGTCGACGTGGCAGGTTTTCGAAAAGACAGCCGGCTACATGGGCTCTGCTTGGTATAGACGGGACTTCGACGTGCCGGCGGCGTGGAACGGGAAGGTCGTCCGGGTCGAATTCGAAGCGGTTTATCATACGGCCGCGGTCTTCGTCAACGGACACAAGGCCGGCCAGCACGTCGGTAAGGGCTACACCGCCTTCGCCCTGGACATCACCGGGCTCCTCGAGTTCGGCCGGCGCAACGTCATCGCCGTCCGGGCCGACAACTCTTTCGCCCCGAACATGCTGCCCCGGAACAACTCCTACGACTGGACGCCCGACGGTGGCATCACCCGGCCGGTCAGTCTCATCATCACTCCTCCGGTCTACCTCGAATACGTTTGGGTGGACGCGGTTCCGGACCTAAGCGAGGGGACGGCCACCCTGAACGTGCAGGCCGTTATCCGCAACGCGACGGCGGACTCGGCCGGCGTCGAGTTCGGCTTCCGGGTGATCGACGAAGACACGGGGCTCGCCATCCTCGAAAACGCCTCGGCCGCGGGCGCCGAGATCCCGGCCGAAACGGCCCGCGAAACCGCCCTCCCGGAATCCGTCCTCGACCGGCCCAAGCTGTGGCATTTCGACCATCCCCATCTCTACGCCATCGAGGTCTGGATCTCGCGGAAGGGAAGAGCCGTCCACGGCCTCCGCGAGAATTTCGGCGTCCGACGTATCGAGGTCCGGGGAACGGAGTTCCTGCTCAACGGAGAGCCCCTCCGCCTCGCCGGCGTCGAGCGCATGGCCGGCAGCCACCCTGATTTCGGCATGGCCGAGCCGGACGCCTGGATAAAGCACGACCACGACGACCTCAAGGAATTGAACTGCGTCTTCACCCGGGTCCACTGGCAGCAGGACCGGAGGGTCATGGACTACTGCGACAGGAAAGGGATCCTCATCCAGATCGAGGTTCCGACCTGGGGACCGGACACGTTCCGAAAGTTCGAGGGAAGCCAATACGAAGAGATCGCGGCCAACGGCCTTGAACAGCTCCGCGAGATGATCGCCCGCGAGCGCAACCACGCCTGCGTTTTTTCGTGGGGGCTCTGTAACGAGGTCGACGGCCAGAACCCCGTCGCGCAGGAATTCGTCCGGCGGATGCTCCGGGAGGCCAAGCGCCTCGATCCCGGCCGGCTCTGCTCTTACGCTTCGAACTCGCTCCAGAGGACGCCGGAGCGCGACGTCGCCGGGGAGATGGATTTCGTCGAGTGGAACGAGTACTACGAAACCTGGTTCGGCGGCGATCCGGAGGCCATGCGCGAGAACCTCGAGGCCATCCACCGCGCCATTCCCGGCAAGCCCATCGTCATCAGCGAGTACGGCTTTTGCGCCTGCACCGCGGACCGGCCCGAGAACGACCCGCGCCGGGTCGAGATCCTCAAAAGCCACAACGCGGTTTTCCGCGACTCCCCCTGGGTCGGAGGGCTCATCTTCTTCGACTACAACGACTACCGGACCCACATGGGCGACAAGGGCCAGGGCGTTCTCAAGCAGAGGGTCCACGGCGTCGTCGACGTCTTCGGCGCCCGGAAGCCGTCCTTCGAGGCGTTGAGACGGGAATCGAGCCCGGTCGAATCGCTCACGGTCAGGAATAAAGGCGGGGAAAAGCGAGTTGTCGTCCGGACGCGGCCTGACATCCCGTCCTACACGCTCAGAGGCTACAAGCTGCGCTGGACGGTCTTCGGGAACGGCGGCATCCCGCTCGAGCGGAACGAATCACCGCTTCCGGACCTCGCGCCGGGCCGCGAACTCGAATTATCGCTCGAGGTTCAGGAGAAGGACGCGCGGCGGCTCCGCGTCGACCTCGTCCGGCCGACCGGATCCTCGGCGGCCACCGTCTTCGATTAAACAGAGGCGGCCGGCTGGGCGGGCTGCTCCTCCATGTACTGGATGTAGAGGTCGGTCAGGTCCTCGTGGGCCAGTTCCTTGGCCGTCTTCATCATGACCAGCCGACCCTTCCGCATGAACCCGATCCGGTCGGCGATGAGCTTGGCCCGGAAGATATCGTGGGTCGACATGAAGACCGACTTCCCCGTGTCGCGCATCTGGACGAGGATCTCCAGGAACTCCCGGCCGGATTGAGGGTCGAGCCCCGAGGTCGGCTCGTCGAGGAGGACGTTGGCCGCGTCCTTGACCACGGCGATGGCGATGCCGAGCTTCTGGCGCATGCCCTTGGAGAAGTTCTTGACCCGCCGGTCGAAGGCCTCCTTCTGGAGGCCGACCCGCTCCAGGACCGCGGCGTAGTCCTTCTTCGCGAGGTTCCGTTTGCCGGCCAGGCGGCTGAAGTAGTCGAGGTTCTGGATGGCCGAGAAATTGCCGTAGAGCATGACGTTCTCGGAGACGAAAGAGACGTGGCGCTTGGCCTTGAGCGGGTCCTTGGCCACGTCGATCCCCTCGATGAGGGCCGTCCCCGAAGTCGCCGGAATGAAGTTCAGGAACAGGTTGATGGTCGTCGTCTTGCCGGCCCCGTTGGCCCCGAACATGCAGAAGATCTCGCCCGGTTCGACCTTGAAGGTCAGGCCGTCCAGGGCCAGTTCGCCGTCCTCGTAACGCTTGGTCAGGTTGATGGTCTCGAGCATGGGGTTCCTCCTTAACGGACGTCGTAGCGCAGGAACGAGACGTACGCGCCGACGAAAAAGACGATGATCATGACGGCGAGCAGGGCGAAGTCGGGGATGGTCCTGACGAGCGATCGGCTCAGCCACTCCGGCTCGTAGCTGTGCTGGGGCATGTCGTCGATCTTGATCTGGGCCTGCTGGCCGGTCTGGAAGTTGATGCTCGCGCCGAGCTTGGAGTTGATCCACTTGGTGTAGATCGGCTTGTAGGCCCGGACCGAAGCCAGGAACCTGTCGAAGTCGTCGACACCCGTCCGGGCCAAGGTCATCGAGCCGAAGGTCAGGGCCGAAGCCGGCGAGATCCGGGACAGGTTGATGGCCAGGCCCTGCTGGGCCTTCTTTTTCTGCTGGTAGTCGCGCTCGATCGCGGCGTTGTTCTCGTCGATCTTCGAGGTCAGCTCCTGCTGGTAGTCCTGGATGAACTGCCGGAATTTTTCCTGGTAGGCTTTGGGGTCCTTGGCCGCGTCGGCCTGGTTCTTCTGGATCCAGTCCAGGGCGCCCTTTTGACCCTCTGTCTGGACCTGTTGGAGGAAAGCGTCCTTCTGGGCCGTGATCTCGTGGACCGAAGGGATGGGCCGAACTTGCCCGGCGGTGATGACCGCGACCTTGGGGATAACCATGACGAAGACGACCCAGACGAAGAGGAGCACCAGGAAGCTCGTCGATGAGCGCGACGTCCGGGCCGAGACGAAGAGGCCCAGACTGAAGAACACGGACAGATAGAGGAAGAACATGAGGAAGATCAGGAGCAGGCGGCCCCAGTCCTGGCCGCTGAGCGAGATGTCGGGCGTGATGAGCAGGATGAGAAGGCCCAGGACGAGCGGGACGAGGAGGGGCAGGAGGAGGCTGATGTAGCCGCCGATGGCCTTGCCCATGATGAGCCGGTCGCGCGGCACATCGTTCGACAGGGCCAGTTTGAGCGTCCCCTTCTCCTTCTCGCCGACGATCGCGTCGTAGGTGAAGAGGATGGCGAAGAGGCTGAGGACGATCTTGACGATGAACATGAGGTCGAGGGAGCCGAAGACGGCAAAGACCGGGTTGCTGCTGTATTTGGAGTCGATGAGGTTGGGGTCGGCGGCGATGTTGACCGGCGCGACGCGGCCGACGGCCTCCTCGATGCCCGTGACCACGGTTCCCAGGACCTGGGGCGGCTTGCTGACCTTGACTCCGATCCCGGCGAGCGACGCGTAGGTCGGCTGGCTTTCCATGTTTTTTTTGTTGAGGGCCAGTGCCGCCGTGTATTCCTTCTTTTCCGCCCTGTAGTTGGTCACTCCGGTATAGACCGAGAGCAGGATGAGGATCGTGCAGAGAAGAAAGGTGAAGACGAATTTCGGGCTGGTGATGTTGTCCAGGATCTCTTTTTTGATGATGTCTCGAAGCATTCCGGCCTCCCTCGAATGTGTCGTTGCCGACGGATGGACCCGGGCGCGGGTATCTCCGGTATTATACGGCAAATCGGCCCGGCGGTTTAATGAATTTAGGGATCAGGAGGACTGTCCCCCTCGGTCCCCGATGGGGGCTGTCCCTCTGATCCGCCGGCGGGGCCCCGGCCCGGCGGCACTTGGATTACTTGCCGGGATCGAGGAAGAGGCCAATGCGCTCGGGCGTCCACAGAAAGTTCCCGCCCCGGGATCTCATGAGCCGTACCCGGACCTTCGAAGATTCGACGGCCGGGAAGCGGAGGAGCTTTTTCCAGCCGATCGTCGTTCCCCGGGCGGCCTCTATCCAATCCTCCCCGTCCCAGACGTCAAAGGCGAAGGCCTCGATCCGCTGGCCCTGCCGGACATCTTCTCCGATCATGGCGACATTGAAGATCTTCGGTCCGCCGAGGTCGTATTCCTGCAAAAAAGAGGGACTGTCCCCGTCAGTCCCCGACCGCGGTTGTCGCTCCTTGACGGCTCGGCCCCCGATGGGGATAGCCCCTCGGAGTCGGTTGGCGGCCCCGGCGGCGAGGTTGACGGCAAATGTGGCCCGGAGCCTGTCCCCCAGCTCCTTGAGCCTTCGAGCGTCGTTCTCATGGATGCGGCCGCGCTTGTCGGGCGGGATGTTGAGCAGGAGCTGGGCGTTGCCGCCGACCGAAGTGTAATAAATGTCGAGGAGCTGGTCGAGTGACTTGACCTTGTCGTCTTCGGCCGCGTGGTAGAACCAACCCGGCCGGATCGAGACATCGACCTGACCCGGGTACCAGAGAAGCCGCCCGCCCTGCTTGGCCACGGCGGCGATCCTCTCGAGCGAGCCGAGGTCCGCGGCCTGGGCGTCGAGATGGGCGATGCCGCCGGGATTCTTCTCGTCGGGCAGGTCGTCGAAGCCGACGACGGGGATGACGCTCCATTCGCTCTCCCGGGTGACCCCGGCTTCGTTCCCGATCCAGCGGGCGTCCGGCCCCATGATGGAGATCACCGCGCCCGGCTGGAGCTCGCGGATGAGGGCGTAATACCCCTCCCAGTCATAGACTTGGCGCTTGCCGTTCGGCCCTTCGGCGCAGGCGCCGTCGAACCAGACCTCGGAGATCTCCCCGTAGTCCGTCAGGAGCTCGCGGAGCTGGTTCTTGAAGTGCTCGTTGTACCGCGGCGAGTCGCCGTAGCTCGGCTCGTGGCGATCCCAGGGCGAAAGATAGACGCCGAATTTCAGGCCGGCCTTGCGGCAGGCCGCCGCGACCTCGCCGACGACGTCGCCCTTGCCTTCCCGCCAGGGCGAGCTCTTGACCGAATGTTCGGTGAAACGGCTCGGCCAGAGGCAAAATCCGTCGTGGTGCTTGGCGGTGACGATGAGACCGCGGATCCCAGCGGCCTTGACGGCCTCGGCCCACTGGCCGGCGTCGAAATCCGTGGGATCGAAGAGCTTCGGGTCCTCCGTCCCCTGGCCCCATTCCCGGTCGGTGAACGTGTTCATGCCGAAGTGGACGAAGGCCTGGAACTCGAGCGCCTGCCAGGCGAGCTGCCGTTCATATGGCACGACCCGCGCGGCCTTCTCTCTGAGCTCGTCCATTGTGTCGGACGGCGAGATAGGGACACTTCCGGGCACTCCCAGCCTGCTTCGACAGCCGACGGAATTGAAAAAAAGGATGACACTGGCGATGATCAAAACGACATCTTTCATCTTGCGCGCATGTCTCATATCCTCTCCCCTATCGAAGTTCCAGGATAGTCATTCAGGCTGTTTCCTTTTGGCTGGATGCGGAAACGGACGCGGCCGTATTCCGGCGCCCGGCGGTAGATGAACGTCCGATACCGTAGACGGCGCCCCTAATCCATGTCCTTTCGGGGCACGCTGAAGACGCCGTCCGTGATCTCGTGGAGTTTGCCGTCCTCGTCGAAGAGCTTGCCGCTGAACGTGCCCGTGACGATCGAGCCGGGCGGGCCGAAGACGTCGATCTTGAAGCGGAAGACCATCCCCTCCCTGCCGCTGTCCAGGGTGGCCAGGTATTCGTTGATCTCCTTGCTCTTCTTGTCCTCGGTCGGGACAATTTCATACCAGGAAAAATGCGTCGGCATCTCATCCGAGGACCTGGCTTCATGCAGGCCGACGAGCTTGGTCTCACTTTTTGCCAACTGGATGTTCAAGTCGACGGTCAGCTCCAGCGGTTCGTCATCAACGCCCGAGGGATCGGCGACACGCTCGACCCTCTCGGCGATGAGCCAGACGTAGCCGTCGTCTTTGTAATACTCCATCCGGCCGTTATTGAAGGCAAATTCCTTGCCATCGATCCTGTAGCTTATGGAGCCACCCGCTTGGATCCCGGGCATGGCCATCCCGACCAGTGCCGCCAGGAAAATCCCGACGATGATCCTCTGCTGGACCCGCATGGCCACCTCCTCTGCCGTCGTTCGGAGGATCGCGGCCGCCGGCCGCATCCCATCCCAAGTATAGGACATCGGAACGGGCATATCAAGGGCCCGCCGGGTACGAGGGGGACACGGCCTGGGGGCACATGCCCTCCGCCCGGCGTTGACAACGCCCGGGGCGTGAATTATGCTCCCTCGCGGAAAAAAGGACCCCCGTCTTCCCGGACGAAAGGAGAGCGCGATGGACCCCGTCATCACCCTGAACGCCGTCGATTACGCCATCATCGGCGGATACGTCCTGGTCATGATCCTCGTCGGATACTCGCTCAAGAAATACATGAAGACCAGCGAGGATTTCTTCCTCTCGGGCCGGTCGCTCCCCGGCTGGATAACGGGGCTGGCCTTCCTCTCGGCCAACCTGGGCGCCCTCGAGGTCATCGGCATGGTGGCCAACTCGGCCAAGTACGGCATCGCCACGATCCACTTCTACTGGGTGGGGGCCATCCCGGCCATGGTCTTCCTGGGCATCTTCATGATGCCCTTCTACTACGGCAGCCGCGTCCGGACCGTGCCCGAGTACCTCAAGCTCCGCTACAATGAGGCGACCCGCGGCCTCAACGCCATCTCCTTCGCCATCATGACCATCCTCATGAGCGGCATCAGCCTCTACGCCATGGCCCTGCTCTTCAAGCTCATGCTGGGCTGGTCGCTCACGGGAAGCATCCTCTTCGCCGCGGTCGTCGTCCTGCTCTACGTCTTCTGGGGCGGCCTGTCGTCCTCGATCTACAACGAGGTCATCCAGTTCTTCCTCATCTGGCTGGGCCTCCTGCCCATCGTCTTCCTCGGCCTCAAGGAAGTGGGCGGGTTCGCCGGTTTCGTGGCCAAGCTCAAGGAACCCCTCCTCCACTCGGTGAAATACTTAGGCACGAGCGCCAATCCGCTCGGCGTCGACTGGTTCGGCGTGGTCATGGGCCTCGGTTTCGTCCTGTCTTTCGGCTACTGGACGACCGACTTCCTCGTCGTCCAGCGGGCCCTGGCCTCGAAGAACATCAACGCCGCCCGGATGACGCCCATCATCGCCGCATTCCCCAAGATGCTCGTCCCGATCATCGTCGTCATCCCCGGCCTCGTCGCCTTGCTCGTCCTGCCGGAGTTCAGCCAGGCCGCCCTGCCCGCGGCCGATTACAATTCCGCGCTGATCCTCCTGATGAAGCATTACCTGCCGAACGGCCTGCTGGGGCTGGCCATCACGGCGCTTCTCGCGAGTTTCATGTCCGGCATGGCCGGCAACGTCACCGCCTTCAACACGATCTGGACCTACGACATCTACGGGACCTACATCAAGAAGGGGAAACCCGACTCCCACTACCTGAGGATGGGCAAGTTCGCCACGGTCTTCGGGGTGGCCATCAGCGTCGGCACCGCCTATATCGTCCAATCCTTCCCGAACCTGATGGATTACATGCAGCTCGTCTTCTCCTTCTTCAACGCGCCGCTCTTCGCCACATTCCTCCTGGGGATGTTCTGGCGCGGGGCGACGGGCTGGGGCGGGTTCTTCGGCCTGCTCGTCGGCATCCTGACCGCGGCCGTCCATTACCTGTTGTACCGGCTCGGCGTCCTCCATTACGCGAGTGACATGGCCGCCAATTTCTACCAGGCCTGGTGGGCCTGGCTCGCCGACTTCGTCGTCACGATCGGGGTCAGCCTTTTCACCGCGAAGCGGGATCCGAAGGAGCTCGTCGGCCTCGTCTTCGGCCTGACGCCGAAGCCCAAGGCCGCGGCCCGTTGGCTGGCGCGGCCGGCGGTCTGGGGGATCCTGGCCATCGTCATCGCCATCGTCCTCAACGTCATCTTCTGGTAGACGATCCGGCGCACGCCAAGGAGTGAACCATGAACGACAAGATCGAAACCAAAGGCCAGGCGACGGGGATGGGCCAGGGACACGTCCTCGACCTCAAGCTTCCGATCGGCTGGCTCCTCAGCGCCTACGGGCTCCTGCTCGGGATCTATGGCCTGGTGACAAAAAAGGAGATGTACGCCATCTCCCTCGGCTTCAATCTCAACCTGGTCTGGGGGATCCTGATGCTGGCGATCGGCAGCGCCTTCCTCCTCACCGCCCTTCTGAAAAAGGACAAGGCCGGGAGCTAGAGGTCGACACATGAGAACCTCACACACGCGCTTCGCCGCCGGGCTCGCCCTCCCGGCCGTTCTCGGACTTCTGGCCTTCCTCCCCCGGACCGCCGCCGCCCGTCAGGAACTGGGCCCCGGGCAACCCGAGGTCGTTTCGCTTCTCGGAAAACCCCTGTTCCGTACGCCGGCCGAGGGGGACGCCCTGGCCAAGCTCGAGAGCGGCCTCAGGGACGCGGCCCGGAAACTCGAGTCCGATCCGGCCGATCCCGAAAACATCATCCTCTACGGCCGCGGGCTGGCCGCGCTCTGGCGGTATCGCGAGGCCATCGACGTCTATACCCGGGGGATCGCCGCCCACCCGGATCACGCCATGCTCTATCGGCATCGCGGCCACCGCTACATCACCGTCCGCGAGTTCGATAAGGCCGTCCCCGACCTGGACAGGGCCGCCGGGCTCAACGGCAACGACTTCGACATCTGGTATCATCTCGCGCTCGCCCATTACCTCCGCGGCGATTTTCCCCGAGCCGAGGCCGCATACCTCAAATGCCGGGAAGCCGCCAAGGACGAGGGTTCGGTGATCGCCGTATCCAACTGGCTCTACATCAGCCTGATGCGTCAGGGGAAAAAAGCGGAGGCGGCGGGTGTCCTCGAAGGCATCCGGGAGGACATGAAGGCGGGTGAAAACGCCGCCTATCACAACCTTCTCCTTTTCTATAAGGGGCTGAAGAAGGAAGGCGATCTCGAAGCCGCAGCCGCGAGCTCCGACCTGGACCTGGCCACGACCGGCTACGGCCTGGCCTGCTGGTACCTCTACAACGGGAATACGGAGAAGGCCTTCGCTTATTTCAAGAAGATCGTGGCCATCCCCTACTGGCCGGCCTTTGGCTATATCGCCGCCGAAACGGAGATCCACCGGGCCGCCGCGAAGGGCGCCGGCCGCTAGTCGCGGGTCTCGCGCGTGCGGATGTAGATCGCGGCGCCGCCGCCCTCTTCGCCCCGCGAGTTGATCTCGAAGACCGCCTGCTGGCTCTTGATGAGCTGGGACAGCTGCTTGAAGCCGTAGGTCCGGGGGTCGAAGCCCGGGTCGAGCTGGCGCAGATAGAAGCCGATCTCGCCGAGATTGGCCCAGCCGTCCTCCCGGACGGCCATGTCGAAGGCGCCCTTGAGCAGCGGGACGGGGTCGAACTTGCGGCCCCTATCCTCGCCGTCGCCGTGCTCTTCGCGCGGCTGCTTGCCCTCGACCTTCCTCGCCCCGCCCCGGTCGCGCCGCCGCGTCTCCCGCTCCCGTGGGACGAGGTTTTCCGTGTAGATGAAGACGTTGCAGCCGTTGACGAAGGCTTTGGGCGTCGAGCGCTTGCCGATGCCCATGACGAAGAAGCCCATCTCCCGGACCCGCGTCGCGAGGCGCGTGTAGTCGCTGTCGCTCGAAACGATACAGAAGCCGTCGACGAGGTGGCCGTGGAGGATGTCCATGGCGTCGATGATCATGGCGCTGTCGGTGGCGTTCTTGCCGATCGTGTACCGGAACTGCTGGATGGGCTGGATGGCGCTGTCGTGGAGGGCAGTCTTCCAGCCGGACATGTTGACGGTCGTCCAGTCCCCGTAGATCCGGCGGATGGTCACGAGGCCGTACTTGCCCGCCTCGGTCAGGATCTGGCCGATGAGCGAGGGCTGGGCGTTGTCGCCGTCGATGAGGAGGGCGATCTTCCTTGTCTTTTGTTCGATGAAGGGCTCGGCCATGGCAGCGTCCTTTCTTTGGATGTCGATTCCCCCCTCATCCTACCTCATTGTCCGGACCCGTTCAACAGAAAACAACCCGGTTGCCCCTCGGTCTGAAGCCCGTGGCAGGCTCAGGCCTCTTCGAGGACGCGCCAGCCGAGGGCGTCGGCCAGGGCATAGACGGGCTCTTTGAGGTCGCCGTAGACGGTCACCCTGTGCCAGCCCCACTCGTCCCACTCGGCGAAAAGCTTTTCGATATCGCCGACGGGCTCGACGGCGAGTTTCGTCCGGCAAGCCCGATCGTCGGGCACATTGGCCACGGCCTTACCGCGATGGAAGAGGATGGTCTTGCGCTCCGGCGAGAATTCGGCCGTCGACGTCATGTGGCCCAAGGGGAGGAGCGACCGGACCGAAGCGCCCTGCCGGTCCTCCGAGTGGGTCAGGATCTCGAAGGGGTTGGCCGGGCTGCCCGGCCCGAAAGCCCTGTTCGAGGCGACGCAATGTGCATAGATGATATGGCGCGAGGACGTATCGATGACCGGGTCGGAGATGTACCCCGGCCGGCCCTGGGTCAGGGCGGTCATGGCGACCATGGTCGCCGTCGACTGGACGTCGCACTCGCAGGCCCCGATGAGCCCTTCGTTAAGGAGCTCATGGAAACCGAGGCACGGGTAGGCGTGGATGTGCCCGCCGTAGAATCCGTCGAGGCAGCTGATGGTGATGGCGTTCGCGCCGTGCTTTCGGAGCACGGCCTTCTGGCCGAGGTACATGGCCGCCGACGTGACGAGCGTTTCCATGCTGACCCCCTCGACCTTAGCCGCTGTCTTTTGCCAACGGTCGGCAACGGCTTTGGCGTCCTCCTTGTCGGCCGCGGCCCACGCGTCATTGACCTCGGAAAAGGGCACGTTGACCACTTCGATCCCCATGCCGTCCATGATCGCCGGCGCGATGCCGGGCCAGCTGCCGCCGACGGCCAGGATCTTCGACTCCTTCATTCTCCGGAGGCAGTCGCCGGCGGAAAGGACGGATAGGGTGTCGGGCTTGACGGAGAGGTTGCCGGGCCCGGGAGTGCCCGACTGTCGGATGGACGCGACCATGGCCCCGAATTCGCTCCCCGGGCCGGCCTTCTTCCCTTGTCCGAAGGCGCGGAAGGCCGCGACGAGATCCTCCATCCGGGAGGAGGCTACGAAACCGACGTTGGGCGTTTTCTTGCGCAGGAAGGCGGCCGTATAGTCGAGGAAACCACCGCTCCCGCCGTATGGAAAATCGACATAGAGGGTGGGCTTTCCGGAGGCGGCGATCGTCTGGACGACCTGGTTCCAGCAGTTGAGCTGGCAGACGACGTAGCCGTCGACAGGGGCCGCCGTGTCCACCGCCAGGATCTTCTGGGCCTCTTCCGGGCCCTTGGCCATAGTACTGATGAGTTCGCACTCGGGGAAGTCCCTGGCCAGGGTAGTCATTATCCCGTCCATGACGGGCTGGAAGTCGAAACCGACGTTCGGCCAGTCCGGACCGGGCTGGGTGACGGCGTGGAGGGCGAAAATGACCCGGACGCGCGTCTTCGCTGCCCGACCGCCCGCCGGGAAAAGACCTCGGGGCGCGATAGCGCCCAGGGCCCCCGCAGAGGCCGCGGCCAGAAAACGGCGGCGGCTCAAGGGACATGCCGCACAACCCGTCGATCCCTGCTGTTTTTTCACTGGACTGGTCTCCTTCCTATCCGCGGATGCGCGCTGTACCTGGTTCGTTCTGATGCTAATTCAGGCCCGGAGCGGATGTCAAGGGACCGCCCGTGGC
>JBFYOD010000071.1:0-8600 GCA_041303965.1 Candidatus Aminicenantota bacterium
TGGGCTTATCCGCCCGACCTTGTCCTGAAGGGCGGCGACCTCCGTTCCGGGGGCTTCGACCGGACGGAACGGTGCTACAAGATCGTGAACGCGGCCGGATCGCCGAGGAGTTTCGATCTCAGCCTCTCGGGCAGCGCTTCCGCTCCTGTCGTCAATCCCGTCCTCTTTGTGAAAAATTGGAACGGTCCAAAGCCCAAGGTCATTCTGAACGGGAAAGCCGCCGGGGCCGCGAGAGTGGGTTTGAATTACGAGCTCGATGGCACCGACCTCGTCGTCTTCCTGCCGGTCCAGAGCAAGTCGCGGGTGGACGTCCGGATCGTTCTGGAATAGCCGTAGTCCTTCTCGAAGGGCCTCCCGCAGGCCGAGCGCAAAGCGCGTCAACGACCGGCTACGGATTCAATATTTCGGTTTTAGGCCGGCCTGCTTGCACAGCTCGTTGGCCGTTATCCGGTCTAAGGATTTATGCCTTTTCACGGGGATCGTCTTTTTATTGTTCGAATAAATGGAATGGCTCTTTACCTTCGCGCACAAGAATGAAGTTATTTTCTTCGAGGTAACGGATGAGATCCCGTCGCTTGACAGACATCTAGATCTGAGCAGGGATCTGCTCCAGCAGCCCGCCGCCCACAGGAATTTCCTTTTTCTGCTGGCGGTATGCCAAGATCATCTCATGAAGCGCGTCTTGGAGCATCGCCCTGCATTCCTCGAGGGTTTTTCCCTCTGTCACGACCTCCGGCCACTCGACAAGCTGGCCCATGTAGCCGGATTTGATCTTCGTGTACTTGGCGGTATAGGTGGAGAACATGCGTTTTATCCTTTATAAACCCATTATATCCATATTGAGTGGAAAAGGGGAGGAAAATCCCCCCGAAAATAAAAAAGCGCGGACTCCCCTTTCGGGGGCATCCGCCCTTTGCGTTTTTAGTCGAATAAATCGGGGACACGTACCACCCGATTCTTGGGGACACGTACCAATTTCAAGAGAAATTGATTACATGTCCCCGAATCGGGGCATGTCCCCAGCGCAATCAGTACCGGCCGCCTGCGCCCCTGAGACAGGGGCCTCTCCGGATATGGGCGGCGAAACCCAATGTGGAGCCTGCCCCTCCTGCGCTTCCCGCCGCAACGGCAGCCCCTGTTCCGCCGCCTCCCGGAAGAGGATCTCCCGGCCGCAAGCGGCGGTCACTTCCCAGCGATAGGCCCGAGACGTTCGAGTGATTTTAGGAAAGGTCCGACCTGATGGTATAATCTGCTCGCGTGATATTCACGCCGGTCGGGTCGTTATCTTCGAACAGGAGGGGCCTATGGAACTCGAAAAATATTTTCGCAGCACGAACGGACTCGGGGTACTGAGCACCGCGGACGATAAGGGCAAAGTCGACTCCGCGGTCTACTCGAAGCCCAAGGTCGTTGACGACGGGCGGGTGGCCTTCATCATGTCCGACCGGCTATCCATCTCCAACGTGCGAAAGAACCCGCATGCGGCCTATCTTTTCAAGGAGAACGGCGAGGGGTGGAAGGGCTTGAGGATTTTCCTCGAATACGAGAACGAGACGAGGGAAACCGCCGATGTCGCCGCGGCGTGTAGAAAAGAATACCCCGGGCCTTATTGCGGTGAAAAATATCTCCAGGGCGCTTCGCTCGTCATGTTCAGAGTGGTTTCCGTTCTTCCCCTTGTCGGCGACGGCACGGTAAAAAAACAATATGAATAGCGGGGCGTCATTATCGCGCATAAAGACGGTCCTCAAGGGACAAGGACTGGGCATCCTGGCCACCCGTGGCGAGGTTTATCCCTACCAGAACATCGTGTCCTATTCGGTATCGGGCGACCTCAAAACAATGACCTTCGCGACGTCCCGGGCCAGCATGAAATACGCCAACATCCTGCGTTGCCCGCACGTGGCGATTTTCGTCGATAACCGGAAGAACACGGAACAGGACCTGATCGACGCGGTCGGGATCACGGCCCTCGGCGACGCCAAGGAACTATCGGGCGCCGAGGAACGAAGGTGGAAAAGAACCTTGACCGCCCGGCATCCGTATCTCGAAGAATTCGTTTCTACCCCGGGAGTAGCCCTTTTCGCGGTCCGGGTGAAGGTCTATTACGCCGTCTCAAGGTTCCAGGACGTCGAAGAATTGGTAATGCGCTGATGTGGCTTTTCCGCCGCTTAGAGGATATCAAGGACACCGACCGCGATAGGGTCGGGGGCAAGGCCGCCGCGCTCGCCCTCCTCGCCAAGAAAGGCGGGCGCGTCCCTCCCGGCGGCTGTATCACCGTCCAGGCTTTTCGGGACTTCCTTTCCTTTAACGGCTTGGTCGGCAAGATCGCGATAGAACTCGGCCGGAAAGAGCTCAAGGACATGCGTTGGGAAGAGATGTGGGACGCGAGCCAGCGGATTAGGAACCTTGTGAACGGCGGGACCTTCCCCCCTGACATGCTCCGGGAGATCACCTCGTTCGCGAATACCCTCCTCGGCGGGAAAAGCGCGGCGGTCAGGTCTTCATCCCTTTCCGAGGATTCCGCAAGCGCCTCTTACGCCGGTGTGCACGAATCGTGTGTCGACGTGAAGGGCGAGAAAGCCGTGATGGAAAGCGTGCTCCACGTTTGGGCTTCTCTTTGGTCGGACGCCGCGCTCCTGTACAAGAAAGAACTGGGCTTCGATCCCGCTTCCGGAGGAATGGCCGTGATCCTGCAGAAGCTTGTCCGGGGAGAGGTCTCCGGGGTCGTTTTCAGTCTGGACCCCGTTCGCGGCGGAGGGATCGTGATAGAAGCCGTCCCGGGACTCAACAAGCGCCTCGTCGACGGCAGGACAGAACCTCACCGCTGGTCCGTGGAAAGAGGCTCGGGTGGACGGATATCTTACAGTCCCCCTTCGTCTTCGGCCAAGCGGTCCGGCAAAAAGACCGCCGGATTGCTGAAGGCCGAGCGGGTCAGAGAGGTCGCAAGGCTGGCGCTTTCAGCCGAGAAGCTCTTCAGGAGCCCGCAGGACGTCGAGTGGACCTTCCGAAAGAAAGACCTTTTCACGCTTCAATCCCGTCCCATTACGACGACCCCGGACGCAGGGCTCTCCAAAAGAAGCGTCTTCGATCTTTCCCTGAAGCGATCTTTCGAAAACCTCTTGGAGCTCAGAAGAAGGATAGAGGGAGAGCTCCTCCCGGCCATGGCCGAAGAAACCCGCCGCATGAGGGATGAGGACCCCGACGAGATGTCAGACGCGGAGCTCGCGAGAGAAATTGAGCGGAGAACGGCGGTCCTCGCGCGGTGGAACAGGACGTACTGGGACGAGTTTATTCCCTACGGTCACGGCGCCAGGCTTTTCGGCCGGGTGTACAACGACCTCGTCAAGCCCCGCGACCCTCACGAATTCGTCGAGCTCCTGCGGACCGGTCGCACGCTCAGCATGCAGCGCGACGCCATCCTGGCGGAGATGTCAGCGATGGTCAGCAGGGGAAAGCCCTCGCTCATGGCTGTGAGAAAAGGCGGGCCGACCGGCGCGGCAAGGTTCGACGCCCTGCGCAAGAGACTTTTCAGCCAATTCGGGATGATCAGCGGCGACTTGGAGGATCACCGGAAGCTGGCCGCTTTTCTCGCCAAAATGCCGTTTGGGCCCCGGAAAGGAAAGCCGGGCGGACGCGCTGCGGCCGCGGGCCTCGAGAAAAGGTTCCTCTCCCGATTCCCCAAGAAGGACCGGCGACGCGGCCTTGAGCTCCTCGACCTTGCCAGGTCGAGTTACACGATGAGAGACGATGACAACGTCTACCTGGCAGGGATAGAGCGCGAGCTTAAAAAGGCCGCCGATGAGGCGCGCCGCAGGAAAGACGAGGGCCTCGTGCGCGGAGGCTCGAAAAGAACGCTTTCCGCACTTCTGCGACAAAAGCTTGTGAGCGGGTTGCACAAGCCTCCGGCCCGCGGCAAGACCGGCCTGGCGAGAGAACGCGGCGCGGCCGAGGTGCGCGCGAAACAGCTCCGGGGCCAGCCCGCGTCCAAAGGGATCGTCCGGGGGAAGGCCCGGGTCGTTGTCGACCCCGGACAGATCAAGGACCTTGAACGCGGGGAGATCCTCGTGTGCGACTCGATAGGACCCGAGATGACCTACGCGGTCTCTGTCGCGGGAGGGATCGTCGAGCGTCGGGGCGGGATGCTCATCCACGGAGCGATCGTCGCCAGGGAATACGGCATACCTTGCGTAACGGGCGTTCCCGATGCGGCCTACGCCATCAGGACAGGGGACGACTTGACCGTCGACGGGTATCTCGGCGTCGTCACGATACGGAAAAGACCGATGTAAGGAGCGATCGCGATGGTCTCTGAAAAGACAGTTCCCTACCGCGTGATCCCCCTGAAACCCTTCCGCAGAACTCCGGGCGTGCGGTTCCACCTGTTTCCCATGGAAGAGTTCCCGAAGATAGGCGCTATCGACCGGGTCATCCAAGACGGGGGCGCGGGCGTGTTCCGCCGGATCAAAAGCGACGAAAAGCTCGGCTCGGCCTCGCTGATCTCGATCCCTTCCCTACAGAGATGGTATTGAAGCGAGGGATATCCCGTCAGCCGCATTTTTCTCACGGGCCAAGCGTCCGGCGTTCAGAGCGGCGGGCGGACCTCCTCGGCGGCGATCCAGGCCTTCACCCATTCAGGGAGAGGCGGCGCCCAATCCTCGCGGCCGACGGCGCTCAGAATGGTCGTGGAGGGGATCGCCGCCGTCTTCGTCCGAAGCCCGGCCCGGACCACGGCCTGGGCGGCGATCCGCTCCCGATGGATGAACTCCTGGATGAAGTAGAACCAGCGGCCGTCATGGCCGACGAGCTTGGTCCGGAGGACGAACCGGGCGAAAGGCGGCAGGCGGCGCCGGTAACGGATGCTCCCCCCGGCGACAACGAAATACCAGCCCTTGCGGCGGGCCATCTGCATCAGGCCCATGCGAAAGGCCAGGTCGTAGCGGCCGAGGTCCATGATGGTCCAGAAGCGGCCGTTGTTCATCTCGGGATAGGTGTCGATGTCGCTCGGCAGGACGCGTAAGACAAGCTCGCTCGTGCCGTCGAGCCCCAAGCGGGGTTTGAGGGCCGCCCGGACGAGGACACGGGCGACCCGGAGATACGGATACATCGTCGGCCTCTGAGTCGCGAATTATATCAAGAAGTGGTCAATTCTCCACCCATTATATTCTTCATGTCGGGCCAGGTCCTTCTGGACGAGCCTGTTTCCCGGGCCGAAGGGCCGCCCGGATGACCTCGCTATAAAACGCCCCGGCCCCGGTCACTTGATCAGATAGTAGGTCCGCGGGTAACCGTCGATCCAACGGCAGCCGTCCTTGGTGAAAACGCCGCCGTCCTCCAGGCCCAGAGTAACCTTCGCGCCGTCCCATTCGGGGACGACGTGCGAGCCGTTCAGCTCGATGGCGTAACAGGTGTTCTCGTAGAGCGGATAATCGCCCTGGACCGGGACCCCTTCCTGGGCCTCGACGAGGCCCATCGTGGGCCCTGCGGCGTGACCGTGGATACCCAGCGGGTGGGTGTAGATGCGTCCCTCGATGCCCTCGGCCTTGGCCTTTTTCAGGGCCGCGAGGTAGATCTCATTGCCGGTCCGTCCAGCCTGGAACTCGTCCATGAAGATCTCCTGAAGGCGGTTCCCGCGCCTCAAGACCTCCTTGAGGCCCGCCGGAGCGTCCTCCTCCCCCAGCCGGAGGACATAGGCGTTGTGCTGGGTGTCCGTGCTCAGGCCCAGATAGGAGATGCCGATGTCGCAGTGCAGGACGTCGCCCCGTCGGATGATCCGGTCGCCCTTGCCGTACAGGGCCGAGTCCTTCGGCGAGCGCTGGATGCTCACGGAGGGCTGGAACCAGGTTCGCAGGCCGAGGCCGGTGAACTTCTGGCGGATCCACCACACGACGTCCTCGTCGGTCGTCGCGTCGGGGACGATGACGCGGTTGGAGAAGAACTCGGCGATGATGTCGTGGGCGATGCCGTTGAGGTGGCGATAGACGCTGAGCTCCATGGGGCTGCGCGTCTCGAGCCAGCCGATACAGAGCCGCTCGGCCGAGACGATCCGCTTCCGGTCGGCCGGGTCGAGCGCTTTCTCGAGCTCGCGCATCAACCCGACTGTCAGCCCGTCGCCGAAGGCCCAGTCCTCGGAGAAGTTGAGGCCGATCTTGCCCGGCTTGTGCTCCCGGATATAGGCGGCCACGGTCTCGAACTGGCCCTTCCAGCCCTTGGACCTGTCCTTGAATATGGGCTCGTAGAAGGGCCCGGCCGATCCCGCCCCGTGCCAGTTGGCTGTCAGCTTCTTGAAGCCGGCGGCCCCTCGGTCGTGGAAGATGAGGATGGACAGGCGGCGGGCGTTCATGGCCGGCTCGGATACCATCGACATGTAAACGGGATCTTCGTTGTACTCGCGGTTGATGACCATCCACAGGTCGATACCCTCGCGCCTCATGACCATGGGGACGATGTTGTCCAGGCGCCAGGCGAGCCAGCGGTTGACGACCTCCGCCCTGTCCCGTTCCGGCAGGATGTTATCGAGGTCCCCGGCGCCAGCCATGGCCCAACTGCGGCCCTGGGGCTGGTCGGCGATCGCGCCGCTGAGCAAGACAGCGGCGAGGATGACGGCGAAAACCGGTCTTTTCATGATGCTCCCTCCGTGGATCGCTTGTCGAGAAGGTTCAAATCGGAATTCCAGCCGGTTCGGCCCGGCAGAACCTGACAATGAAGGTGTTGTTATCGACGAGAACCATCAGATTCACGGCCCCATCATATCACAACTCCGGAGGCCGGAAGAGACTCCGGCCTGACACCCTCACAGGGATCCAGCCCCCTGGCGTTCTCGTCAATCGTGGCGTCACTTTCTCCCGAGCCTGCTCGCCCAACTCATCCAGGCTCGAGGCGTCCGGGCTGACTCGGAGCCCCTCGGCTCTCCTCGATAAATCCCCCCGAAAATAAAAAAGGGCGGACTCCCCTTTCGGGGGCATCCGCTGAACTTGTCTCTGATGATCGATGCGAGCTGCGTTACCCTACAATCTATTGACATTCTCACTATTGTAGGGTAATTTACCTTTATGGAAGACCTCAAGAACACGCTCAGCGAGAACGCCGCCTTCTACCGGGACCAGGAACGAAGGATCACCGCAAGGCTGGCCTTGCTGCCCAAGGGCCGCGTCCGGCCCAAGACGATCGGCGGAGTGATCTATTATTATCTTTCGTACAGGAAAGGACCCTCCGTAAAAACGGATTATATCGGCAAGGAGATCCCCGGGGACCTGCGCGATAGCCTGGCGGAGAGAGACCGCCTGGAGAAGGAATTGCCCCGCGTGCGTGAGGCTCTGGGACTCCTCAGGTCGAAGCGAATGGAAGAGGTCGATCTCACGGACCCCGTTCTGGCCGTTCTCGGAGCCATGACCCGGAACAGGCTTTGGGAGGCCGGCTTCGAGATCATCGGCAGCTGGTGTTTTCTCCTTTACCAAAAGCACCTCCCCTTGGAACGGTATCCGCTGCGAACGGAGGACCTGGATATTCTGGTGCCGCGGCCGTTCAAAGGACGGCCCTTCGACTTCGGCGCCTTGCTGCAGCGCCTAGGTTTCAGCCAGCATTTCAACCCCGATGGTTCGATGTACTTCACGGGCGGCGGGATAAAAGTCGAGTTCGTGACCAAGGAGCGAAGAGACGGGACCCGTCCTCCCCGCCACATCAAAGAGCTCGCTCTCACTCCACAGGAATTGAGATACTTGGATATTCTCCTGGCCGATCCCATCGTGCTCAAGCTGGGTCAAGGGATACGGGCTCGAGTGCCCAGCCCGTCAGCGTTCCTTCTGCATAAGCTGTTCCTGGCCGCGCGCCCGGAACGCCGCGGCAAGAAGGAAAAGGATATCAAGCAGGCTGTTTTCATCGGTCAATATGCCTTGACGGAAAGGCCGGAAACTGGTCGGTTGTTGGCTCTTTGGAGCGGCTTGCCGAAGAAGTGGAAAACTCTTATCAGGCGGTCGTTGGCCAAAGCCCGGGAGATCATGCCGCTCGAAGATGCCATCATTCGGCAGCTGCTGGATCTGTTGCGTTGATCTACCCTACTTTATGATGGATCTCCGAATACTGTAGGGTAAAGTCCCGGGCAAGGATTTCCCCATCGCCTCGCCGGTCGCTCCTCCCCGATCATTGAAAGGTGCGAAATCCCCCTGAAAATAAAAAAGGGCGGACTCCCCTTTCGGGGTCATCCGCCCTTTGCGTTCGAATAAAGTTCGCTAAGCG
Source organism: Candidatus Aminicenantota bacterium (assembly GCA_041303965.1). Classification (GTDB taxonomy): domain Bacteria; phylum Acidobacteriota; class Aminicenantia; order Aminicenantales; family Saccharicenantaceae; genus RBG-16-66-30. The sequence continues at coordinate 8,233 of JBFYOD010000071.1, forward strand.
ATCAGTACCGGCCGCCGCCGCCGCGACCGCCGCCGCCCGTGCGGGGGCCGTCGGTGCGGGGCCGCGCTTCGTTGACCGTCAGGGGACGGCCCTTGAGGTCCTTGCCGTTGAGGCCGGCGATGGCCTTCTCCGCCTCTTCCTTGTTCGGCATCTCAACGAAGCCGAAACCGCGGGACTCGCCGGAGAATTTGTCCTTGATGATCGATGAGCTGGTAACCTCTCCGAACGCCGCAAAGGCGTCCTTTTGGGGGCCCGTGCCCCTCTAGCCTTTATTCGAGTTAGATATAAAACCCGGCAACGACCTACTCTCCCACACAGCTGCCCATGCAGTACCATCGGCACGAACGGGCTTAACTTCCGTGTTCGGA
>JBFYOD010000072.1:0-10939 GCA_041303965.1 Candidatus Aminicenantota bacterium
ACATGCTACGTCGATTGACCGGCTGCCATATCGGTGATAGCATTCGGGAGAGAAATATGACTTGGTGGCGGGATTCCTATGACACAAGAACAGACTTCTAGGACCGGATTACTCTTGGGCCTTTCACTTTGCCTGTTGGCGCTGTTTCTATCTTCTATTTCCGCTTGTGCCGCAAAACGAAAAAGCGCAATTGAAATTCCTGAGGGTTCTGCGGGAATCATCGCCTATGGTTCCTTGATCTCCTTGCCGAGCATGGAGCAGACGCTGGGGCACAAATATGACGGTCCGATCTACGAAGTTCATCTCAGGGGCTACGAGAGGGTGTGGACATGCGTTCGCCCATTCAACGATCCCCAAGCGATCGCGGCGGGCGCCAAGAGGGTCGATGCGTATTTCCTGCACGAAACGGAACACGTTCCAATCACCGGAACTGCGGAACTCAATATCTATCCCAAGGGAAAGGGCTGGATCAACGGCATTTTGTATCTGATCACCAGCGAGGAGCTGCTCAGCCTCGACAAACGGGAGCGCGGCTATCGGAGAGTGGACGTGACCGATAGGATCGAGGAATTCCGTTTCCGGGGAGGGAAGGTCTATGTCTATGAGGGCCTTCCCAGGTTCCCGGTAGCTTCTTCCGCAGACAAGGGAACCACCATTTTGATAAAAGAGTTCCTTGACCTGGTGACTGGTGCCTGTGACCTAAGAGGGAGGGGTTTTCGCGACGAGTTCGACAAGTCCACAAAACCGTACGCGTTCCCGGTCTTGTCCTATAAGAACATCGTTTGGGAAAAAGCCAAATAGCCAAGCGTTTCCGGCAGAAACCCTTTCCAAGATAGACGTTGAGGTTGGGTGAAGCGGCTGGCCGGGCTGAAGGGCAGCTGATCGGCTATTCGGAGCAGCTCGGCAGTTGTGCACAATCTGAGCACAACCGATTTTCTGCCTCGCCTAATTACATTATTTATCAGCTAGTTGAAACGCTAGGGCAGTTGGTTCGTAATCAGCAGGTCGGAGGTTCGACCCCTCTCGCTGGCTCCAATGATTCTCCCGGCCCGGTTGACTTCCCGCCCATCCCTCTGTTAATCTGAGGCCAAGCTCGAGAAGGGGAGCCTGCTTGGCCATCAAGTGTCCGACTTGCGATTCTGAGAATGCCGATACCCAGCGCTTTTGCGGGGAGGGCGGTACCGCGCTATCAAATCAACTGAAAGGAGAGAAAAATCATGATCGAGAGAGTTCACCAACATATTATCGAAGAACTCCAGCAGAACACACGCACCGATACCATCTTTATCATCACTTCGATCTTCCTCAATCTTTTAACTTTGGCCGTCAATTCGAGTATCGCCCAAGGGAAGAGCGCCAGCCGCACGATCGTCATGCTCATTTTTGTATCTTTAACGATTGTGGTCAATTTTGTTGTCATCATAGGTATCCTCAAAGGCAAACAGACCAGGTCCAAGCTTCTTACAGGGCTGATCAAGATGTATAAAGACCAAGGCGTGGACGGTTACTATGATTCCTCGCTCCTGACCAATTACAACATGAGGTATAATCTCTTCATTCTCGTTGTTGTCTTTCTCGGCCTCATCGCCATTTTTGTTCCCTTTATTGCCTAATGAACGAGAGAATCTTGCTGGGATTGCGCATTCTGACGACTCCGGCCATCCCGAAGTCCATAATACTTGGAAGCGGCTGGCCGGACTGAAGGGAGGAACCTGATGCCAAAAACAAGCCTCGGAAAATGGGCCGGTAGATTATTAGCCGTATTTGTTGTGCTTATTGTTACGCTTATTCTCGGCATGGAACTTGCGGGATTGATGCCTGGAACCCCGCTCGTTCTCACGCTGGGAACATGCATGATGTTATCGGGGATTGCCGCTTTCGTTACCGGGGTTGTAGCCCTAATCAGGTTCAAGGATCGCTCATTCGTCGTGATACTGGCCGTAGTCCTTGGATTTTTTGCCAGCCTCATTTCGATCATGGAGGTCGTGGAGAGGATTTTCTGGCGCTCAACGCATTAGAGGGCAGAGCGAAATCCTATTTGAAACACGCCAGAGGCTGAAGACGCCCAGAAGTGGCTGACCGGGCTGAAGGGCAGCTGATCGCCAATTCGGGGCGGCGCCGCAGGTGAGCACAATCTGAGCACAATCGCTTAGACACCCCACCTAATTATCTTTTTTATCAGTAACATGAAACCCTAGACCAGCTGGTTCGTCATCAGCAGGTCGGAGGTTCGATCCCTCTCGCTGGCTCCACCGATTCCATTGACTTCCCGCCCATCCCTCTGTTAATCTGAGTCCAAGCTAGAGTAGGGGAGCTCGCTTGGCCAGAAAGTGCCCGAAATGTCATTCTGAGAATCCTGAGACCAAGCAGTTCTGTGCCGATTGTGGCACTCAGCTCCCTCCGCCCCAGAGCCATCCTCCGGTCATGACGGAAACACTTCAAACCCCTGTCCGCGAGCTTACCACAGGCGCCACGTTCGCCGGCCGCTACCAGGTGATCGAAGAGTTGGGCCACGGCGGCATGGGCCGCGTCTATAAAGTCCAGGACACCGATATCAAAGAGAAAGTCGCCCTCAAGCTGTTGCGTCCCGAAATCACCCTAGATCAGGAAGCAGTCGAGCGCTTCTCGAATGAATTGAAACTCGCCCGCAAGATTAGCCACCGCAATGTCTGCCGGATGTTCGATCTTGGTAGGGCTGAGGGCACGACTTTCATCACTATGGAGTTCGTGCCGGGAGAGGATCTAAGGAGCTTCATCCATAGGTCAAAGCAACTCAGCATAGGAAACGCAATGTCCATCGCCAAGCAGGTATGCGAGGGGTTGGAAGAGGCGCATCGGCTGGGGGTTATTCACCGAGATCTGAAACCCGCCAATATCATGATTGATAAGGACGGGGATGCCAAGATCATGGACTTCGGGATCGCCCGGTCGCTCTCTGGCAAGAGCATCACAGGCGCCGGCGTGATGATCGGGACGCCCGAGTACATGTCGCCGGAGCAGGTCGAGGGGAAGGACATCGACCAGCGTTCGGACATCTATTCGCTGGGCGTCATTCTTTATGAGATGGTCACGGGACGGCTTCCGTTCAGTGGCGATACTCCGCTCAGTGTAGCCCACAAGCACAAGTATGAAGCGCCCAAAGACCCTAAGTCCCTTAATCCGAGCATTCCGGACAGCTTGAGCGATCCTATTTTGAAATGCTTGGAGAAGGATAAAGCTAAGAGATACCAGAACGCCGTCGATCTACGGATCGAGCTCGAGCGGATCGAGAAGGGACTTCCGACGACCGAACGGGTCGCCTCTGAACAAAAGACGTCCATATCTAAAGAGATCACAGTCTCGTTCAGGCCCACAAAACTTATCATCCCGGCCGTCGCGATTACCGCTGTCATCATCGCTGCAATATTTTTCTGGCCGAAAAGAACGCCGGACTTGGATCCCAATCTCGTCGCCGTGGCCATTTTTGAGAATAAAACGGGCGATCCCAGACTGGACAATATCGGAAGTTTAGCCAGGGAGCGGATCATGCAGGGGCTGGAGCAGGTTGGCCAGTTTTCGGTCGCCCCCGTGCCGCCTGTTAGGGAGCCGATAGCCGAACCAAAAGGCAAAGATAGACTCGACGCCCTCACCGAAATGACCAAAGCCGGGAAGATCGTCTATGGCGCCTACTATCTCCAAGGAGATAAACTCCAGTTTCATGCCTGGGTGCAGGATATGGTCTCAAAGAAGAACATCGTTCCGCTCGAGCCGGTCAGCGGACCCGTCGACGATCCGGCTGCGACGCTCGAGCCCCTGCGACTTAAGCTCATGGGAGGACTGGCTGGGATTTTCGATACGATGTTGAATTATGCTTTTGTGCTGATGAAGCAGCCGCCAAGCTTCGAAGCGTATCGCGATTATGTGGAAGCCATCAAGGCCTATATCCGCGGCGAAGGCTCAAGAACCATCGATCTCTTTCTTCGGGCTTACGAAAAAGACCCGAATCTTCACATCGCGCTGATGTATGTCGGCTTTTCTTATATTCAATGGCTAGGCGATTATCCCAAAGCTGATGAATTCTCCAATAAAGTCGAGATATTCTGGGCCGACCTCTCTACTGGGGAGCGCTACTTATTGGAGGGGCTGCAAGCCTGGATTCGCGGAGACCAAGAGGCGGAGCTCCGTGTCGTGCGTAAGATCTCTTCCCTCCATTGGGTTTGGAACTTCTGGCATGCGTCGCTCGCGATAGACAATAACTGTCCAGCGGAAGCGTTGGACCGACTTGAAAAGTATCATCCCTATGATGAAGCATGGGAGGAACTTTCGGATGGATATTGGCGTAATCTCACGACGGCTCACCATATGCTCGGCAATCATAAACGAGAGCTGAAAGAAGCTCGCCGCGGGCGGAAGCAGTATCCGGAGATGCTTTCGATGCTCGCCAACGAAATTCGTGCTTTGGCGGCTTTGGGCCGGCCCAAGGACATCAATGCTCTTCTTGAGGAGAGCAAGGCCTTGCCGCCGGAGAACGGCTATTCCCCTGGAAATATCGCATTAAGGGCGGGGCTAGAGTTGAGGGCCCACGGATTTAAGGACGAATCGATTCGCGTTCTGAATCAAGCCCGGCAATGGTTCGGCAGTCGATCCAACGAGGATAAAGCTGCCATCGGGAACCGATATGGCCTAGCACGCACATTATATGCCTTAGGAGAATGGCGCGAGGCGGAGGTTTTATTCGAGGGGCTCCATAACGATGCCCTGGACGCTGTTGATTATCTGGGCTATCTCGGGGCGATCGCAGCCAGGACGGGTGACATAGAAGAGGCCCAGAGGTTATCCAAACAGCTTGGGGAAGATACAAGACTATACCTCTTCGGGAAGCCGACATTTTGGCGGGCGAGGATCTTGGCTCTTCTCGGAAACAAGGAGGCCGCCGTCAATCTCCTCCGCCAGGCGACGAAAGAAGGCTATGCGTTCTCAGCTCTTCATCCTCTCGAGGATTTCGAACCCCTGGCCGACTATCCGCCTTACATCCAGCTCATGAAGCCCAAAGGATAAAGCTGGTCGGGCTGACGGGCACCTGATCACCCATTCGGGACAACCCCCCAGGTGAGCACAATCTGAGCACAATCGATTTTGCGCACCATATAATTACCACATTATCAGTAAGTTGAAACGCTAGTGCAGTTGGTTCGTAATCGGCAGGTCGGAGGTTCGATCCCTCTCGCTGGCTCTCCCATATTCCCCGAGAAAGCAGCCGTTTAATCAACGAGTAGCACTGTGCCTGAGTGTCGCAAATTTATACAAGAATACACCGTTGAGGGGGCGCAGTGCGAGTGCTTGACAAGGAGCCTGGCGAAAGGGGATGATACCTGCGGGAATCGCTAGTACGACATGTGGTGAATCGCAGAAGTCCCAAGCGGGAGGAGAATGATGAAGATCGGCCATTTTTTCCTGTTGTCGTGGAAAAAGGTGCTCCTGATATTCGGAGCGCTTGTCGTCTCCCTGATACTCCATGGCTTGGTTTATGGTTTGTTTAAGAGCTATTTTGACAGGCACGGGGGAGATGAGCCCTTCTTCTTCTTGATCGTAGTGATCGTGATTCCGCTTTATGTTCTGATCTCGTTGGCCTATACGATTGTTTATTACTGGAAAAGGAAAAAGCCGTAATGCCAAAATCTTTTCCAGACGGTGTCGAAAACGCCGCTGAGCAGTGAGCTCGGACCCGAGGGAGAAAGAAAGCTGGAGATCGACGAGCATAAGGGGGGATCATGACTGCCAGCAAGAAAATGAGGAATCCGTTCATCGCCGCCCTGCTGTCCTTGCTCGCTCCCGGGCTCGGACAGATCTATAACGGGAAAGGCACCCTTGGCATAGTCTTCTTTGTCTTCTCTGCCGCCCTGCCTTTCCTTTGGGGATTGGCCGGCTGGCCGCGTCATTTTAGCGGGCTCGTGGCGCTCGTCCTGGCCGCCGGCGTTTTCTGGTTGTTCGTTATCGTCCACGCTTTCATCCAAGCGCGCCGGATCAGGGAGACCGAGCTTAAGAAATACCAAACGACCGCCGTCTATGCGTTCTTGATCATCCTATCTATCGGCTCGGTTTTCGTGCCGGCAAAGATCTGGATGACTTCTCTACTTGGCGTTTCGCCATACAGATGGACTACGGATTCCATGATGCCGACTCTTGAAAAGGGCGATTTCCTGATGACGAATCCGAAAGCCTATAACGACCAGGCGCCTCAACAGGGGGATTTGGTCGTTTTCGACTATCCTCGAGATCCCACGAAGCAATTTCTCATGCGAGTCATCGCCGTCGAGGGCGAAACAGTCGAAATAAACAAGAAGCAAGTATTTATCGCTGACGAACCTCTCCAGGAATCCTACAAAGTCCACCAGGATATTGCCATAGACAACAGCCGGGATAACTTCGGCCCGCTTAAAATATCCGCCGGCCATTGTTTTGTCCTCGGAGATAATCGCGACAACAGCCTGGACAGCCGGTTCTGGGGAGCTCTCCCTATCGCTAACGTCAAAGGCCAGGCGCTCTATATTTACTGGGCGAAGGATAAGAAGAGAATTGGCCTGACTCTAAAATAGGCAACGGGAAGGTAGGTCCGGCGGGCGGAGACCTTGCCCCGAAACTGGTGAGGGGCCGGACGAGAGGGATGGTTCGAAATGATTGATTTCATATTTGACGTCCTGGGTGATTTGCTCGCTCTCTTACCCTGGTCTAAGAGAAGAAGGGCGCGCCGCAAGGAATGGTCGGGGACCGTCGAGGCCAAAAAGACCTGGACCCTCTCCAAGCACGCATATCTTGTAATTTTCCGGACCGACGATGGACAGAGGAAAAAAGTGCGCTTGGACAGGCAAGAGGATTTCGACCTCTACGAAGAAGGTCGGAGATACATCAAGAAAGCGGGCGAGGACCTGCCTGACACCAAGTCGGCGGTCTGAGCTACAAGTGGCCACACCGAGCACAGAGCAGATCGCCACGCCAGTAGAAATCGCCATTTCAAGAGTCCGTTGAAAAGCCTGACCCTTGGACTCCGCCTCCAAAGATCGGAAGTTCGAATCCCTCCGGGCGCGCACTCTTACTGTTATTTTGATTCGGTTTTTCTGACGATGAATCCGGAGGTCCCGACATAAACGCGAAAAATGACATCTTCGCCCGATGACTGGAAAACAGCGTTCCCATAGACTGTGCTGACCATGGGGAGCCCAGGTCCATATTTGTAGAGATACTTCCAGAGCGGGTTATCCTCGTTCTCGACAAGGGAGTGGATCGTGCTCGGCTTTGTCATTTCTTCCGAGGTCCGGAGATAGCGGCTTCTCAGCCGGGTCAAGCGGTACCGCGTATGAAAGCCCAGGAAATTCAGCCAGCTGCGCCATTTCAGAATGTCGCCTTCGAGGACCCATTGGTCTCCCGCGACATCGAATCTCCTCACCTTGGATTTCTCCCCCCGCTCGACCTGGATGATGGTGATCGAACTCATCACGCCTTCTTCCGGGTGTGTGATGATAATCTCAGCCACCGGTTTCTCAAGAGTGAAGGCCCGATATGCCCGGAAAAAGAACCCGGCAAAAAGCAGCATTCCAAAGACGGAAGTCCAGAGGAAGATGAGAAGGAGATTGCGGAGGCTTTCCAGAGGCTTAGGTACGGAGGCAGGTTTCCCGCCGAGCTTCCTCGCCACGAACAGAATCCTCCGATAAAGGAAGATCAGCAGAAGAACCAACCCGATGAGAAGCCCGGCGGCTCCTGCGAGGATGACGAAATCCACCTGAAACAGATTGCGGAAAATAATAACCTCCTCTGCTTTTCCCCGTAGAAGCCTATCATCCTTGACGAAACCGGTCAACTTCGGAATCCCTTAATCCCGGGGAGGTCGGGATACGACCTATGCATGGAGGCCGGCCGCGTCGTCCGTATGCTCGCCTGGAAGAGGTCCCGAGATCCGAGCGCGTCAGCCATCAATATCAGCGGCGCCTCGGGTGAGCGCAATCTGAGCACGATCGATTTTGCGCCCCACCTAATTACCTATATTATCAGTAATTTTGAACGCTAGGCCGGTTGGTTCGTAATCAGCAGGTCGGAGGTTCGATCCCTCTCGCTGGCTCCAGCTCTCCTTATTCCCTGGGCGCCATCGCTCGTTGACTTCGCCTCCCGACGGTAATATCCTTTGGATATACGACAAACTGGCCGGTGCGGTATGATCTGTCCTAAATGTCACCTGGAGAACGCTTCGGATAGCGCCTTCTGCCGGCAATGCGGGACGCGGTTCGGCGGCCCTGACCGAGCCTCTCCCACACGGACCCTGGAGGCGGCGACGGGCGGTCTTTCCCGAGGCGCTGTCTTCGCCGGCCGCTATGAGATCATCGAAGAGCTGGGGGCCGGAGGGATGGGCCGTGTCTACCGAGCCCGGGACACCAAGCTCGACGAAGAGGTCGCCCTCAAGCTGATCAAACCGGAGATCGCCGCGGAGCCTACGACCGTCGAGCGCTTCCGCACCGAGATCAAGATCGCCCGGAGGATCACCCACAAGAACGTCTGCCGGGTCTATGACCTGCACGAGGAAGACCGGCGCCTTTTCCTGTCGATGGAATATGTCCCCGGGGAGGACCTCAAGAGCCTTGTGAGGCGAAAGGGCCGGCTGTCCGTCGAGGAAGCCGTGTCCATCGTCAAGCAGGTCTGTGAAGGCCTGACGGAGGCCCATAGGCTGGGCGTCGTTCACCGGGACCTGAAACCGCAGAACATCATGATCGCTGAAGGCGGCCGGGCCAAGGTCATGGACTTCGGGATCGCCCGCTTCGTCGAGGCCTCCGGACTGACGGTCACCGGCGTCATGATCGGGACCCCGGATTACATGTCGCCCGAACAAGCCGGGGGGCGCGACGCCGATCAGAGATCCGACCTGTACGCCGTGGGCGTGATCCTCTTCGAGATGGTGACGGGAGACGTCCCTTTTCACGGCGACACGGCGTTCAGCGTCGCGTTGAAGCAAAGGTCCGAGGCCCCGCCGGACCCCGGGCGGCTCAATCCAGCGATCCCGGAAAGCCTGAGACAGCTGATCCTCGCCTGCATGGAGAAGGATAGGGAAAAGAGGTATCAGACGTCCGAGGAGCTTCTCTCAGACATCCGGAAGATCGAGGAGGGGCTCCCCGTGGGGAACAGGGCCTTGCCGCCCCGCCGGAAAAAGCTCGGGAAGACGTTGCGCGCCGTCAAGTGGACGGCCGTCCTGGCGGGCGGAGGGGCCGTTCTGCTGCTGGCCGCGGGCCTTCTCTGGGTGTGGCCGCGCGTCCGCAGATCGCCCGCGCCTTCCCTAACGATCGGACAGGTTACGCAGGTGACGTCCGAGAAAGGCATGGAGACCTCTCCGAGCCTATCGCCGGAAGGGAACCTGATCGCGTATGCCGCTTCGGGAGAGATCTACCTCCGCCGCGTAGGCGCCGAGAACCCGGTTCTTCTGACCGGCGATCTGTCCTTGGAAGCCGGCGAGCCCGCGTTCTCCCCGGACGGCCGGCTGATCGCGTTCTCCGCCCGCCTCGATGGGACGGACGTGAGGGGCGGCATCTGGCTCATGGAGGTGATGGGCGCGGGCAAGCGCCGCTTGACCGATGCGGGTTTCTGTCCGGCCTGGTCCCCCGACGGCCGGGAGATCGCGTACGCCACGGAGATCCCGACGCCGTACGAACGTCCGCGGAACAGCCGCGTCTCGATCGTGGACTTGGCATCGGGTCGGATCCGCGAGATGGGCGGCGGCGGGTCGAGAGAAGACATGATGGAGCCGGCTTGGTCACCGTCGGGTCGGCGACTGGCCTATTGGGCCCTCGCCGGCGCTGCCAACCGGGATATACTGACACGGCCGGTGGGCGGAGGCGAGGCCACCCCGGTCACATCGGACGCGTTCGTCGACTGGTGCCCGGTCTGGTCCCGAGACGGCCGGTACCTGTTCTTCTGCAGCGACCGTAGCGGCAGCCCGAACGTCTGGCGGGTCCGCATCGACGAGGAGACCGGCCGCGTGCTCGGCGTTCCGGAGCCCGTGACGACCCCCGCTGCGTCCGTCATGCGCTTCGATTTCGCTGCCGACGGCAAGAGCTTCGCTTATGAAGCGTCGGACCTCGAGGGCAACGCCCATCGGATCGCGTTCGATCCGGCCGCCGAGGCCGTCCGCGGCAGTCCCGTCGCCCTGACCTCGGGGACCCGCGTCTGGATGGACGTCGACGTGTCCATCGAGGGGCGGCTGGCCCTCCGGTCGGCGATGCGCCAGGAGGACATCTACGTCGCGGACGCCGAAGGGAACCACCTCACGCCGCTCGCGCCCGATCCGGGGAACGACCGCTTCCCGCGCTGGTCGCCCGACGGCACGAGGATCGCCTTCTCCTCCCTCAAGGGCGGCGAGGGCTATGAGATCCACTCGATCCGTGCGGACGGCCTCGATCTCAGGCGACATACGTTCTTTGAGCCCACCTCCGTCCACTTCCCGCTCTGGTCGCCCGATGGCCGCCGCCTCGCGTTCACCGAATATGTGACCGCCGGCGGCCGCACCTATGTCATCGATATCGACGGGCCCTGGCCGAAGGAGCCACTGAAGCCGTGGCTGATCCCGCCCGGACCGCTCGACCTCCGCTATCGTCCCTGGTCCTGGTCGCCGGACGGACGGCGCATCGCGGCCTATTCTCAGCGGGGCGCGGGCATGATCGTGTACGACGCGGCCACTGGCGCCCACGAGGGGATATCCGACCTGGGCGAGAAGCCTCGCTGGCTGAGCGACAGCCGCCGACTGGTGTACGCCCACGACGGGGCCTTGCACCTGATAGACACCCGGACCAAGATGTCGCGGGAGATCTACCGGCCTCCCGTCGGCTCGATCACCGATCTGTCCGTCGCCCGCGACGACCGGGCGATCTACTTCATCCTGCGGCGGGACGAAGGGAACATCTGGATCGCTACGCTGAAGTGAGCC
>JBFYOD010000073.1:0-46808 GCA_041303965.1 Candidatus Aminicenantota bacterium
AACGCGTCGGAAAATTACTATCTCATTTACTATAAGCCCAAGGACTATAAAGCCGACGGGAAATTCCACGAGATCAAGGTCAAGATTAAGGGCGGAGGTTATAGCGTCACCCACCGGGCTGGCTATATCGCAACCTAGATCTGTTATGCTGCCTTGGCTGATGTATCGCGCTGATAATAATATCGTAAGCCCCATGTGTAGGCTAAAAATCAGGCTCTAAATCGCTTTTTCCGGTCCGAAAGTAGCGTTTAAGAAAACGACAGCAACAGCCAAGGCAATTGATGCACCAATTGATGCACAAATGATGCAGTGGTTATTGACAGCGCCGTGCAGCCGGCCATATACTTCCCACCTTAATCAGGAGTACATATTCTTTGTCCGGAGCAGGAATTCACCATACTGATTCCGTTCGGAGAGGAGGATCCGAGTGATTACAGCGCTGTTTGTCGGACTCGGACTTCTAACCTCCGTTTTCGTGGCCGACTGGTTCATCCAGGCGCGCAAGCATCCCGACACGCCGGACCCGGGCCGCCCGGATGCCGAGCGGATCGCCGTCGGTTTTGTCGCTAATTTCTTCGACGCCCTGGGCATCGGCAGCTTTGCCACGTCGACCGCGTACTTCCGGCTCAGGAAGCTCGTGCGGGACGAGCTCCTTCCGGGCACGCTCAATGTCGGCCACGCGCTGCCCACGATCACGCAGGCCTTCATCGGGATAGCCGTCATCAAGGTCGACCCGATGACGCTGGTCCTGATGATCGCCGCTGCCGTGGTTGGGTCCTGGCTCGGCGCCGGCGTCGTCTCCCGCTTGCCGCGGCGTGCGATCCAGGTCGGGATGGGCATCGCGCTTCTCGTAGCCGCCGGGTTCTTCCTAGCCCGCCTGCTCCAGTGGATGCCGTCGAGCGATACGGGCACGCTCGACTTGACGGGCGTGAAGCTGGCCCTCGGCCTCGCCGGCAGCTTCTTCCTCGGGACGATCATGCCGCTCGGCATCGGGTACTACGCGCCCTGCATGATCCTGGTCAGCCTGCTCGGCATGAACCCGCTCGCAACGTTCCCCATCATGATGGGCGCTTGCGCGTTCCTGATGCCCGTGGCCAGCATGAACTTCATCCGCGCCAGGCGCTACAGCCTGAAGTCGACGGTCGGCATGGCTATCGGGGGCGTCTTCGGCTCGGCCCTAGCCCTGACGGTGGTGAAGACGATGAATCTCAACAGCGTCCGGTGGCTCGTGATGGTCGTCGTTACCTACACCGGCGTGTCGCTGCTCCGGACCGCCGCTCGGGAAAAAGCGGCGTCAGGCGCGGCCAAGGTAAGCGAGAACCGGCAGGCTGCCACATAGCGGCAAGTGCCGCCAGCCCGCTATTCGTAGCGGAGCGAGACGATGGGGTCCATGTGGGCGGCCTTTTGGGCCGGGACGATCCCGAAGAAGAGGCCGATGGTGGCCGAGACCGAAAGCCCCAAGACGACGGACCAGGGAGAGACCGCCGCGGGCAGAGGGGTCGCGGCCCGAACGATGAGGGCGATGCCGAAGCCGGCCAGGACGCCGATGAGCCCGCCGGTTCCGGTCAGGAAGACGGCCTCGATCAGGAACTGCTTGAGGATGTCGCCCGACCGGGCGCCGATGGCCTTGCGGATGCCGATCTCCCGCGTCCGCTCCTTGACCGAGACGAGCATGATGTTCATGACCCCGATTCCGCCGACGAGGAGGCCGATCGAGGAGATGACGATCATGACCAAGTAAGCCGCTCCGGTCAGCTGGTTGTAGAGGTCGACGAGCGTGTCCTGGGTCATGATGGCGAAGTCGTTCGGCTGCCCGAAGGGGACCTTGCGCCGCTGGCGGAGGACGCTCGTGATCTGCTCGATCGTCTCGCCGAGCATCTCCGCCTGCCGGGGCGAGGCCATGATCTCCAGGCTGTCCTTCTCATAGCTGAAGTACTTCATCAGGGTGGTGATGGGCAGGCCGACGAAATTGTCGCGGCTCTGCCCGAACATCTGGCCCCTTTTAGCCAAGACCCCGATGACCGTGAAGGCCTCGGGGCCGACGCGGATCTCCTTGCCGATCGGGTTCGTGGTCGGGAACAGGATATCGGCGAGCTCGGAACCGAGGACACAGACCCGGGCCGTGCGCGTCACTTCCGATTCGGTGATGAAACGGCCCAGCTGGGGCAGGTAGAGGGACATGACGACGGGCCACTTCTCGTTCATGCCGAGGACCATGGCGTTGTCGCTCTTGGCGCTCTGGTACTTGACCTCGACGGGATCGAAGACACTGACCATGACGTTGACGGCCACGGCCTTGACGAGCGGGGCGCCCGCTTCGATGGCCTTGACGTCGTCGAAGGTCAGGTCCTTGCGGGTCCGCTCCTCATCCGACGGACGCCCCATCTGGATGCCTTCGTCCTTACGGATGATGATCATATCGGAACCCGCCGCCTGGAGCTCGGAGAGGAAGCTCTTGTTGAGGCCCTGGATGATCGAGACCATGCCGATGACGGTCATGACGCCGATGACGATGCCCAAGATGGTCAGGAAGGAGCGGAGCTTGTGGGCCCGGAGCGAATCGATGGCCATGCGGAACACTTCGCGGAAGATCTGGAGCCGCATTTTCATTGTTCCGACCTCAGGGCCTCGACCGGGTCGAGCTTGGCCGCCCGGTTGGCCGGGTAGATGCCGAAGAACAGCCCGATCGACCAGGACATGACCATGGCCAGGACGATCGAGACGGGCTCGACGCTCGAGGGCATGGCCGTGACCGCGGAGACGATCCGGGCGACCAGGAAGCCGAGGACGATGCCGATGAACCCGCCGAGCGCGGAGATGACCGACGACTCGATGAGGAACTGGTAGAGGATATCCTTGCGCCTGGCCCCGACGGCCATGCGGATGCCGATCTCTTTCGTCCGCTCCGAAACGGAGACGAACATGATGTTCATGATGACGATGCCGCCGACGATGAGGGCGATCGAGGAGACGGCGATCATGGCGAAGTAGATCCCGGACGTGGCCGTCTTGTAGAACTGGATGAAGGTCTCGGACGTGGCGAACGCGAAATCGTCGGCGTCGTTGTAGGACCTCTTCCGCCACGAGCGGAGGACGGTCCGGACCTCTTCCTGGGCCTGGAGCATCTCCTCCTGGGAGTTGGTGTGGATGTTGATGCTGATGGAGCGCCGCGAGCCGTAGACCTTCATGAAGGTCGTGATCGGAATGCGGACGTAGTTGTCCTGGCTGAAGCCGAGGATCTTGCCCTTTTTCTTGCCGACCCCGATGACCTGGAAATCACGGCTGCCGACCTTCAGCCACCGGCCGATGGGGCCGAGGGATCCGAAGACCTTCTCGGCGATGTCGGAGCCGATGACGCAGACGGCCCGGGAGTTGGTCTCGTCCTGGCTCTGGAGGTGGCGGCCGCTCTCGAGCTCGAGGACCGAGCCGATCTCGTGGTCGAGATAGGTCACGCCGCTGATCTGCGTCTGCTTGAGCGATTGACTGCCGTACTTCACGGTCTGACTCGTCGAGGCGCTGGCGCCGATGAGCTCGCATGTCGGGCAGTTGGCCCGGATGAGGTCGCGTTCGGCGAGGGTCAGGTCCTTGCGCTTCATCTGTTCGCGGAAGTCCTTGAGGGAGGTCCCGATCATCGAGAATTTCTGGACCGAGAAATCGTTGGCCCCGAAGAAGGACATCTTCGTGTAAACATAGTTGTTCAAGCCCTGGATGACCGACACCACGGCGATGATGGTCAGGACGCCGATGATGATGCCAAGGAGGGTCAGGAAGGTGCGAAGCTTGCTCGACCGCAGGGAGACCACGGCCATGGTGAAGGATTCTTTGATCTGCAGTTTAGCCATGGTTCTGAAGCTCTATTGTACCCTATCTATACGAATCGCCGCAGCTTTGGTTTATAATGGTCCGGCAATGGCAACGATGCGCTTGAACAAGTTCCTGGCCCACGCCGGGGTCTGCTCGCGGCGCGAGGCGGACCGCATCATCGCCGAGGGCCGGGTCAGCGTCAACGGAAAAGTCGTCCAGGAACTGGGCCAGAAGATCGACGCTTTGCGCGACAAGGTTGTGGCCGGCAGCCATCTCGTCAAAAGCGAAGAGGAACGGCCCGTCTTCATCCTCCTCAACAAGCCGGCCGGCAGGGTCGTCAGCGTCAAGGACCCGTTCGGACGGCCGACGGTCATGGACCTCCTGCCCCATCTACCGGTCCGGGTCTATCCCGTCGGGCGCCTCGATATCGACACCGAAGGAGCCCTTCTTCTATCGAACGATGGAACCATGGCCCTCAAGTTGACCCATCCTCGGTACGGCGTGGGAAAAGTCTATCATGTCCGGGTCGAAGGCGAGCCCACGGAAGACGACCTCAACAAGGTCCGGCATGGGATCTTTCTCGAGGGGCGCAAAACTGCGCCCGCCCGGATCCAGGTCTTGCGGCGGGGGCACCGTCATTCGATCCTCGCGATCGAGATCCACGAGGGCCGGAAGAGGGAGATCCGGAAGCTTTTCGAGGCTGTCGGCTACCCCGTCACCGGGCTCGTCCGAATCGAGTTCGCCGGCCTGACCCTCGAGGGCCTCAAGCCGGGCCAATGGCGCTATCTCAAGGACGCGGAGATCTCACGCCTGAAGAAGCTCGTGGAAGGCAGCGCCGCGGCGGCCCCGCCTCGCCGTGAGAACGCGGCCCGGCCTAAAGCAAGATCCGGCCGCTGATCATTGCGGCCCGCCGGCCTGGCCTTCGCCCCTGTCGTTCCCGCCCGAGAAGGACTTCCAGCCGCTGGCCAGCCGCTGGAGCTCGCGGTCGACGAGGTTGTGGACCGTCCCTTCCTCGTAACTCCCGTCCTCCCGCGCCACGCCGGCCTCGACGCCCGTCAGGATCTCGATGCCCTCGTCGATCGTCCTCACGGGATAAACGTGGAATCTTCCCTCCCGGACCGCGGCGACGACGTCGGAGTTGAGCATGAGGTTCTGAACGTTCTGGTGGGGGATGAGGACGCCCTGTGTCCCGGTCAGGCCCTTGGCCCGGCAGACGCCGAAGAAGCCCTCGATCTTTTCGTTGACCCCGCCGATCGGCTGGATCTCGCCCTTCTGGTTCAGGGACCCCGTGACCGCGAGGTCCTGGCGGAGGGGCAGTCCCGACAGGCTCGAAAGGATGGCGTAGACCTCGGTCGACGACGCGCTGTCGCCGTCGATGCCACCGTAGGACTGCTCGAAGGCCAGGGAAGCCTCCAGGGACAGCGGCTTCTTGGTCGCGTATTTTCCACGCAGGTAGCCGCCGAGGATGAGCACGCCCTTATTGTGGGTCGGGCCGCTCATGTCGGCCTCTCTATCGATGTTGATGACCCCGGCCCGGCCCATGGCCGTCCGGGCGGTGATGCGGGCCGGTTTGCCGAACATGAACTGGCCCATGTCGTAGACCGACAAGCCGTTGACCTGGCCGACCACGGCGCCTTCCGTGTCGATGAGGATCGTTCCTTCCTCGATCATCTCCTGGATCTTGTCCTCGATCAGGCTGACCCGTTCGAAACGCTCGCGGATGGCCTTCTCAACGTCCTCGCGGCCGACGGTCGACTTCTTGTCCTTGCCGGCCCAGTAGCTGGATTCGCGGATGACGTCGGCGATGACGTGGAAGCGCGTCGAGAGCTTCCTTTGGCGTCCGGCGATGCGCGTCGCGTATTCGATGAGGGCCGCGATGCCGTCCTTATCGAGGGGCATCAGGCCATCCTCGTCGCAGATCTTCTTGATGAAACGGACGTAGTCGCCGACGGCCTTCTCGCCCCTGGCCATCTCCGAGTCGAACTCGGCCTTGATCTTGAAGATCTTCTTGAAGTCTTCGTCCATGAAGTAGAGCAGGTTGTAGATCGAGGCGTCGCCGATCATGACGATCTTGACATCGGACTTGATGGACTCCGGCTTGAGCCGGGCGCTCGAGAACAAGTACATCTGCAGGGGGTTCTGGATCTCGAAGATCTGGTTCCGCAGGGTCCTTTTGAGGGTCGCCCAGACCCCCGGCTCGACAAGCGCGTCCATGGCGTTAATGACGAGGTAGCCGCCGTTGGCCTTGAGGAACGAGCCGGCCTTGATCATGGTGAAGTCCGTCTGGCCCATCCCGGCGCGGGAGTAGGAGACCTCGATCGACCCGAACAGGTTGACGTAGCTCGGGTTGGTCTCCATGATGACGGGCGCGCCGTGCTGGTCCGAATTGTCAACGAGCAGGTTGACCCGGTATTCCAGGAAACCATCGACCTGTTCCTTGTCCTCTTTCTTCTGATTCTTGAACAGGTCGATCGTCTTGACCAGGGCCTTCTCGACGTCGTCGAGGTAGGCGCCGATCTTGGGGAAGGCGAAGCGGGCCCGGACCTCGTCGATGCCGCCCTTGATGACGGGCGTGATGGATTCCTCGTCCCAGCCGTGGAGGAGCGTCCGTGTCTCCTCGTCGATCTCCTTGAGCTTCTCGAAGATGTCCTCGAGCTTGGCCGTCAGCTCCTCGTATTTCGCCCGGAGCTTCTCCAGGGTCTCCTTAGGGATCTTCTTTTCCTTGACCAGGCCCTCGATCTTGGCGAAGGGGATGGGCTGGCCCTCGAGGACGGGGATGAGATCGGGCCGCGTGAACATGCCCATCTGGACCTGAACGACCGAGAAGCCCTGCTCGGCCGTCTCTTCCTCGAATCGCTGGAGGATGTCCCGCTGCTTTTTCTGCTGGCCCTCGACGATGGCGTCCCGTTTTTCCGCGTAGTACGGGCTCTTGAGCAGGTTGGGGATGTTCGTCCGGAGCATGTCGATCAATTTGGCCATGGCCTCGCCGAAGCGCTTTCCCTGGCCCGAGGGGAGCATGATGAGGACGGGTTCGTCGGGGTACTTGAAATTATTGACGTAGAGGATGTCGTCGGGCGTCCGGTCGGCCTTCTCCAGCCGCTCGAGGAACTGCTTCACCGTCGTCGTCCGGCCCGTTCCGACCATGCCGGTGATGAAGACGTTGTAGCCGAGGCTCTTGATGTCGAGGCCCGTCTGGATGGCCCGCAGGGCGCGCTCCTGGCCGATGATCTCCTCGCAGGCCCGGGCCTCGCTTGTCGAGGCGACGGGAATGAGCTCCGGGCAGCAGGTCCAGCGCAGTTTGTCGGGGGTCAGTTCGGCGAATCCTGTTCTCGTTTTCATGGCCGTCTCTCCTGGCCTCAACCTACCATAACCGCCGGCTTTCCTCAAGGCGCGGGCGTCCTCTCGTTTTTTTGATGAAAATCCCCGGCACATCTGCTAAAATAGGTTTCCTTCGGACCCGGGAAGGAGAAAGATGTCCATGAAAATCCATCAAGGCAAGCTCCAGGCCAAGGGGTTCAAGGTAGCGATCGTGGTCAGCCGCTTCAACAGTTTCATTTCGGAACGGCTCCTCGAAGGCGCGCTGGAAGCCCTCCAGAAGATGGGGGCCCAAGAAGCCGACCTGACGGTCTACAAGGTGCCGGGCTCTTTCGAGGTGCCGCTCGTCGCCAAGAAGATCGCCAAGGCCAAGACGGCCGACGGCATCCTCTGCGTCGGCGCCCTCATCCGCGGCGACACGCCCCACTTCGATTTCCTCGGCGCCGAGGTCATCAAGGGGCTGGCCCAGATCGCCATGGAGGACGGCGTTCCCGTCTCCTTCGGCATCCTGACCGTTGACACCGTCGAACAGGGCATCGAGCGGGCCGGGACCAAGGCGGGCAACAAGGGCTACGACGCCGCCTTCTCCCTCATCGAGACACTGAACGTCATCAAGGAAGCGGGCCTCCGCTGATCGGGTGACCGGGTCGAGCCATGGGACAACGCCGTAAGGCGCGGGAGTGCGCCCTTCAGATCCTGTTCCAGTTCGAGTTCAACGCCGGCGACCCCAAGTCCCTCGTCAAGGTCTACTGGGAGCACCAGAAAGCGTCGCCCGAGGTCCGGAAATACGGGACCTGGATCGTCGAGGAGATCATCGCCCACGGGGAGGACATCGACCGGGCCATCCAGTCGGCTTCGAAGAACTGGCGCCTCTCCCGCATGGCCGTCATCGACCGGAACATCCTGAGGATCGCCGTTTGCGAGCTCCTCTATGAAAAGACGCTCGCCCCGGCCATCATCATGAACGAGGCGATCGAGATCGCCAAGCGCTACAGTGGCGAAGAGTCCGCCGTGTTCGTCAACGGGGTCCTCGACGCCGTGGGGCGGTTGCTCAAGGAGAAAGGGGACAAGCCGGGAACGGCGGCCGGGCCGGACAAAGCAGGTGAGCATGAGTAAAAAAGAGGACGACGCGGAACTCGACCAGGACGTCGCCCGGCGGGAGAAATACCGCAAGCTCCGGGAGGCGGGCGTCGAGCTTTTTCCCTACACCGCCGCCAGGACCCACGAGATCAAGGACATCGTCGGGACCTTCGGCGGCCTGACCGCTGAGGAGCTCGAGGCCCAAAAGACCGCCGTTGTCGTCCCCGGCCGGATCATGTCCATCCGGAAAATGGGGCGGGCGACCTTCTTCCATGTCTCGGACGGGCGGCAACGGCTCCAGGCCTACATCCGGGAAGACAAGGCCGGGTCCGCCGCTTACGAACTCTTCGGACAGCTCGACCTCGGCGACGTCGTGTCGGTCGCCGGGACCCTGTTCAAGACGCGCACGGGAGAGCTCACCGTCGTCTGCGACGCCGTCACCTTCCTGGCCAAGGCCCTCCACCCGCTCCCCGAGAAGTGGCACGGCCTCCAGGACGTCGAGCTCCGCTACCGCCAGAGATACCTCGACCTCATCATGAACCCCGAGGTCGGCGAGGTCTTCCGCCTGCGGAGCGCCATCGTCGCCCACATCCGCAGGTTCTTCGACGGCCGCGGCTATATCGAAGTCGAGACGCCGATGATGCACGCCGTCCCGGGCGGCGCCCTGGCCCGGCCCTTCAAGACCTTCCACAACGCCCTCGGCCTCGACCTCTACCTGCGCATCGCTCCCGAGCTCTTCCTGAAACGGCTGGTCGTCGGCGGCCTGGATAAGGTCTACGAGATCAACCGCAGCTTCCGCAACGAAGGCATCGACGCCCAGCACAATCCCGAATTCACCATGCTCGAGTTCTACGAGGCCTACAAGGACTACTACGACATGATGGACTTGACCGAGGAGCTGTTGACGGGCCTGGCCGAAGCCCTGCTGGGCAAGACCGAGGTCCCCTTCGGCGAGGATACCATCTCTTTCCAGAGGCCCTACAAGCGGCTGAAGTTCATGGACGCCATCGTTTTCTACAGCGGCCTCGCCCCGAGCCGCTTCTCCGACCGCAAGGGGCTCGTCGAGTTCGCCGAAGGCCTGGCCCCCGAGAAGAAACCCCTGACCTACGGCAAGGCCCTGGACGTTCTCTTCGACAGGTTCGTCAAGGACAAGATCGTCCAGCCGACGTTCATAACCAACCCGCCCAAGGAGATCTCTCCGTTGGCCAAAACATCCCGGGATAACCCCGAGGAGGCCGAGCGGTTCGAGCTCCTCGTCGCCGGAATGGAGCTGGCCAACGCCTTCTCCGAGCTGACCGACCCGGCCGAACAGCTGGCCCGCTTCGAGGACCAGGCCGAGGAGAAGCGGAAGGGCGACGACGAATCCCACCCCGTCGACATGGACTACGTGGAAGCCCTCGAGTACGGCCTGCCGCCGACGGGCGGGGAGGGGATCGGCATCGACCGGCTGACCATGATCCTGGCCAACCGGAAATCCATCCGGGAGGTCGTCCTCTTCCCCCTGCTGCGGCCGAAATAAGCGCATGAAGTTCGAGCTGTTCGTCGCCCGGCGCTACCTCACGGCGAGGAGGAAACAGGCCTTCATTTCCGTCATCACCTCCATCTCGGTTCTCGGCATCGCCATCGGGGTCGCCGCCCTGGTCATCGCTATCGCACTCATCACCGGCTTCCAGGGGGACGTCCAGGACAAGATCCTGGGCGCGACCTCCCACGTCATGGTCTCCGACCTCGGCGGCCAAGGGCTCGCGGATTACGAAGGTCTGGCCGAGAAGATCCGGGCCATCCCGGGCGTCGAGTCCGTGACCCCCGTCGTCTACAACACGGTGCTCATCACCGGGCTCGGCGAGAGCTCGGGGGCCCTGGTCAAAGGCATCGATTTCGACCGCGAGCGGCCGGGCGCCGCCTGGCTGCAGAACCTCGAAGCCGGACGGATCCCGGAAGGAGGCGGGCCACGGGAAGGGCTTCTCCTCGGCCGGGAGATCGCCCTGCGGATCGGGGCCCAGGTCGGCGATATCGCCGACGTAGTGACCGCCTCCTCGACCCTGTCGCCGATGGGCCTTCTGCCGAAGAGGAAGCGGTTCCAGGTGACGGGGATCTTCAACACCGGGCTTTACGAATTCGACAATTCGACGGCCCTCGTCTCGATCGGCGTCGCCCAGAAACTCTTCGGCCTCGAGGGGCGGGCCAGCTATATCCAGGTCAAGCTGCGGGACATCTTCGCCGCGCCGGCCGTCGGCGAGAAGATCAAGGCGGCCCTGCCGCCCGTCGTCTACATCACGACCTGGATGGAGCTCAACAAGTCCCTCTTCTCCGCGCTGAAGCTCGAGAAGAACCTCTTGTTCCTGACCATTACCTTGATCGTCATCGTGGCCGCCCTGAACATCATCGCCACGCTCATCCTCATGGTCATGGAGAAGACCCGCGATATCGGCATCCTCATGGCCATGGGCGCGACGCCTCGTTCGATCAACAGGATCTTTTTCTATCAGGGGGCGCTGATCGGCATCATCGGGACGGCCCTCGGCGTCCTCCTTGGCCTCGGCTGGTGCGCCCTGGCCAACGCTTTCGAGCTCATCAAGATCCCCGTGGACATCTACCAGATCTCCTACGTCCCGTTCCGGCTGAGACCCCTCGACCTGGCCCTCATCATCGGGGTCACGCTTCTGATTAGTTTCGTGTCGACCCTTTTCCCGGCCCGCCGGGCGGCCAAGGTGGATCCCGTGGTGGCGCTGAAATATGAGTGACCGCGTCCTCGTCGCCGAGAATCTGGGGAAAACCTACCCCCTCCCGAAGGGCGAGTTGCGCGTCTTCGAAGGCCTCAACTTCGAGCTCGAGCGGGGGGAGCTCGCGGCTATCATGGGGGTCTCGGGGGTGGGCAAGACGACGTTCCTCAACCTTCTCGGCGCCCTCGACCGGCCTTCGGAAGGACGCGTCCTTCTCGACGGGGAAGACCTTTTCGCGGGGACCGACCGGGAGGTCGCCGGGGTCCGCAACCGCAAGATCGGCTTCGTCTTCCAGGTCTTCCACCTCCTCCCCGAGTTCACCTCTCTCGAGAACGTCAGCTTCCCTCTGATGATCCGGGGCGTGCCGAAAAAGGAGGCCTTGCTCAAGGCCGGAGACATCCTCAAGGAGGTCTCCCTCGAGGACAAGGTCCATTCGCGGCCGAGCCAGCTTTCGGGCGGCGAGCAGCAGCGCGTGGCCATCGCCCGGGCGCTCGTCAACGAACCCCGGCTCCTGCTGGCCGACGAGCCGACCGGCAACCTCGATTGGAAGACCGGGGAAAAAGTGCTCCGGCTCGTCCTCGACCTCCACGAGCGCAGGGGGCTGTCCTCCATCCTCGTCACCCATAACGAGAAGATCGCCCGCTACTGCCACAAGGTCTATATGATGGAGGCGGGGGAGCTGAAACTTTTATCCTCCCACTCGAGTTAATCCGGGTAGGAGGTCCCCGGCCGCCCCAGGAGCCGGCGTTTTGACCAATCCGGTTCAATATGGTATATGGTAGAAGGACATCCGAAATGAAAAAGTTCGTTCTGGCCCTCCTGCTCGTCATGCTCCCCGGTCTCCTGGCCGCCCAGGAGATCCTGGAGAAGATCGAGATCGTCGGCAACGACCGGGTGACGCCGGAGACGATCCTTTACTATCTCACGGTCCGGGAAGGCGACTATTACGTCACGGACCAGTTCCGTCGGGACTTCCGCGTCCTCTGGACGACGGGGTTTTTCTCGAACATCAAGTTCGAGGAGTCCCAGGGGACAAGGGGCCGGATCGTACGGATCACGGTCGAGGAGAACCCGGTCGTCAAGACCATCACCTACAAGACGGGCAAAAAGGTCAAGGAAAAAGCCATCGTCGACAAGCTGAAGGAGCTGGACCAGGTCATCCTGCCTTATTCCTATTACAGCCCCTTTAAGCTCCAGAGGATCAAGGACACGATCACCGATCTCCTTTTCGAGAAGGGGCTCCTGGCCTCGAAGATCGAGACGGAGACCATCAAGCAGGGCAAGAACGAGGTGGAAGTCCTGATCAAGATCGATGAGGGCCCTAAGGTCCGGGTCGCGGACGTCGTATTCGAAGGCAACACCAAGCTCCTGCCGAGCGAGCTCAAGTGGTCGATGAAGGACAACCGGCCCCACAGCCTGTTCAACTGGGTCCTGGGCAAGGACGTCTACAAGCAGAACAAGCTCACCGAAGACGTCGACCTGATCAAGAAGAAATACCAGGAGAACGGCTACATGGAGGCCGCCGTCGGCCAACCGCGGATCGAGGAGATCGAGAAACGGTCGCTCGTGTTCAAGAAGCAGAAGATGATGCGGCTCATCATCCCCGTCACTGCCGGCTATCTCTACCGCGTCGGTGAGATCAAGGTCGAGGGTAACAAGGCCATCAACGTCAAGTTCCTCCAGTCCATCGTCAAGCTCCTGCCCGGGGAGGTCTACAGCACCAAGTCCCGGGAAAAGAGCGTCGACGACATCTCGGAGCTCTACCGGGACGGGGGCTACCTCTATATCCAGGTCATTCCCGTCGAGAACCTCGATCCCAAGAGGAAGGTCGTCAACGTCACCTTCAATATCATCGAAGGCGAGGTCGCCTACCTCAACCGCCTCGACTTTCGCGGCAACAACTACACCAAGGACAAGGTCATCCGGCGAGAGATGATGATCCGGGAGGGAGACCGCTTCAGCCTGAGCGTATTCAAGAACAGCATCTTGCGGATCAAGCAGCTCGGGCTCGTCGACCTCGAAAAGGACCCCGACCTCAAGCCCGACCCCAATGACCCGACCAAGATGGACGTCCTGGTCAACGTCAAAGAATTGCAACGGAACAACATCCAGTTCACCGCCGGCTACAGCGGCTACGAGGGCACGTTCGTGGCTTTCAGCTACTCCACGGTCAACTTCCTCGGGGCCGGCGAAACCCTGGACCTCACCGCCCAGCAGGGCAAGCTGGTCAAGAACTACTCCTTCGGTTTCTCCGAGCCGTATCTTTTCGACAAGCCCATCACGGCGGGCTTCAACATCTACGACCGGAAGATCGACTACAGCTCGCTCGGCCTTTACAAGCAGAAAACGAGGGGCATCGACCTGACCCTCGGGACGAGGCTTTTCGGCATGTGGCGGACGAGCCTGACCTACACCATCCAAAGGGTCGGCGTCACCTATCCCGAAGGGATGACGATTTCGTCGATCTACGGTTCCGGCACGTTCTATCAGAGCTCGATCACCCCGACTATCTTTCGGTCGACGATCGACAGTCCGCTGACGCCGACGCGCGGCACTCAGTACATGCTGAGCATGAAGTACTCCGGCAACTTCCTCGGCGGCGAGATCGATCTCATCAAGCCCCAAATTGAGTTCACTTACTACCACCCGATCTTCGGCCGCGGCCCCAAGGCCCATATCGTCGGTTTCCATGCCCAGTACCAGTTCATCAAAGCGATGAACGACTCGGAGGTCCCGTACTGGGAAAAGTTCTTCCTCGGCGGCGAGCGCTCGATCCGCGGCTACGAGGTCTACTCGATCGGGCCCAGGAACGCGAACGGCTACAACCTGGGCGGCGAAAAATCCGCGATCTTCAACGCGGAGTATATCGTCCCCGTCGGCGGCCCGCTTTATATCATCGCCTTCTACGACCTGGGGAATTCCATCCCCTACAGCGACAAGCTCAGGATCAAAGACATGTACTCCTCGCTAGGCCTCGAGGCCCGGCTCTTCGTCCCTGCCCTGAGAGTGCCCTTCCGCCTGATCTTTTCCTATAACAACAAGAAGATCCGTTCGAACGATCCGGATTTCGCCTTTCGTTTCGCCGTGGGCACGACATTTTAGGGCCCGGCCCCATTCCCCGACAGGAGGTTTCGACATGAGAAGACAACTTCGGATCATCACGCTGGCCGCGGCGGCCGCCGTCGGGCTCGCCGGGCTCGTCCCCGCCCAGGAGGCGAGCAAGCTTGGGGTGGTCAATTCCCAGGACATCCTCGATAAGTCCGTTGAAGGCAAGCGCGTGCTGGCCCAGCTCCAGGCGGCGGACAAGAAATATACCGGGAGCCTCACCGGGCTGGACGATCAGATCAAGCAGCTCCAGAACCGGCTGAGCACGCAGCGGCTGACCCTGACCCCCGAGGCGGTCACGGCTCTCCAGCTCGACATCCAGAAAAAACAGACGGACCGGCAACGGATGGCCGAGGATGCCGCCCGGGCCATGCAGGAGCTCCAGGCGAGGACCCTGGACCAGCTCCAGAGAGAGATCTTGCCCATCATCGAACAAGTCCGGAAAGACAAAGCGCTCGACATCATCTTCGACCTGGGCAAAGGCGTCGCGTTCATGAGCCCGGCGCTCGACCTGACCGCCGAGATCCTGCGGCGGTACGACGCCCTGAAGACGGCCCCTCCGGCCAAGAAGTAAACACCAGCGAGGCCTGATCATGATCTCGGTAGAACAGATCTCGAAATTCCTGCCCCACCGTTTCCCCTTCCTGCTCGTCGACCGCGTCGTCGATATCGTCCCCGCCAAGACCATCGTCGCCCTGAAGAACGTGACCTGCAACGAACAGTTCTTTCAGGGCCATTTCCCGGAATGGAAGATCATGCCCGGGGTCCTCATCATCGAAGCCTTGGCCCAGGCCGGCGCCATCCTCCTTTTCAGCTCCATCCCCGACCCGGAGAGGAAATTCATCGTCATGAGCAAGATCGACAAGGCCAAGTTCAAACGGATGGTCGTTCCCGGCGATCAACTCCGGCTGGACGTCGAATGGACCCGGGGCAAGGGGCGGATCTGCAAAATGATAGGGAAGGCCTTCGTGGACGGGGATCTCGCGGCCGAAGCGGAGATCTACGCCAGCGTCCTCGACATCGAGGACCTCAAAGAAAAAAAGAGCCCTGGACAGATCTGACCCGGCGGCGTCCCGCTCCCCACATCCCCGCCGATAACGGGGGCGTCACTTCATAATGAAAAGAGCGTCGTTGAGCTTGGTATTGTAAGTGACGCCGGCGAGGGTCACCTTCTGGGCTTCGGTCCCATTCTGGAGGACCCGCATCGAGAAGGCGACCATCGTGCCGCCCACCTTCTGGTAGTTGCTCAGGAAAGTCTCCTGGTCCACTTCGCCGCCGGTCTGGTCGATGGATTTTCCCTGCTGCTTGTAGGGGAGGTACGTGTCCGGATCGAGGAAGAAAGTGTTCTTGTGGCCGTCCGAGAGGGTCTGCTCGAGGACGATATAATCCTTGCCCTCGATCGTCGCCTTGGGCTTCAGGGCGTAAGTGATGCCGAGCTTCTGGGGGTTGAGGAAAGCCTGATTGCCCAGGGCCTGGCGGGAGAATTCCTTGGTCATGTAATCGGGCAGTTCCTCCGCGGCTCCGGTCTGGGGATTCGTGGACCAGGCCTTCTTGCCGTCGTACGCCTGGGTGATGGTTATCCCCAGCTCGGAGATGTCGATGTCCATGCGGACCTTGTCGGGCTCTTTCTGGTACATCGTAATGGGCGCCGTGATGGGCATGGGGTTGGTGATCTCGACGGTTCCCGTGATGGTCGTGTCCTGGATGGCCTCGAGGGTCTTGCGTCCGCCGATGGCGTCGATCATCTTGTTCAGAACGTCCTGGGCCGTTTGCCCGTAGCCGGGCAGGGCGGCGAGCGTCATCAGTACGGCCGCGCCGAGGATCCACGCGGTTGTTTTTTTCATGGTTTCCTCCGATTTCTTCTGAGTGGCGATAATTCGATAATACGCATATTCTAATCGAAAGTTCGGCCTTTGCCAACCTTCAGCACCGGCGAGAGAATTCTTGGGCCCATTTTTCTCGGTAGCTCGACGGCGGCCGGGGCCCCGGTCTTGCCAGGACCGGAAGTCCAGTTCCAACACGAAAGCTCGGACCTTGACAGGCTCGGACTAGTCTTAAAAAATATGTAAGCTTAGCCAATTTATATGTATGACTCTCAAAAATTGTGTAACTTATAGAATATAAAATAATTAGACAATATATATGGATTTATAATAGTATATCAATGTAATGAATAAGGACATCAAATAATTGTCAAGTGTAATATTTCTCTTGATTTAGAATGATAAATAGTGCTATAATCAATATGTTCATAAATAGAACATATTTTCGGTATCACGGTAGCGCGGAACATGGCCCGTAATTTCTCTTTGATCGCCTGCGCGAACTTCGACCGGGAGATCCTGGCCATCAAATCCTCGCCGGATTTCCAGGACGTCCGATTTAAAACTCTGCCGGTCGACTGTGACCAGATCGAAGCCACATGGCACGGCTTGGACGAGGCCGTAGGATCCTTCCGTAACGACGGGTGTTCCGTCTGCCTCGTCGGCAGCTACTGCTTGACCCGGGCCGCGAAAGAAGTTGGCCCTGGCGAGGCCTTCCGGTTCTTCCAGAAGGGCCAGTGTTTCGAATGGATCGCCGATAAAGATGTCCTCGACCGTTTCCTCCAGGATGGCGCGCTGCTCGTCCTGCCGGGGTGGCTCAGGGACTGGGAAGCCCATGTTGATACGCGCTGGCCGTCCGGCCGGAAGGCCGCCCAAGCTTATTTCCGCGAGTTGGCGAAAAAAGTGGTCCTCCTGGACACGGGCGTCCATCCCAACATCGACCGCGAACTCAAGTCCTTCGCCCGCTTCCTCCGGCTCCCGCACGAGACATTTCCCGCCGGGCTGGAGCATTTCAAGCTGAACCTCGCCCAGATCGCCCTCTCCTGGCGTTTGGAACGGGAGAAGGAGGGCGTCGCGGACCACATGACCTCGATCCGGCAGCAGATGTCCGACTACGCCCGGATAGGCCATCTCCTAGGGGCCGTGACCAACGTCAAGAGCTTGGAGGAGGCCCTGGCCGGTATCCTCGAGCTTTTCCGCGTCCTCCTCTTGCCGCAGGAAATCGTCTTCCATCCCGTCGATTCCTTTTCCGGACGGCCCGGCCCCGTAGGTTCCCCCTGGGACAGGATCATCGCGCTCAACGCCGATTATGCCTGGACCGATGACCGTCTGGCGGTCTATCTCAAGATCGCCCATAACCGGGAGCTCCTCGGTATCCTCGAAGTCGTCGGCTTTGGCGACCCTGAACGACGGGAACACGACCTGAACTTGGCCCTGGCCCTGGCCAAGATCTCGGGTCTGGCCCTGGTGAACGTCAAGGTAGGACTCGCGTTGAACACAGAACGTGACCGGGCCGTCAACGCCGAAGCCTCTTTAGCGGCAGGGGAAGAGAAGATGCGGACGATCTTCAGCTATCCCCTGGGCCTCTACAGAACGACGCCCCAGGGGCAGATCCTCGACGCCACGCCGACCCTGGCCCGCATGCTCGGCTATCCGGACGTGGCCGCGCTCAAGGCGGTGAATTTCTGGGACATCCACCACGACCAGGCCGACAAGGACAGCTGGCAGGCCGTCCTCGATTCGAGCTCCATGG
This sequence comes from Candidatus Aminicenantota bacterium, assembly GCA_041303965.1. Classification (GTDB taxonomy): domain Bacteria; phylum Acidobacteriota; class Aminicenantia; order Aminicenantales; family Saccharicenantaceae; genus RBG-16-66-30. The sequence continues at coordinate 17,604 of JBFYOD010000073.1, forward strand.
TCGAGATCTTCGAAACCCAGCTCCGGCGGAGCAACGGCACGCTTTTTTGGGCCAAGGATTCTTCCCGGGCGGCCAAGGATTCCCGGGGGAACGCCCTGTTCTACGATGGGGTCATTGAAGACATCTCCCGGAAAAAGCAGATGGAGGAAGACCACTCTTGGGGCGTGCGTTTGCAGGCTTCGGTGAGCGACGTTTCCGAACGGTTGCTGTCCCCGACGCCGATCGAGGAGATGTCCTCCGTCGTCCTGGAGCACGCCCGCCGGCTGACCGCGAGCGCCACCGCGTTCGTCGGGCACGTCGACGAGAGAACAGGGCGGCTCGTCCCCGTGGCACTGACTCCCGACGCCCGGGACCTGCTCGCCGGGCATTCCACGAACGGCGGGGATCCCCACGAGGCCTCGGGGATGTGGCGCTGGGTCCTCGAGAAACTCAAGCCCATCGTGACGAACGTCACCAGCTTGGACCCGCGTTTCTCCGGAATGCCCCCGTGGCATTTCCCCGTCCGCCAGTTCCTGGCCGTTCCCGCGGTCATGTCGGGCGGCATCGTCGGGCTGATCGTCGTCGCCAACGCGGAAAACCCCTATGTGGAGAGGGATCTTAAAGCGGTCGAACGCCTGGCCACTCTGTACGCCATCGCCATCCACCGGACGCGGACGGAGAACGAGCTGCGGGACCTGTCGCTCATCGACGAGCTGACGAAGGTCTACAACCGCCGCGGCTTCATGACCCTGGCCGAGCAACAGATCAAGGTCGCCCATCGGACGAAGAAGGAGATGTCCATCTTCTATGCCGATCTCGACGACCTGAAAATGATCAACGACACCTATGGTCATGACGAAGGGGACGCCGTCCTTGTCGAGGCCGCAGCCATCCTCCGGGATGCCTTCCGCGATTCCGACATCATCGCCCGCCTCGGCGGGGACGAGTTCGCCGTCCTGGCCATCGACGTCGCCGAGGGGAAGGCTGCAGGCCTCGCCCGCAGGCTCCGGGAAAAGATCGCGGCGCGAAACTCCCGCCAGGGGCAAGCCTATTCCATCTCCTTCAGCCTGGGGACCGCCCGCTATGATCCGGACAAGCCGTGCTCCTTGGCCGAACTCCTCATCTCGGCCGACAAAAAGATGTATCAGGACAAGAGCGCGAAGAAGACCGCCGTGAAGGCCGCCTGACGACGGCCGGCGTCCCTCAGTTCCGGATCTTGTACTTGGCCAGCTTGTTGTAGAGCGTCGTCCGCGAGATGCCCAGGATCTTGGCCGTCTGGCGCAGGTTCCCCTTAGCCACCTTCAGGAGATAGACGATGTAGTCCTTCTCCAGGTCGTCGAGCGAGGACAGGTGGCCGCGGCCGGCGAAGGCGATCGCGCCCTGCGGCGGGATGTAATCGCGGAGGTATTTGGGCAGGTTGGCGACGTCGATGAAGTCCTTCTTGCAGAGCATGGCCGCGCTTTCCAGGACGTTGGCAAGCTCGCGGACGTTGCCCGGCCAGCCGTACTTGAGGAAGAGCTTCTGGACTTCGCGCGAGACGCCGCGCACGTTCTTCGAAAAATTCCGGCTCGCGCCCTGGAGGAAATGGCGGACGAGCAGAGGGATGTCCTCCAGCCGTTCCCTGAGGGGGGGGAGGTCGATGGTGACCTTGTTCAAGCGGTGGAAGAGATCCTCGCGGAACGTCCCGGCCCCGACCATCTCGGCCAGGTCCCGGTTCGTGGCCGCCAGGACCCGGACCTCGACGGCGGTCGTCTCGTTGGCGCCCAGGGGCCGGAACTCGTGGTTCTCCAGGACCCGCAGGAGCTTGGCCTGCACGGCCACGGGGATCTCGGCGATCTCGTCGAGGAAGATGACCCCGCCGTCGGCCTCGTCGAACATGCCGCACTTGTCTTTGTCGGCCCCGGTGAAGGCGCCCTTCTTATAACCGAAGAGCTCGGACTCGAAGAGGTTCTCGGGGATGGAGGCGCAGTCGCAAATGACCAGGGGTTTCCCCGCGAACGGGCTCAACCCGTGGATGGCCCGGGCGACGACCTCCTTGCCGGTCCCGGTCTCGCCGGTGACGAGGGCGCTCGAGAAGTACTTGGCGATGTTCTCGATGAGGCCGAAGATCTCGAGCATGTAGGGGTTGCGGCTGATCAGACCACGGAAAACGTATTTCCGCTCGAGCTTCTTTTCAAGGTGCAGGGTCTCCCGGCGGAGCTCCCGTTTCCGGGAGATCCGGCGGAGGACCTCCTGGAGGATATCCCGCTCGAACGGCTTGGGGATAAAATCGGTCGCTCCCGCGTGCACCATGTCGAGGACGGCCTCTTGACCGGCGGGCTCGCCGCCGACGAGGACGTCGATCAGGGCATCGGATCTCTTGATCTTCTTCATGACCAGGAGCCCGGCGGCGAGCGAGTCGCCGGAGTCGACCAGGACGACGCGGATCCCGTTCTCCCGGACGACGGTCAGGTAGTCGTCATCGGTCTGCGAGAAGAAGACGTTGAAGTCGACGGCCACGGGCGCCTTCTTGATGGTCTCGTAGAGCGAGAAATCGTCGGAGATGATGAGGAGATTGGTCTGCGCTTCCATCGATGCCCGGCTTCGTCCCTTGGCGCCGTCCTTATCTTATCAATTCCGGCCGGAATAAACAACTTTCTCCGGGTTGCCCGGCCGGCCCCGGACGAAGGTCAGCCGGGTCCGGTTGCGTCCCTCCTCTTCGATCCGGACGACCTCAAATCCGGTCCGGTCGAGGTACTTGACGTGGGCCCGGAGATAGGCCAGGCCCTGCAGGCAGAGGAAGTCGAGCCAATCCCCGGTCGCCGTCTCGTCCATGACCTCGGGCGTTTGCTCGACGAAGGTCGTCTGCGCCCGGGGCGTCAGCCTGTTCTCCGAGGGGCCCCGGCGCTTGGCGTAGATGTTGACCCCGTCGGCCGTCTCGAGGGCGTTCATGTGGGGGGCCCAGCGGGCGGCCCAGCGCTCGTACCGGTCGTAGAATTTCCTGTTCGACGCGGCGAACTCGGCGTCCCCCTGGAGTTCCATGGCGATGAGCTTCATAAGGGCGTCCCCGGCCGCTTTGTGCTCGGCGTAGAGGGGAAGGCGGAGGGTCTTGAAGTAGGTGAACCAGCCCTTCGGTATCCGGTAGTCCCGGAAAAGGTAAGGCGAGTAGTTGGAGAACGGCTGGACCCATTCGTGGGAAGGGTAGCCGTGGAGGTTGAGGAAAATATCGGGAGACCATTTTTCATAAAGCTTCGTCCGGACGGCTGCTTCGGGCAGGAGAGGCTTGGTCCCGGCCTGGTAGCCGATGTCCACGCCCAGGGACCCGTAGCGGCCGGCGTGCAGGCTATGGAAGGGCTCGTTCTTCTGCATCTCGTAGGCCGCCTCGGCCCCATCCGGATTCTCCAGGGGCTGGAGCACGAAGTTCATCTTCTTGAGCGCCTCCCGGTAGGCGGGGTCCCGGGCGACGAGTTCGGCGAAGCGCAGGAGGTAATTGGTCGAAGAGACCTCGTTGGCGTGCTGCCGGGCGACGACCTGGAGAGTCGGCTTGAAAGTGACCAAACGCGGCAGGGAGACGTATTTTTCGAACGGCAGGAAAAGTTCGAGGACGGGCACGTCCCGGCCTTCGTACGATCTTCCACCCACGTAGTTCCGGACGGCCTGGAACGCGGACAACCGGTGGATGAGGTCCCGGGCCATGACGGGCGAGATGATCTCCCGCGTCGTCACGAGGGCCTCCTTCGGTCCAAGGGGAAGGGGCGGGGAGGGGGCTTCCACCGGCGGCGGGACGACCTTGAGATCCTCGTCCTTTTCCAGGGTCTGGCAGAGGAGCCGGAGCGTGATGCCATCGACCTTCGGGAAGCCGAAGGGGTCGGCCAAGGCTCCGGCGGCGGAGAGCGTGCGCCAGGAGCTCGCGATGTCGATGAGGGCCAGGTAGTCGGCCTCCTTCTCCCAGTCGGTCTCGACTACGATATTGGCGATGCGATCGGCACGGCCGTCGTAGACGAGTTCCGTCGTCCTCGTCTCCTTGGGCTTGAGCGTCGGGAAGACGATCTTCCGCGAGACCTCTTCGTGCCCCTTCTCCTTCCAGCGGACGGTCATTTGAGGAACGGCCGCCGGCCAGTCCTCGAGGACGACCCTGGCCCGGGGCGGCCCGCCTTCGAGCGAGGGATGAAGGGACGGCAGGACGTTGCCCGGGGCCGAAGACCGGGAGGTGTCGGCCGGCAGGTCCTTGTCTTCCGGATCGAATCGGGTGATGCCCCGCAGGAGGTCGAGCGTGTCGAAATAGATCTCGTCGTGGAGCGCCTCGAGGGACGAGATGATCTCCTCGTCGAGGCCGATCCGAAAGTCCGGTTCGCTCGCCTGGACGTCGACGAGAAGCCGTTTGAAATAGGGCTGCTTGGAGAACGTCGGTTCCTCGCCCGTCTTTTTCCGGATGTGGCCGACGACTGCCTTCAGGACATCCTCCTGATAAAAGCCCCAGAATTTTTCGAGGTCGGTCTCGAGCGGGAGATCGCAGACGACGGACCCGCGGGCCTCGATGCGAAGCCAGCCGCAGGTGACCTTGGCGGTCCCCCATTCCGGGAGGACGTTCGAAAGGGGAATGTCCCTCGTCCGCGGCGTGAAGTCCCGGTCGAGCAGGATAGCGTTCCTGTCGTCGTAAGCCCTGATCTCGTAAACTGGCCCACCCGGCCTCATGACCTCGAACTCGATCCGGTCGAGGGGGATGGCCAGCTCGCGGGCCAGGATCTCGTCCACGGGGTAGAGTTCCTGGAGCCACCGGCTCGGCTCGGCATAAGCGCGCTTGGGCCGGGCGAAGTCCTCCCGTTCCTCGGCGAACTTGATGGCCAGGTGGTGGACCCCTTTCCCCTTGAGGGCAGGCAGGATCTTCTCGACGAGCCAGAAATATCCGGGCTTGTAGGCGGAAACGACCTCCGCCTCGGCCGCGGCGTGTCCGGCCGCGCGGAGGACCTTCCCGACTTCCCCGAGGACTTTCTCCCGGACGCCCGGCGATTCGCTGACCCCCAGACTGACCTTGAGGGATATGTCCGTCCCCGCCGTGCCGGCGAGACCGCCGACCTTTTCCCGGATCAGGGCGAGGGCGTCGTCGACCTCCCAGGTGAACTCTTTCGATTTTTCGAAGACCGTCCGGCCTTCCTTGAGCGTCGAGGCCTTGACCGAGACCGCGGCGTTTCCGGCCGCGGTCCGCAGGCTATCGCGGACGGCCGCCTCGAAGGGTCCGTTCGGCCCGGGCAGGACGAGCTCGGCGTCGACGGATTCGAGGTCCCGTCCCTTGAGCTCGGCCGCCGTTCTCTCGATCGCGTTCATGAGGAACGCCTCCGCGCCCCCCTTCTCCCCGCGCAGGAACTTGTCGATGTCCGCGGCGAGGTCGGCCAGTTGGGGGTTTCCATCGCCATATTCCGCGAAATAAGGGAATGTCCGGGCCAGGTAGGATAGGGTCTTATCAAGTCCTCGGGGACTTTGAGCGTGGACGACGAGGGCCGAGGACTTGCCGAAAGCCTTGGGGACGACCTTGATCAGTCCCGCGGCGCCGTCGAGGGCCGGGAGTTTCAACTTCCCGGACTTGATGAGGTCGAGCGTCAGGGCGTTGTCCCCGACGAGGATCGGGGCGGTCAAGGCCTTCCGGCTCTCGACCTCGGCCTGCAACTGGACGAGGGGGAACGAGGCCCCGGCCGTGGCCAGGACGAGCCGGCTCGAGAGCTCGGCGATCTTCCCGCACTCGGAGTCGTCGGGGATGACGATTGATGAGTCGACCGCGTCGACGACCCCGTCCCTGTCCTGGTCGGAATAGACGCCCTTGGTGGAATAAAAGCCGAGGAGGTCGAACTCCCGGCCCGTCGCTTCGGCGCCGGGCCGCTCCTTGAAACCGGGCGTCAGGAGCCTCTTGGTCGCGCCCGTCCTCGTCAGGACGACCTGCGACTTCGCGTCGCCGAAACGGAGTTCGAAGGTCAGGGCGGCGCAAGCCGGGTAGGAAAGGACGTCGGTCCGGACGCCTTGGAGCTGCTGACGCTCGAGGAGCATCAGGGCGTCCTGGGCTTTTTTCCTGTCGCCGTCCGCCGCGAAGTGGATCTCGACTCCGAGGTTCTCGATCTGGCCCTGGTCGAAGGATAGGGCCCGGAGGCCGTCCGATAAACCGGGATCGGCGGGGAATACGTAAAGCGCTTCCCGGATGACCGTCTTTTGGGACTTGATCCCCGCCGCGGCGAGGAATGCGGACAGGTCGTTCTCGAGATTCATGTAGGTGGCCCCGGTCTCTCGGCCCCAGACCTCCCAGAAATACGGCCAGCGTAGGAAAAAGGCCCGTCCGGTCCGGAGGAGGGCCTCGTCCGATCCGGCGACGCAGGCGATGCCGAGCTGGCTTTTCCGGGAAAACAGGAACACCATGCCCCGGTTCGGGCCGAGCGAGACGGGGTCGAGCCGGCGCTCTTTCAAAGCTTCCCGGACCCAGGCCAGGTTGTTGCCGATGAGGATCGGGAACGGGACCGGCTGCCGGGCGGCGATCTCCGATTCCCGCCGGACGAGCCCGAAGTCGACGGCCAAACTCTCGAAATTGACCCGGGCGGCGATGTCGGCCGCCAGGGCGACCTCGCGGGCCGTCGGCTTGTCGGGGATGATGATGGTGACGGCCGGTTTTTCCGGGAATCCGTCTCCGTCGAGGTCGAGGACGGCCTTGCCCGGCCCGAAGAGCTGGGACAGGCTCTCGACTTCGGCCAACCCGGCCTTGCCGGGACCGGGACTGCCGGTTTCCAGCACCGGTACTGCAAAGCCGTTGGGAAGCCCGGCCCCGGTCATAATAGGACCGGGACTGGGAAGCCCGGTCAGGAGGAGGCACAAGCCCGCGAGGGCCGTGAGAAGAGCTTTTTTCATGGTCCGATCTCCGTCAATGAGCTTCCCGGAATTCTATCACATTCCCCGCCGCGAATTCCTTTCGCGTTGTCATCAACTCGGGGCACGGGGTAAAATAGCCTGTACCGAGTGCGCGGCGGCGATTCCCGGGACGCCCATCCAGAAGTGAGGAGAGACCGATGAAAAAACGCCTGACAGATAAAAGGACAAGGGCGTCCGTGATCGCTATCGTGGCGGTCTTGGTGTCGGCTGCGGTCCTGGCATCTTGTAGCAGGAGGGGACAGGCCTCGGCGGCGCCGCCGAACGAAGCCGCCCGGATTTCCATCAAAGGGGACAAGCTACGTGTCCACTACGATGGCCGGGAGATATTCACGGGTGAGATATCCGGGGTCGAGTCAGAAGTCGAGGCCAAGATCAACGTCTTTCGATCGGGGGATGCCGTCAGCCAGGTGATCCTTCTGACCCCCCGCGGAAGGGGCGGCAAGGTCCGGCTCCAAGGCACTCTCTTCGGCGGCCCCGAGTCGTTCCCTTGCGAAGCCGACCGCCGCGACCGTGGTCTGATCATGGTCCGGCACGTTTCCGGCGCGAGCCGCAGCCTGCTCAACCGGGCCGTCTACGACCGGGGCAGGGACTGGGCGTTTTCGGTCGACGCCGGGCCGCGGGCTTCGGTCAGGCCGCTCGGGGAAGAGCCGGGGATCCGGCCATACGGCTTCGAGGCCGAGGGCGGCGAGATTGTCCTTCGTTTCCGGCCCCGGTTCTACCAGGCCCACCGGGGCCTCGAGTTCTTCGAACCGTGGACCTACAAGATCTGGCCGCATCCCGTCGCCGGATGGATCTCCTGGTTCGCGTTTTACGACAAGGTGACGGAAAGGGACATCGTGGAGACGGCCGATACGCTCTCCGCCGTTCTCCTTCCGTTCGGCTACGAATACCTCCAGATCGATGACGGCTATCAGCGCGGGGAGGGTTTGCCGGAGCTCTGGCTCGAAGCGAACGCCAAGTTTCCGCGAGGGTTGGGATTCCTGCCGCGCTATATCAAGAGCAAGGGCTTGAAGCCGGGCATCTGGACCAACGTCGCTTTCAAACAGGCCGATTTCGCCGCCTCGCACGCCGACTGGTTCGTGACCGACGAGGCGGGGCGCCCCGCCCGCGGCAGCTGGATCGAGTTCAGCCTCGATGCCTCGAAGTCGGAAGCGGTCGACGCGGTCGTCAGGCCGGTGTACCGCGGCTTACGGGAGATGGGCTGGGAATACTATAAGGTCGACGCCCTGCGCCACCTTCGCTACGAGGGCTACAATGCCCATGCCGGCTATTTCGCGAGGGCGAAGAGCGATCTCGTCGCCGCCTACAGGGGCTACGTCGAGGCGATCCGCCGGGAGATCGGCCGGGATCTTTTCCTTCTCGGCTGTTGGGGCATCCGCCCCGAGCTCATCGGCCTCCTCGACGGCTGCCGGATAGGGACGGACGGCTTTTCCTATGCCGGCATGGCCCAGTTCAACTCCTGGAACAACATCGTCTGGCGGAACGACCCGGACCACATCGAACTCAATGAGGACCGCTACAAATCGACCCTCGTGACCTCTCTCACCGGGTCCATCCTCCTTCTGACCGACAAGCCGGAGCTCTACCGGACGGGGGCTGTCGAACCCGCCCGCCGGGCGGCGCCCGTGCTCTGGACAGTGCCCGGCCAGATCTTCGACATCGACCCGTCCCGCTCCGCCGAGCTTGGCCGCGTCGGCGCCGAGGTCAGCGGCTCCGGCTCCCGGGTTTTCGATGCCTCGCTCCAGCCGACCTGCGACCTCTTCCTTCTCGAGATCGCCCGGCCCTTCGAGGACTGGATGGTCCTCGGCCGGACGGGCGAGTCCGTCCGGGAGATCCGATTCGCCGACCTCGGTCTTGATCCCGGGAAAGAATACTTCGTCTTCGAGTTCTGGACACGGAAGGTTCTGGGAAGCTTTACCGGGTCGTTCGCCCCGGGCCCGCTCGATCCGGTCTTCAGGTCGCAAGCCATGGCCATACGGGAAAGACAGCCCCATCCTCAGGTCATCGCCTCAAGCCGGCATGTCACCTGTGGCGGAGTGGATCTTGAGGATGTTCGATGGGCGGAGGGAAGGCTCTCCGGGAGGAGCCGCGTCATCGCCGGCGACCCCTACGAGCTATTCCTGACCGAGCCCGAGGGGTATCGTTTGGACAAGTTCGACTGCCCCGGCGCTTCGGTAATCGAGACAAAAAGCGAGGGCCTTGCGATTAGGGTCAAGCTGCTTCCCGGCAAGAGCGGGTCGGTCGATTGGGCGGCGGAATTCGGAGCCGTTCCCGTCGGCAGCAGAGCGGCGAACCAGATGAAAAAATACTACTAAATACAAGCCATTGTGGCAGTTGCGTGACGATGTAGCACATCTAGAATATTCACTTGACAACCCCGCACGCATCCGCTAGCATAGACCTGTCCCTAAAGTCAGCGGGTTCCCTATGAAGTTTCATAAAAGTAAGTACCTTTTTATCCCGGTCGCCGCCTTCCTTTTCTTCGGGGGAACCCCTGTCGAATTCGGGACCGAAGGGGCTTTCTTCCACGGCTTCATGATCCCCAAGCCGGTCATCACTATCGGCCTGGGCACGAACCTCCCCGACATCCGTATCCGCTCCTCCTCGGGCATGAAGATCTACGAGGTTGACACGGGCTACAAGCTGATCGCCGATGATGCGGACGAAGTCCAGATCAAGGGGGGGGCGGAGAAGATCACGGAGAAGTACGTCATCCTCCTGGCCCACGCCAAAGAGCGGGAAGAGGCGAACCTCCTGGCCGCCGGCTTCAAGAGCAGGATCGGCGGCAAAGTCTATGTTGCCGAAGACGCCCAAGCGGACGCCGCCGGCGTTTTCGAGGTCAAGCTCGGCGATTTCCTGACCCGGGGCGATGCCCTGTCCAAGATGGCCGAGCTCAACGCGGCTGGCCTGAAGGACGTCTGGATCGACCGCGAGGACATTACGGAGGCGGGGACCCAGTCGACCTGGATGCTTATCGCCGACGAACTCAAGCCCCTCGGCCGGGAATCGACCACCTACTTCATCCCCGGCAACCCTCAGAGCTTTCTCAGCCTTAACGGGCGGAGCTATCGGGGCTTCCTGATCATGAAAGGGAACCGGAAGGGGATCGTTCTCACCAACGTCGTCAACCTCGAGGACTATCTGAAGAGCGTCGTTCCCGGCGAGCTCTCGCCCGGCCAGTTCAATGCCCTCGAGGCGCTCAAGGCCCAAGCGATAGCCGCACGGACATACGCCTTAAAGAATATGGGTCAGTACAAGCAATTCGGCTTCGACCTCGTCAACACGCCGCGGTCCCAGCTCTACATGGGGATGTCGTCCGAGCACCCCCTGAGCAACCGGGCCGTCGATGAGACCAAGGGCGAGGTCATGCGCTATCGAGGCGAGCTGATCAACGCCCTCTATACGAGCACCTGCGGCGGCAAGACCGAGGACGTCGAGAACGTCTTCGCCGGCCGCCCCGCTCCCTACCTCAAGAGCGTCGAATGCACCCTCGAGAAGCAGCCGGAATGGCAGATCGAGGCCAAGACCCCGGTCGCGCCCATCACCATCGACGGCCGGAACGCCAGCCTCGACGTGGCCCTCCTTCTCGGCCTGGGTGTCATTCCCATGGGCGCCGAGCCCCTGGATTTCCGGCTGGAGGTGTCCTTTGACGAGGCCGTCGAGTGGATCAAGGACACGCGCCGGCTCCTGGGCGTCAAGGAACAGGGATTCGTCCCCGATTCCTCGGCCCTGGATTTCACCGGCCTGGCCCGTCTCCTCGTCGAGGCCTTCGGCTGGCAGGAACGGATCGAAAAACTGCTTCTGCCGGGCGAGGTGGATTTTATCCTTAAGGATGTCCCCCAGGTCCAGGGCAGGGACCGCGGGCCCATGGCCTATTGTATGCAATCGGGGCTTGTCCCGGCCTCCGTGCGCTCGGGTGACCCCCTCAGGGCCGTCAGCCGGGCCGAATTGGCCATGGCCCTGGCCCGTATCGTCAAGGACCAGAAGGATTTCTTCCTTTCCGGGACGTTCCGGGCGGCGGGGAAGGGTACGATCGAAGTCGGCCAGGATTTCGAACGGAAAACGCTCGCCCTTTCCAACCATGTCCGGCTGCTCCGGACGGTCGAAGGGGCGACGACTTTCGCCACGAAATTGACGCTTCTCGGCGGCGAGAATATCCGCTGGCTCGAGCGTGAGGGCCAGGTCGCCTATCTGGAGGTCTTCTACCCGCCGAACTCGAACTCCCTAGACCGGTTCTCGCGGTTCAACCGCTGGCAAGTCCGGAAAACGCGCCAGGAGCTCGAAACCCTGATCAACCAGTCGTATCCGATCGGCGGCCTCGTCGATATCGACCTCAAGTCGCGGGGCACGTCGGGCCGGGTTACCGAGCTCGTCGTCACCGGGAAGGACAACAGCACGACGGTCCACGGGTTCCAGATCCGGGCCGCGCTGGGTCTGCGCGACACGCTGTTCGTCGTGGACCGGTCCTACGACGAGGCGGGACGCGTCGATACGTTCACGTTCTCGGGCCGCGGCTGGGGCCACGGCGTCGGCCTCTGTCAGGTCGGCGCCTACGGTATGGCCTTGGCCGGCAGCAAATACCAGGACATCCTCAAGAAATACTACCGCGGCATCAAGCTCGACAAACTCTATTAATGCCTTGGCTAAGGCAACTCCTAGAAAATAATAATAATAGTCAAAAAAATAGGTCTTTTAAGGGCCTAATTCGCGATTTTGAACCCTAAAATGTAAAACCGGAGGCTCCCAGCGCTGAAGATATGCTATGATGAGCGGGCCGCCCGGAAGGCCAAGCAATTAGCTATGATTTCCAGGAGAAGGAAGAAAGCCCATGAGAATGGCTAAAGCACTCAACGCGAAAAAGACCGAGGCCCGGGAATACCAGACCCGCGCCTCCGGGATATTCTTTACTGTCAAGGACGTTCTGTATGAAGGGAAATCGAAGTTCCAGCGGATCGAGATCATCCGCAATAAGGACTACGGCCGCGTGCTCCTCCTCGACGGGCTCGTCCAGACGACCGAGCGGGACGAGTTCTACTACCACGAAATGCTCGTCCATCCGGCCATGGCCTCGCACCCGCGGCCCGCGAAAGTCCTCATCATCGGCGGGGGAGACGGCGGGGCGCTCCGCGAGGTCATCAAGCACCCGGTCAAAAAAGCGTGGCTCGTCGAGATCGACGGCCAGGTCATCGAGGCCTGCCGCGATCACTTCCCCTGGCTGAGGAAGACGTTCAGGGATGGCCGGGCCGAGCTCGTCGTCGCCGACGGCAACGTCTTCATCGACAAGGTCCGGGAGACGTTCGATGTCATCCTGGTCGATTCATCGGACCCGGTCGGCCCGTCCACGGTCCTCCACCAGGAGGCGTTCTACAGGAAGCTCAAGTCCAAGCTCAATCCGGGCGGCATCATCGCCGCGCAGGCGGGCTCGCTCATGCTGCACCTGGACTCCCACGCGAGGAAAAGCGTTTTCCTGAAGAAGATCTTCCGCCATTCCCCTCTCTACCTCGGCCCCGTCCCGACGTACCCCGTCGGGATGTGGTGCTACAACTTCCTGTCGGACGAGGTGGATCCGGCCAAGATCAGGACGCTCTACATCCCCGACGGGCTGCGCTATTTCAACCCCGCAGTCTTCCGGTCGGCCTTCGCCCTGCCGAATTTCCTTGCGGACAAGCTGGCCAAGGCCAAGGCAAAATAAGGGAATTCAGAAGTTCAGGGTGCCCGCAGCCCGCCGTTTTTTGAGGGCGGCGAGCATGTCGGCTGTCATCGTGGCCAGGTCGTAATCCGGCTTCCAACCCCATTCCTCGCGGGCCGCGGAATCGTCGATCGAGGCCGGCCAGGAATCGGCGATGGCCTGGCGAAAATCCGGCTCGTAGCGGCATTCGAAAGCCGGAATATGCTTGCGGATCTCGGCGGCCAGCTCGCCGGCCGAGAAGCTCATGGCCGTCACGTTGAAATTCGAATGGTGCTTGAGCCTCCCAAAGTCCGCTTCCATGAGGTCGAGCGTGGCCTTGAGACAATCGGGCATGTACATCATCGGGAGCCGGGTGTCTTTGCGGAGGAAACAGGTGTAGCGGCCGTCCTTGACGGCCTCATAATAAATGGCCACGGCGTAATCCGTGGTGCCGCCGCCGGGAAGGGTCTGGTGGCTGATGATGCCGGGATAGCGGCAGCCCCGGACGTCGAGCCCGTATTTCCTGACGTAGTAATCGCAGAGGAGCTCGCCGGCGACCTTGGTTACTCCGTACATAGTCGTCGGGTCGAGGACGGTGTCCTGCGGCGTTTTTTTCCGGGGTGTCGCCGGGCCGAAGACCGCGATAGAGCTCGGCGAGAAGATCCTGACGAGGCCTCGCTCGCGGGCTGTTTCAAGGACGTTATAGAGCCCGTTCATATTGACATCCCAGGCTTTTTGGGGTTTTTTTTCGCCCGTCGCCGAGAGCAGGGCGGCCAGGTGATAGACCGTGTCGACGGCATGTTTTTCGATAAGACCATCCAAGGCCCGGCGGTCCGTGACGTCGAGCAATTCGAAGGGACCGGCCTCGGCCAGATCGGCCGGGGGCCGGAAGATGTCGGTGACGATGACATTGTCGGCGCCGTGCTTTTTCCGCAGTGCTTGGGCCAGCTCGGAGCCGATCTGTCCGGCGGCGCCGGTCATCAGTATCCTTTTCGTCTCTTTGACCATGAGGAATGACTCCGCAATGGATTTAGCACGTTCGCCAGACGGATACTTATAGCATAGCGGGGGAGGCCAGGCAACCGGAGGGGGTCAAACCCAAGAAGGGGTCAAACCTACCTTTTACACTTTTCGGGTCAAGAAGGGTGTAAAAGGTAGGTTTGACCCCATCTGTTTTTTATATTAAAATTCTTTCGGCTTATTCGAAGGGAAGTCCGTCGGATGCGGACACAGCCCCCGCTACTGTAACCGGGGACGAATCCCAAGAGACGCCACGGCCGTGAGGCTGGAAGGCTTGGGAGGAGAGCGATCCGGGAGTCAGGAGACCTTCCGTAAGCCAGGGTCGACCGGTCTTCGGGTGGAAGACGGGAAACTCAAAGCGGCGGGGGCGGCTGCGGAGCTCCTGCCATGAACAGACGAACGTTCGCCTTCGCCGGCCTCCTCGCGCTCATCCCGGCCAGCCTTCAGGCCGGTGACCCCCAGGACAAAATCGGGTCGGCCTTGAAGCGCGACATCGTCGTCACGGCCACGCGACTGGAGACCCCGGAGAAGAAGGTCGGAAGTTCTCTGACGGTCATCACGGGCGAGGAGCTGGCCCGCAGCCACAAGGCCTATGTCCTCGAGGCGCTGGAGGATGTCCTCGGTCTATCGACCCTCCAAAACGGCGGCCCGGGAGCGACGGCGTCTGTTTCCATTCGCGGGGCCAACAGCGAGCACACGCTGTTCCTTCTCGACGGACTCGAACTCAACGACCCGATCAACCCCTCGCGTTCGTACGACCTGGCCCATTTGTCCCTCAACCAGGTCGAGCGGGTCGAGATCCTCCGCGGCCCGCAGGGACTTCTCTACGGTTCGGACGCGCTCGGCGGCGTCGTCAACATCATCACCCGGGCCGGCCATGGCAAGCCCTGCCTGACGCTGGCCTCGTCGGCTGGCACGCGCCAAGCTCTCACTTCCAACCTTGGGCTCTCGGGTTCGGGCCGGAAGGCGGATTACGCGCTTTCCCTTTTTCACGAACGGACAGCGGGCATATCGGCGGCCTCGTCCGCTTATCCGGGCAACATCGAAAAGGACGGCTACCGCAACCTGTCTCTCGCCGCCCGGTTCGGCTATTCTCTCCGGCCGACAGAGAGCCTGACCTTGACGGTCAAGGCCGTGGAAGCAAGGACCGAACTCGACAACTTCGGCGGGCCCGGAGGGGACGACCCGAACAGCCGCCAGGATTACGGGACCCTTCTCGTCCGCGGGCAGTATCGCGGCCTGGCCGCGGGCGGCCGCTGGGAGCAGGCCCTCTCCATCTCCTGGCTGGGCGCCCAGCGCGAGAATAGGAACCTGGTCGACGAAGCCCATCCCCAGGACCGGGAGAAGGGTCTTTACCGGAGCGATATTTTCAAGATCGACTGGCAGAACAATTTTTTCCTCCATCCGTCGCATACGCTCACGGCCGGCCTCGAGCTCGAGGAAGAAAGAGGGCGTTCCGATTACGTCTCGGAAAGCGCTTGGGGGGCCGTCGAATCCCGCTTCCCGTCCGTCCGGGCCGGGTCGGCCGGCGTCTATCTCCTGGACCGATGGGAATGCGGCGAGCGGTTTTTCGTTACGGCCGGAGTCCGGGCCGACCGCCACAGCCGGGCGGGGGCGGCGGTGACGTTCCGCGTCGCCCCGGCGTACCTCATCACCGCGACGGGGACGAAACTCAAGGCTTCCTTCGGCACCGGCTTCAAGTCGCCCTCCCTTTACCAGCTGTTCGCGCCGGAGACTTCCTGGGGGCCGGTGGGCAACCCGGCCCTGCGGCCAGAGCGGGCCGCGGGCTGGGACGCGGGCTTCGAGCAGAGCGTTATGAAGGAGCGTTTCACGTTCGGTCTGACCTGGTTTGAGAACGTCTTCCGGGACCTCGTCGATTTCGACTTCGCGATCGGCTATATCAACATCGGCCGGGCCCGGACGCGCGGCCTCGAGGCCTCGGCTACAACACGGCTTGGCGCAGGAGTCCGTCTGGGGGCCTCCTACACGCGGCTCACGGCCAGGGACGAGGACACCGGGATGGACCTCCTCCGGCGGCCTCGCGACAAATTCTCCGCCGACATCGGCGCGCGCCTCGCCGGCCGGTTTGATCTTACGGTGACGTCCCTCTACGTCGCTAGCCGGCTCGACCGGGATTTCAGCGCATATCCCTACCAGACCGTCCGGCTCCCCGGCTATGTCCTTCTCGGCGCCATCCTGTCGACGTCCCTTGGCCCCCGGTTCGAGCTCTTCGCCCGTTTCGACAACATCCTCGGCGCCCGTTACGAGCAGGTCTGGGGCTACGGCGCCCCGGGCTTCTCGCTGACGACGGGTATCCGGTACATGCTTTAGACCGGGATCCCGCGGTCCGGGCGGACGAACGCCGGGCCCCCCCACCCCTCCGAGGGATGGAGCTATTCCAAGGTCGTGATGCCGCGGACCGGCGCCGGCCGGAGGATGTGCAAGTCGAAGACGACGATCTCGTTCCTGCCCCTCTTCAGGAAGGGAGCCGGGCAGTAAAGCCGCTTCTGGGGCCCGATCTCCCAGTAACGTCCGAGGTTGTGTCCGTTGACCCAGACGACCCCTTTCTTCCAGCCGGTCATGTCCAGGTAGGTGTCGCCCGTGTCCTGGAGCTCGAAGCCGCCTCGGAAGAAATTGGCCGGCCGGTCGGCCGGCCTCCCGCCGAATTTCAATTGGCGCAAATCGTCTTCGCCCATGGGCAGGCTATGGACGTCCCAGGACATGAGCGTCATGTTGTTCAGGGTCACCCGCTCGGTGATGCCCTTGCGGTCGATGAGGCGGGGGCCGAAATTGATCCGGCCCATTCCCTCGACGAGGATGTCCAGCGTCTCGTTGGCCGGCTCGGCCTTGGGGATGTCGATGGCCGTCTCTTTTTTCGTCCGGTCGATCGTCCCGAGGAACTTCCCGTCCACAAAGACGCCGGCGTAGTCGTGGACGTCCGTGACCGTCAGCTTACCGCCCCGATGGCCGAGGAGTTTCGTCCGGTAGAGGATGAATCCGTGGTCCTGCCCGTAGGACTCCATCGGCCCGGGCTGGGGGCTGCGGACCGGCGCCGGGAGGTTGTCGAAAAGAGAGGCGCTCTCGTCGAGCGAGATCGCCGGGATCTCGATCGTTGGGACCGGCCGGGGAAGATCCGGGAGCTTCGCCCCTTTCGGCAGGTAGCTGCGGAGAAGGTCGCGGATCGCGAAATACTTGGGCGTCGGCTGCCCCATTTCGTTCAGAGGCGCGTCGTAGTCGTAGCTCGTCACGTCGGGCTCGTACTTGTCGCTGAAGTTGGCGCCGGCCCAGAAGCCGAAGTTCGTCCCGCCGTGGAACATGTAGAGACTGAAGGATTTCCCGTGGTCGAGGAGCCAACGCAGATCGGTCACGACGTCCTCGGCCTTGACCCTGGCCCACGCCTCTCCCCAGTGGGTCAGCCAGCCCGGATAAAGCTCGCTGCAGAAGACGGGCACGCCGCGCTTGAGCCGGGCCGCCACGGCGAAATCCTCCTCGTTGGTCCCCGGGTCGAGACCAATGGCCGCGCCGGGCAGGCTTCCGGCCTCGAGCATGTACGGCGTCGCGCCGTCGGCGGTGAACAAGGGGACTTCGATACCGGCCTTTTCCCAGAAGCCCTTGAGGGCGAGCATGTAATCCCGGTCGTTGCCGAAGCTCCCGTACTCGTTCTCGACCTGGACCATCAGGACCGGCCCACCGCGATGGACCTGGAGGTCGCGGATGACGTCGGCGATCTTCAGGACGTACGACTCGCACGCGGCGAGATAGCGCGGGTCGGAACAACGGACCTTGATGTCCGGCGTTCGCAGCAGCCAGATGGGCAGGCCGCCGAAATCCCACTCGGCGCAGGCGTAAGGGCCGGGCCGGACGATGACCCAGAGCCCCAGCCGCTCCGCAGTCCGGATGAAAGCGGCAAGGTCGTTCCCACCGGAGAGGTCCCATTGGCCCGGCTCGGGCTCCAGGGCGTTCCAGAAAACGTAGGTCCCGACCGTGTTGAGGCCCGCGGCCTTGATCTTGAGAAGCCGGTCGGCCCAGTATTCCCGCGGGATGCGCTGGAAATGGACCTCGCCGGCCATGATCCGGAAGGGCTTGCCGTTGAGGAGGAAATCCTCCTCCCCCAGCCGAAAATCGCGGCGCTGGCCGGAGAGGCCGGAACAAAGAGACAGGACGAGAAGACCGAGGAGTGCTTTCCTGGCAATTCTCATGAGGCTCTCCCGTATCAGACGTTCCCGGAAACCACGAGGATGTTATCACATCTTTGACATTCCCTCACGGCCCGCTATAATCTCTGCTTGCCGGAGGGGCCTCCCCTCCGCTTTAGATCAGGGGCGACAGGATTCGCCCGAGAGGACACCGCATGAAGATCCGAACGCTTGGACCCATCCTTCTCCTCATCGCCTTCGCGCTGGCCGCGGCCGCGCCGCCGGCCACGGCTCAGGCCGAAAAAGGCCAGCCCGCCTTCGGGCTCTCCCTTTCGGGTTTCGTCAAAACGGATATTTTTTACGATTCGCGCCAGACGGCCAGCATCCGGGAAGGGCATTTCTTGCTCTATCCGAAGGGCCCTCTCCTCGATCCCGAGGACGGGGACATCAACGCCCGCTCCAGTTTCAATATCCTCTCCATCCAGACTCGGCTCGCCGGCAAGATCACCGGCCCGGACGCCCTCGGCGCCAAGACCTCGGCCTACGTCGAAGCCGAGTTCTTCGGCACGTCGGACGCCGACATCAACGGCTTCCGCCTGCGCCACGGCTACCTTAAACTCAACTGGGCCAAGTCGGAGCTCCTGGTCGGTCAGTCCTGGCACCCGATGTTCATCGCCGAAAGCTTCCCCGACGTCGTTTCCTTCGATACCGGCGCGCCCTTCCAGCCCTTCAACAGGAGCCCCCAGGTCCGATACACCCGGATGTTCGGCAAGGCCAGCCTGGTCGCCACCGCTCTCGCCCAGAGAGACTTTGTCAGTAACGGGCCGGACGGGACGAGCTCTGTCTATCTCCGCAACGCCGCCCTGCCCGAGTTCAACCTCAAGCTCCAGGTCGCCTCGAAAAACGATTCCCGGAAGACGGAAACCGTGGGCGGCGTCGGGGTGGACGTCATGAAACTCGCCCCACGCATCGTGACCGTCGCCGGCTACAAAACGGACGAGTCGGTGACGGGGCTGGCGGCCATGGGCTTCTTCAAGCAAAAGTGGGCCAAGTGGACTTGGAAAGCCGAGGCCGTCTGGGGGCAGAACCTTCATCACCTGACCATGCTCGGCGGCTATGCCGTCAGGGGCGTCGTCGACGAGGTCCGGCTCGACTGGAACTACACGCCCATCGATACATGCTCCTGCTGGACGGAGGTCCAGACGAACGGCGCCCCGTGGCAGACTGGGCTCTTCATTGGGTACTCCAAGAACCTGGGCTCCCGCCACTCCTTCTCCGGCGCCAACTACGCCCGGGGCTTCAACATCGACGAGCTCTACCGCCTCTCGCCGCGGCTCGTCTACAACGTCGGTAAGATGCGTTTCGCCGGCGAAGCGGAGCTGACGGCGGCGTCCTACGGCACGCCTGATGTCTACGGCAAGGTCCAGGACGCCCGGTTCGTCCGGAACCTCCGGCTTCTCTTCGCGGCCTACTATTTCTTTTGATCCTCCCGTGATCCCACCGGTGACGCCGGAGGCCGCGACTCACGCGCTTCCCCGGGCGACGCGCTCGCTCGCAAAATGAAACCGATCCGTCCGCGCCGGCGTTTATTTCTTGTCGTGCGTAAACATTCCTTACATTCGGACGTATATAAGTACGTTGCCCCGGGTCCGGCCCCTGTCGAAAGTGCCGTTTGGATGTGGCATGAGAATTGCTGGCTTTAGGACCAGATCGGCCGATACAAACAAAAAGATGACCGCCGGACAGAAAGAGATAGGCCCTCCGACCGACCCAACAACCGGCATAAAAAGGAGCAAAGGCATGCGACGACACCTCGGAATCCTATTCGTCCTGGCCCTCAGTGTTTCGAGCCTCGCCGCTGCCATGAACCAAGACCAGTCCGCCATCGACGAACTGAAGAAGACCGCGATCAAGGTCTACCTCGACTGCGACAGCTGCGACCTCGCCTACATCAAGACCGAGATCACTTTCGTCAACTACGTCCGGGACCGCCTCGAAGCCCAGGTCCATATCCTGATCACGACGCAGTCGACGGGCGGCGGCGGACGCGAATACACTTTGAGCTTCATGGGCCAGAACGACCTCAAGGAAACGAACGACATCCAGAAATATTTCTCGTCGACGACCGATACCTCGGACGATGTCCGCCGCGGCCTGGTCAAGGCCCTGAAAATGGGCCTCATGAGCTACGTCGCGAAGACGCCCATCTCCCGGCGGGTCACCGTCGATTATCTCCCGCCCGAAAAGGCCGGACCCGGCCGCGACCGCTGGGATTTCTGGGTCTTTAGCCTGACCGGAAGCGGTCGCTTCAGCGGCGAGGAGTCCTACAAGGATCAAAATGCCGATTTCTCCTTTTCGGCCAACCGCGTCACCACGAAGTCGAAGGTCCGGCTGGGCCTCTCTCTCGACACGTCGAAGACGAAATACGACATCGAGGACGAGATCATCACCGGCACCAAATCGAGCTGGGACGGGAGCGGCCTCTTCGTCAAGAGCCTGGGCGAACATTGGTCGGCGGGGTTCTTTCTCGAAGCCGAATCCTCCCTCTACAGCAATATCGACCTCGGCCTGACCGCCGCGCCCGCCCTGGAATACAACGCCTTCCCCTATTCCCAATCGACTCGCAGACAGCTCCGCTTCCTCTACAAGCTGAGCGTGAATCCCGTCAAGTACCGGGAGGAGACGATCTACGGCAAGACCCGGGAGACGCTCTTCCAGGAGTCTCTGTCCGCTACCCTCGACCTTCGCGAGAAGTGGGGGACGATCAGTGTCAGCGCATCGGGCTCCCACTATTTTCACGACTTCGGCAAGAACCAGCTGGACCTGTTCGGCATCGTCAGTCTGAACCTCTATAAGGGCCTCAGCGTCTTCGGCTTGGTGGGACGCTCCTGGATCCACGACCAGCTTTCGCTGCTCGGCCGTGAGCCGACCTTCGAGGAGCAGCTGCTCCGTCTCCGCGAGCTGCCCAGGACCAGCGATTATTTCTTGTCCATCGGCTTCCAGTTCACGTTCGGCTCCATCTTCACCAACGTCATCAACCCGCGCTTCGGGTCGTCAGGCGGAAGCGGCCTGAGCATCCACATCGAATAGCGTGACACGAGCGACAAGGAGAAATCCATGAAAAAACATGTCTCAGCCACCACGGCCCTTCTCGTCGCGCTCGTCGCCCTCGCCGTCCTGCCGTCGGGCGCTCAAACCCCTCCGGCGAAACCGGCCGGATCGCCTCAGATGCTACCGAAAGTCTTCCTCGACTGGCCCGGGGCCGACATCGGTTTTTT
Source organism: Candidatus Aminicenantota bacterium (assembly GCA_041303965.1). Taxonomy (GTDB): domain Bacteria; phylum Acidobacteriota; class Aminicenantia; order Aminicenantales; family Saccharicenantaceae; genus RBG-16-66-30. The sequence continues at coordinate 38,570 of JBFYOD010000073.1, forward strand.
TCGGGCGGAGATCCCCTTCGTCGAATTCGTCCCCGGCCTCGACGAGGCTCAGATCAGGGTCCTGGTCACGCCCCAAGGACCCCCGGGAAGCGAAACGTTCGTCCTCGCTTTTTCCGGACTCAAGGAGTTCCAGGGCGACGACAACACGTTCACCCATACGCCCGCTCCCGGCGACAAGCCGGAGGACGTCCGCAAAGGTTTGGCCGGCCTCCTCAAGCTCGGCCTCATGCGTTACGTCGCCAAGACCCCGACCGCGAAGTTCGTCTCGGTCAATTTCCAGGACCTGGTCAAGCCGACGGCCGTCGTCGACAAGTGGCACTTCTGGGTCTTCAACCTCAGTGCCAACTCCTTCCTCATGGGAGAAACCCAATACAAGCAGGGGATGTATTACGGCTCTTTCTCGGCCAGCCGGGTGACGCCCGAGCTCAAGGTCCAGACGTCCGTCTACGGCAACCTCTCGAAATCATGGTTCGACTTCGGCGACGACATCTATGAGAGCTCGTCCCACGGCTACGGCTTCTCCGGCCTCATCGTCAAGAGCCTATCCGATCACTGGTCGGCCGGCGCCTTCCTCAGCGTCCAGTCCTCGACCTACGCGAACCTCAAGGTCAGCGTGACCGTCGCCCCGGCCGTCGAATTCAACCTCTTCCCCTACTCCGAGTCGACCAAAAGGCAATTCCGCGTCCTTTACCGGATCGGCTACGCAGGCAGCCGGTACAACGAGGAGACGGTCTACTTCAAAACCGCCGAGAGCCTTCTCCAGGAGTCCCTATCTTTCGCCTACGAGGTCAAGCGGCCCTGGGGGACGGTCAGTCTGAATCTCATAGGATCGCATTACTTCCACGACTTCAGCCTGAACCGGCTCGAGCTCGGCGGCGAGGTCTCGTTCCGGATCTGGCGGGGGCTGAGCTTCGAGGTCATGGGCAGCTACGCCAAGATCCGCGACCAGATCTCGCTCCCCCGCGGCGGGGCGTCCTACGAAGAGGTCCTCCTCCGTCAGAAACAGCTGGCCACGGGTTATCAATACTCCTTTGCCGTCGGGTTGAACTTCACCTTCGGTTCGACCCGGAGCAACGTCGTCAACCCCCGCTTCGGCAACGGGGGCAGGAGCATTTCGATCAACATGTAGGCGCGCTTCATCTGGAAGGTTTGCGTCCTTCGGCCCTAATCATTATGATAGGGGCTCACCAAGGAGCCTTTCAGCATGTCCGTAAAACGTGTCAAGCCCGTCCCGAGCGACATCGAGATCGCCCAGGCCGCCGAACTTCTGCCCATCGTCGAGATCGCGAAACAGGTCGGCCTCGGCGAGGACGATCTGGACCTCTACGGCAAATACAAGGCCAAGATCCACCTCGATGTCCTCGACCGGATCAAGGACCGCCCCCAGGGCAGCTACGTGGACGTGACCGCCATCACGCCGACCCCGCTCGGGGAAGGCAAGACGACGACCACCGTCGGCTTCAGCCAGGCCCTCGGCGCCCACCTGGGGAAAAAGGTCATCACCGTCATCCGCCAGCCCAGCATGGGGCCGACTTTCGGCATCAAGGGCGGAGCCGCGGGGGGCGGCTATTCCCAGGTTGTGCCCATGGAGGACTTCAACCTGCATCTGACGGGCGATATCCACGCCGTCACGGTTTCCCACGACCTCCTGGCCGCGGCCATCGACGCCCGCATCCTCCACGAGTATTACCAGGATGACGAAAAGCTGTTCGGCGCCTTCTGTCCGGCCGACAAGCAGGGCCGGCGGCGGTTCTCTCCAACGATGCTCCGGCGCCTCAAGAAACTGGGCATCGCCAAGACAAACCCCGCCGACCTGACGCCGGACGAGAAGCGCCGCATGTTCCGGCTCGACATCGACCCGGCCAGCATCACCTGGAACCGCGTCATCGACGTCAACGATCGTTTTCTCCGGAGGATCAAGATCGGGCTCGGCCCGGAGGAACTAGGGCTGGCCAGGGAGACGGGTTACGATATCTCCGTCGCGTCAGAGATCATGGCCATCCTGGCCCTGACCACGGGGGTCGCCGACATGCGCGAGCGGCTGGGGCGAATGGTTATCGGCTCGAGCCGCTCGGGCGAAGCCGTCAGCGCCGAAGACCTCGGCGTGGCCGGAGCCCTGGCCGTCCTGATGAAGGACGCCATCATGCCCAACCTCATGCAGACGATCGAGAACACGCCGGCCATCGTCCACGCCGGGCCCTTCGCCAACATCGCCCACGGCAACTCCTCGATCATCGCCGACCAGATCGCTCTCCGTCTTGTCGGCAAGGATGGTTTCGTCGTCACCGAGTCTGGCTTCGGCGCCGACTGCGGCATGGAAAAGTTCATGAACATCAAGTGCCGGGCAAGCGGCCTCGTTCCTAGCTGCGTCGTCATCGTGGCCACCATCCGCGCCCTCAAGATGCACGGCGGCGGGCCCAAGGTCCTGGCCGGCAGGCCTCTCGCCCCCGAATACACGGACGAGAACCTCGGCCTGCTTAGCAACGGGCTGCCCAATTTGGCCGCCCACATCAAGAACGCCATCGGCTTCGGCGTTCCCGTCGTCGTCGCCCTCAACCGGTTCACCTCGGACACGGACGCCGAGATCGAAATGGTGCGGCAGGCCGCCCTCGAGGCCGGGGCCGAGGACGCCGTCATGTCCGACCACTGGACCGAAGGCGGGGCCGGGGCCGTAGCCCTGGCCGAGGCCGTCATCGCGGCTTGCGCCAAGCCCGGGAACTTCCGCTTCCTCTATCCGCTCGAGTGGGACATCAAGAAAAAGATCGAGACGATCGCGACGCAGATCTACGGTGCCGACGGCGTCGATTACACCCCGGAAGCGGAGGCCAAGATCGAGCTCTATACGCGACTGGGCTTCGACAAGCTGCCCATCTGCATGGCCAAAACACACCTTAGCCTGAGCCACAATCCAGCCTTGAAGGGTGTTCCCAAGAATTACCGGCTTCCCGTCCGTAGTATCAAGGCGAGCGTCGGCGCCGGCTTTCTCTACCCCATCTGTGGAGATATGAGGACCATGCCCGGGCTGCCGACGCGGCCGGCGTTCTATGACGTCGACATCGATCTCAAGACCGGCAAGGTGACCGGGCTGTCCTGATCCCGCGCCGAAAGGCGCTGCCCGTTATTGTCGGCGATGGGGATCATGCATATCCCCCGGCCCCCCGGGAACCAGTCCCGGCGGTTCCCCCATCGGCATTCTGCCGATGGGACCCCTTCCGCTACGGGGGCTATGCACGACCCCCATCACCGCCTCGGGCAGCAGCGGTCGGCGGGAATCAGAGCCAGCGAAAAAAAGCGAGGAAGGGGGGCGCGGCCTACAGGGAGCGGATCACTCGGCCCTTTTCTCCCGAGATCTTGACGCTGCCGCTCCCGACGTTGATCAGGCGGACGTCCTTCTCCACATCCCCGATGTCGATACCGCCCGAGCCATCGTCCACGGTCACCGTCCCACCGATCCGGCGGACGCGGACCTCGCCCGACCCGTCATCGATCGTGACGTCACCCGTTACATCCCTGACCTCCACCCCGCCGGAGCCGTCGTCGATCTCCAGGTTACCGTCGACACGCTCGACGTCCATCTCTCCGGAACCGTCGTCGATCCGGACATTGCCGACGACCCGGGCGACGCGGATCTCACCGGAGCCGTCCTCGATCCGGACGGCGGCGGCCAGGTCCTCCACGACCATGCCGCCCGAGCCGTCGTCGATATCGAGGGCCATGGTTTTCGGGACCGTGACCGCCAGGTCGATCCTAGCGTTTTCGCCGAAGTGGAACAGCCGGTTGCTGTCACGGATGCGGCCGACCAGGATCGCGACATCGCCCCTCTTCTCCAGGGTCAGCTCGACGCGGTCGCGGATATATTCCTCCTTGTCCTTGTCCCGGACGTCCGGGACGACGACCTCGGCCTTGACCTCGATCGCGGCCAGGCCTTCGCGGCCCGTGACCGTGAGCGAGCCGGCGCCCGCCCTGATATCGAGGCGCAGAACGCCCTGGGCCGGCAGGTTCAGCGTCTTCGTTGTCTCGAAAGCGGACAACGCCCCGGCCAATGCCACGCAAAGCACGATGAAACCGATCGTTTTTTTCATGGTAACCTCCATCCGTCATCCTTAAAGACGGGAGGCGCGGCCTGAAAGTTCCCCTATATTATTTGAGCGTGACCGTTTTCGAGGCCTTTCCGCCCTTGACGCTGTCGTAGACGACCGTCACCGTCCCGGACCCCTTGACAAGCAGCATGGCCGTCCGGGTGGTCTTTCCCGGGTGCCCGTTGCGAACGATGATCCGCTTGAGGTCTTTCTGGTCGACGAGCGGCGTCACCGAGGGATTGGCCTTGTAGAGCGTCTTGTTGTCGATGAAGCTGGCCGCGATGACCTCGACGCTTTTGCCTTCGACGAGCAGGAGGTCCGGCCGGACGACGTTGTTCTGGGCAGCCCTGGCCATGATCGTCGGCGTGACCTTGGGGTTGGCGATGTCGACGAAGACCCGGTAAACGTCGCCGCCGACATTTTCGACCAAGGTCTCGCCCATGCGGATAAGCGGCATCTCGTCGGCCTGGTAGAGGGAGAAGGCCATGTTCCGGTGGCAGAGTTCCTCGTTCATGAACCGGGGCGGGACGCGGCCTTGATATTTCTTCCAGACGCCGCCCATCTCGACCTTGCCGAACTGGGGGTGGTCGAAAGCTTTCCACTCGACGTATTCGTCGCCGAACTCGAGGTACCTATCGAAATAATACCGGGAGACGTTCGGAGCAATGGGGCTTTGGGGGTTGGCCTGCTGCTCCTTGAGCGCCGGGCTCGTGAAATACTGGTCCCCGTTCCACAGCTCGTTCGAGAACGAGGGGATGCCCAACCCGTCGTTCGTCCAGTCGATAAAACCGCCGTGGACCGTGTACAGCCCGCTCCAAATGACCATATAGCCGTAGAAGGGTAGGATGCGCTCTCCGTTCTGGCCGAGCTCGTCGTAGAAGCGGACATCGCTCATCGGGTACTCGCCGACGGACTCGGCGCCCGGGCCGCGGAGGATCATGCCTCCGGAGTTGTGGTAGGACTGGACGCCGGAGATGTTCGGGTGGGCCATCAGGAAATCGTTGACCGCCCTCGCTTCGGGGATCTGGAAGGGATAGTCCATGGCCCCACTTTGGATATAGTTCGGCTGCCAGTCGCTGGCCCAATTCCTGTTCGGGTCATAGCTGCCAGGGCCGTCCTCGTTGATCATTCCGTCGCCGTCGTTGTCGACCCCTTCGGAGCCGAGCATGAGATAATCTCCCGTTTCGCCGAAGGGCACGGGTTCGAGGATATTCGGGTTCGTCCGGCTGATCCGGTAGTTGCCGCGTCCGGGGACGAGCATCCGGATCTGCTCGACGATGCCGTTGCCGTTGATGTCCTCCGAAGGGTCTTCGTCGAAGAGGCCGTCGTTGTCGTCGTCGACGGGGACATGCCCGGAGCGGGCGTTACCGCCGGGTCCTTCCATGAAGAACTGCCGACCGTCGGGGTTGACCGTCGGAATGATGTAGAAGACGCGCTCGTCGACGAGCCGGGTGACGTCGTCGAGCCGGCCGTAGTTTTCCATGAGATACCAGATCGTATAGAGACAGACTTCGCCACCCTGGATCTCGTTGCCGTGGATGTTGGCTTCGATGTACATCGCCGCCTTGCCCGCCTCCGGGCCCGTGGCCGGGTTGTTGATGGTCATGAGCATGAGGTCGCGGCCGTCGAAGCTCTTGCCGATCGACTCGAGCTTGAGGAACTTGGGAAAGGCGGTCTGGAGTCTTTTCATGTCCGCGTAAAGCTCGCCGACGTCGTGCCAACGGTTGAAATCGAGTTTGACCTTGAAGGCGGGGTCCGAGGCCTTTTGGGCGGGAGCCGGGCCGGTCATCAGGGCCAATCCGGCCGCGCCGGCCAGGACGAGGGACAGGATCTTGCGTGTTTTCATCGTCGTCCTCCTCTCACTTCAGGGTGACTTTAGCCGTGTCCGTCCCGCCCTTTTCCGACTGGACGACAAGCTCCACGACCTCGCCGGTCTTTCCGCGGATGAGCCATTCGTATTTGGCCCGCGTCCCGGAGCCGGCCAGGACGGGCAGGAAATTCGTTTTAGCGCTGCCCGAAAGGATCGTCTTGGGGTCAACGCCGAGCTGGACCATGGTCGGTTTGACCGCCCGGGCCGTCAGGGCGTGGGCCAGAGAGGTCGGCCAGAAGCCGGCGTTCTCGACCTCCGCCTTGACCCGGAAAATGCCGCCACCGTGGCTGACGACTTCCGTTTTCGCCACTTTCACCCGGGCAAAGAGAGAGGAGAGGTAGAGCGCGAACTTGGCGTGAGCGCCGCCGAGCTCGGCGATCTTCCCGGCCGGAGGGTTCGTCGCCGCGTAGGGCTTGAACCCGCCGACCTCGACTTCCCCGAGGTCGGGGTGGGTCGTCTTCGTCCACTTGACGAAGCCGTCGATCTTTTCGGCATCCATCCACTTGAGGATCTGTTTATCGACGCCTGGGGCGCCGGCCTGTCCGGCTTCAGCAGGTGCGCCGCCCTGCCCTTGGGCGAACCGGGACATCTGCCCGGATTGCATCATCTGCATGATCTCTTGGCCGCCGCCCTGGACGACCGTAACCGTGGTTCCGCCGGTTCCGACCGCCTGATGGCTCGCCTGGACGGACGGCGGGGGCTGGCCCGCTTGGGGCGGTTGAGAGATCTGAACTGGAGCGCCCGGAGCGCCGCCAGTCCCTCCGGCCCCCGGAGGGGCCATGCCCATGCGGCGCTGGCCCGCGGATTCGGCCGCGGCCAGGCCGAATCCCGGCGTCGAGAACGAGGGGACGCCGAACTGGAAGTATCCGTATTGGAAGAAGGCGCCCTGGGGCTCCCGGACGAGGAGCGGTTGACGTATCCCGGTCATCTCGATGTACTTGTCGCTCACGGCCTTGAAATAATCGTAATCGGCCGAAACGACCGTCGTCACCGCCGGGCGCTCCGGCATTTGCATCCGGCCGGACGCGGCTGTTTGACCCTGACGGGCCGTCTGACGGCCGCCGCCCATGAGCATCTCGAAGGAGAACTCGCCCATGGCGAAGCGGCCGCCCCGGCCGAGGGCCCCGCCGGTCTGGATGACGCCCATGGTCCGGGCGCCGGCCGCTGAAGCGTCGGCAAAACGGACGAGGTCGAGTTCCCGTGCCGGCCCCAACCGGCCCGCGCTCGTCGGCGGGACGATGAGGTTGTCGCTTTCGCCGAAGGTCAGGACCGCGGCCACGTTGCGGTGGGCGACGATCCAGTCCATCACGGCCCGGGACTCGGCCTCGCTGACCATGTGCGGGCCGGCCTCGGCCTTATAATAGGGATACCCGTGGGCGAAGTTCCGGTTGATGTCGGTCCCGCCGGGCGGGTCTTCGTTGATGAAGCCGTCGCCGTCGTTGTCCTTGCCCTCTCCGAATATCTTGTAGGCGCCGGACTCGCCCTTTTTCGGGTCGGCCCTTTTCATCAGGCGCGGCTCGTCGGGGTCGATCATGTATTCCCCGCCGTCGGCCTTGACCCTCATGATCGTGATGAAGCCGTCGTTATTCAGGTCTTCGGGCCCGTCTTCGTCGGTCCGGCCGTCGTTATCGTCGTCGCGGGGGGTGGCGTTGGCCTTCCGTCCCGTCTTGACGGAAGCGAAGTAGCCTTCGGCGCCGTCGGGGTTGACCCGGGGTATGACGTAGATCGTGGAGTTGTCGAGCCTTTGCTTGATTTCGGCGTTCCCGGCGTAGTTCTTGAGCAGGAATTCGACGACGGAGAGGGCGATCTCGCTCCCGACGAGGTGGTCGCCCTCGAAGTTGGCCGCCACGAGCAGGGCGGGCCGCTTGGCCGGCGGTACGCCGGCCGGGTTGGCGATCTCCACGGCCCAGATGTCGCGGCCGCCGCGCGTCTTGCCGATGGATGAGATCCGGGCGATCGTTTTGTGGGCGCCGGCGAGCGATTGGAGCGCCGCCGTCATCTCCGCGTAAGTGTGATACCTCGGCGGGTCCTGGGCGGCGGCCGAGCCGGCCGCGGCCGCGAACCCCAAAACCAAGAGGACCGGCAGCAAAGCCGCCGGACGGTTGAACCGGGCCAGAATTCGACGCAAGCGGACCTCCTTTATCATGACTGGGATATCGGACGAAGGCCACCCATGGAGGGCAGGCCTTGAGGGGAATGGACGCAATTTCACCATTCACTTTTTTAGACGGGCATCTTATCGCAATCTTCCGGAAAATGATAATATAATGTCCGCGAATGTCCCCAAGAA
>JBFYOD010000074.1:0-18584 GCA_041303965.1 Candidatus Aminicenantota bacterium
ACCTACCTTTTGCTGCAAAAGGTAGGTTTGACCCCCTCTCTTTAAAAGCTTATCTGTCGGCGAAGGCGAAGACCGTCAGGAATCCGTGCTGGCTGATCTTGGCGATGAGTTCGCCGCTGACTTTCTCGACGCTGTCGCTCGTCTGGTGGTAGTCGGCGGTCATGGCTGCCATGTAATAGACGTAGGGGATCTTGACCGAGGCGAACGAGGAGTGGTCGGAGCCGCCGCCGCCGGCGCCCAGGGCGTTGAAGCGGAAGGCCAGGTCGAGACCGACGTACTGGTTCATCTCCCGGGCGATGTCGGCGAAGGCCGTTCCCTCTGTCAGGTTGACCGAGACGAACCACGGTGCGCGGACCTTCTTGACCATCTCCTCGGCGCCGGGGACGCCGTAGGCCCGCATCGAACGGGCCAGCATCTCGGCGTCGTAGGGCCGGCTGATCATGTCGTAGTTCAGGTAGCCCACCGTCTTTTCGATGGGGTAGGTGGGATTCTGGGCGTAGTAGCGCGACCCGAGGAGACCTTCTTCTTCGCCCGTCCACAGGGCGAAAACGATGGAGCGTTTCGGCTTGACCGGGCTCGCGGCCATGGCCATGGCGATGTTCAGGACGCCGACCGAGCCGGAGCCGTTGTCGTCCGCGCCGTTATAGATGTAATTCTCCCACATCCCCAGATGGTCGTAGTGGCCGCCGACGACGAAGTACTCGTCCTTGAGCTTCGGGTCGGAGCCCTCGATGACGCCGATGACGTTAATGCCTCGGACGAGGGCCGTCTTGGACGTCGTGGCGATGGTCATCTTCGCGCCCGGGATATCCATCGAAGCGGGCTTATTGGTCGTTTCGATCTTTTTCTTCAGGTCGTCGATCGTCTGGCCCGTTCCCTCGAGGAGGAGGTTGGCCATCTCGCGCGTGATCTGGACCGTCGTGCCGCCGCCCATGCCCATGGCCGATCCGGTGTCACCCGCGACCGACAGTCTTCTGCGGGGCTTGTTGACGATGGGGCGCTCGTCGCTGGGCTTGCGGACCATGGACAGGGCCTTGAAGACGTCGCTATCCTTGCCCGTGTTCTGGACCTGGACGACCGCCGCCGGTCCGAGCTTGTTGATCTCGGTGATCTTGTTGAACCGGGCCGGGCCCCCGCGCATCATCATGGCCATCTGGTCGCCCTGAGGAGCGGCCGGGAAGTACTTGTCCTTGATCTCCTTCTTCGTCTGGAGGGGCGACTGGGGGTTGTCGCGGCCGGGCGCGTCGGAGAGCAGGAGGACGATCTTGCCCTTGAGGTTCAGGCCCTTGAGCTCGTCGAAACCGACCGACGGTTCGCTGATCCCGTAACCGACGAAGACGACGGGAGCGGTGAGAGTGCCTTCGGCGCCGCCCATGCCGCCCTGGAAGTCCAGGCCGCCGCGGAAAGTGCGGCTCTTCAAAGCGCCGCCCTTATTGACCTCGATGGTGACCGAAGTCTGGGAGTCCGAGACCTCTTTAAGGGCGAATTCCTGGAAATAGGTCCGTTCTGCGGGAGCGGGCGGAGCCGCGTTCCTGCTTCCGCCCATGCGGAATCCACCCATTCCCGGCATGTCGCCGGCGGGCTTCACGCCCCACATCTTGAGCAGGGAAGCGGCGTACTCGGCGGCCAGGGCGTAACCGTGGGTCGCGGTCTCCCGGCCCTCCATGAGGTCGGACGCGATGTAGGTCAGCATCGCCAGGGAATCCTTGGCGGTGATGGACGCGAGGCCCGCCTTGTACTTGTCAGGGGCGGGCTGGGGCTTGTCGACCAGGCTCAATGCTTTCTGGACGTCCTCGAGCTTCATCTGCGGTTGCTGCGGGGCTTGTGCCCTCAGGCTGATGAGCGCGGCGAAGACGAGGATTACGGCCAATACGTTCTTTCTCATTTAGACCTCCACCTGAAAATTCCTAGCCGTCCTTTTGACGGCGGGCGGCCGGTTTTCTTCCCTCGGGCCTCGATAGTATCACCAAGCCGGGCGGAGGGGCAAGGAGGATAGGAAGAAATGGACTCGAACGGGTCATTTGGATATCATAAGCATCAGGCGGTGAAGCCGCCGGATAAGTCCTTTGGAGAGGTGGATCGTCATGAACATCAAAAGCTCGCTCCTTCTCGCCCTTTGCTTCGGGCTGGTCGTTCTGGCCGCCGGGTGCAAAAAAACGGAACCCGAACCGGCCGCGGCCGCCCCGGAGTTCGCCTGGCAGATCGACCAGTTCGCCGATCTGAAGATCCTGCGCTACCAGGTCCCCGGGTTCGAGGCGCTCGCGCCGTCCCAGAAAGAGCTGATCTATTACCTGAGCGAAGCCGCCCTCTGCGGCCGCGACATCTTCTTCGACCAGAATTACAGGCACAACATCAAGATCCTCCGGACACTCGACGCGATCGTCGAGGGCTACAAGGGGGATAAGAACGATCCCCGCTGGGCCGAGTTCATGACCTTCGTCAAGAGGGTCTGGTTCTCCAACGGCATCCACCACCACTATTCCACGGACAAGTTCATGCCGGGATTCGACGCCGACTATTTCGCGGTCCTGGTCAAGGGGTCGGAGGGCGCGGCCTTCCCTCTCGCCCAGGGGCAGTCGGTCGACGATCTTCTGGCCTTCCTTCGGCCCATCCTCTTTGACCCGGCCGTCGACGCCAAGAAGGTCTCCCAGGATTCATCGAAGGACCTGGTCGTCAATTCGGCCGTCAATTTCTATGAGGGCGTCACCCAGGCCGAAGTCGAGGCCTACTACAAGGGCATCGTCGACGAGAAGGACGCGACGCCGATCTCCTACGGTTTGAATACGCGCGTCGTGAAAAAGGATGGCAAGGTCGTCGAGGAGATCGCCTCTATCGACGGCCTTTATGGGCAAGCTATCGCCAAGATCGTCTATTGGCTGGAGAAAGCGGCCGGCGTCGCCGAGAACGACCGGCAGAGGAAAGTCATCGAGGCCCTCGTCGCCTACTACCGGACCGGCGACCTCGAGAAGTTCGACGAATACAACGTTCTCTGGGTAGGTGACCTCGCGTCGCTCGTCGATTTCGTCAACGGTTTTATCGAAGTCTACGACGATCCGCTGGGAACGAAAGCAAGCTGGGAATCGCTCGTCAACTTCAAGGACCTGGCCGCCACGAAGCGGGCCGACGCGCTCTCGGCCAATGCCCAGTGGTTCGAGGACAACTCGCCGATCGATCCCCGTTTCAAGAAGAAAGAGGTCAAGGGCGTTTCGGCCAAAGTCATAACCGCGGCCATGCTCGGCGGCGCCTGTTACCCGTCGACGCCCATCGGCATCAACCTGCCGAACGCCAACTGGATCCGCAAGGACCACGGCTCCAAATCCGTGACCATCGAGAATATCACCTACGCCTATGACCAGTCCTCGCTCAAGTCGGGGTTCGGCAAGGAATTCTCGTGGTCTGACGAGGTCCTCGAGCGGGCCAAGAAGTACGGTCCCCTGGCCGGGAACATCCACACCGACATGCACGAGGTCCTCGGGCACGGGTCGGGGCAGCTCCTGCCCGGCGTCGGCCCGGAGTCGCTCAAGAACTACCACTCGCCGATCGAGGAGTCGCGGGCCGACCTCTTCGCCCTCTACTACATGATGGACGGCAAGATGGTCGAGCTCGGCCTCTTGCCCAACATGGACGCGGCCAAGGCGGAATACGACGGCCAGGTCCGGAACGGCCTGATGACCCAGCTCACCCGGATCCAGCCGGGGAAAACGGTCGAGCAGGCCCACATGCGCGGCCGGGCCATGGTCTCCCACTGGGTTTACGAGAAGGGCAAGGTCGAGAACGTCATCTCCCGGGAGGCGAAGGACGGAAAAACCTATTTCGTGATCAACGACTACCAGAAGCTGCGTCAGCTCTACGGCCGTCTCCTGGCCGAAGTCCAGCGGATCACGAGCGAAGGGGATTACGCGGCGGCCAGGGACCTCATCGAGACCTACGGCGTCCAGGTCGACCAGGAGCTCCATAAAGAAGTCCTCGACCGCTACGCCAAGCTGAACTTGGCCCCTTACGCCGGCTTCGTCAATCCGGTCTACACGCCGGTCGTCGAGAACGGCAAGATCGTCGACGTCAAGGTCTCCTACACGGAGGGCTATGTCGAGCAGATGCTGAGGTACGGGAAGGCCTACGCGTTCTTACAGGACAAATAGGCCGCATAAGCCGGAAAGGGCCTTGCGAACCATCCGGCTTCCTGATCATTTGATAGCATCATCAGGAGGGACGATGGAAGAAGAGATCGGACACATCACGCATTACTTTCCCAAGATCGGCGTCGCCGTGGTCGAGATCACGGCCGGAAGCCTGAAGGTCGGGGAGGCCATCCGCATCAAGGGGCACACCAGCGATTTCACACAGACGGTGGAGTCGTTACAGCAGGAGCACCTGTCGGTCCCGGAGATCAAGAGGGGCGTCTCGGCCGGCATGAAGGTCAAGGAGCACGTCCGGGAAGGGGACAAGGTCTTCAAGGTCGAGGTCGGCGCCTGACCCCGGGCGGCACGAGCGCGAGGGCCGCTCCCGCGGTCCGGATATCAAAGGGAAGAAGATCGTCCTCCCGGCGTCCAAATAAACGGTGGTTTTTTATGTCTAGAATCGCGTGAGGTCCATAATGGCAAAAGTCAACGGAATTGAGTTCCGGAACAAACTCTGGTCGAAAAAAGCCAGACCTTTCACCATTCTGGCCGTGCTCTTCCTCCTTTTCCTGGCCTGGCAGATCGCCGGGCGGATCAAAGGAAGTGGCGCGGCGGCCGGCGCCCCGCGAGGAGCAGCGGTCGCCGTCGAAATTGCGGCGATCGAAAGAGGCAGCATCAAAGATATCGGCGTCTTTTCGGGGACCCTGATCCCGAAATCCTATTTTACGGTCGTGCCGAAGATCTCCGGTAGGCTCAAACAGCTCTACGTCGATATCGGCGACCGGCTCACGCGAAACCAGCTCGTGGCCGTTCTCGAGGACGAGGAGTACCAGCAGCAGGTCATCCAGGCCGAGGCCGACATGGGCGTTGCCAAAGCCAACCTGGAGGAGGCCGCGTCGGCCCAGGAGCAGGCGAAGAAGGAGGTCGAGCGGGCCAGGACCCTGCATGAGAAAGGCATTCTTTCGGATTCCGAGCTCGAGACCGCCGTGGCCGCCTTCGGGACGCGGGACGCCCGCTACAAGGTCACCAAGGCCCAGCAGGCCAACCAGCAGGCGGCCCTGGAAACGGCCAAAGTCCGGCTGTCCTATACCCGGATCCGCGCAGTTTGGGAGACGGACGGCGGCATCCGCTACGTCGGGGAGCGCTTCGTCAACGCCGGCGCGATGCTCTCGTCGAACACGCCCATCTTGTCCGTTATCGAGCTCCAGCCGATAACGGCGGTCATCTACACCACGGAGAAGGACTATTTCCGGCTGAAACCGCAGCAAGAAGTCGACCTGACGAGCGGGGCCTTCTCGGGGACCGGGTTCCGGGGCCGCGTGGCCCGCATCGCGCCCCTGCTCAAGGAGACGTCAAGGGAAGCTAGGGTCGAGGTCGAAGTTGAGAACCCCGACGGGGCCCTGAAGCCGGGCATGTTCATCAACGCCCGGATCGAGTTCGCCAGCCGGACGGATGCGACGGTCATCCCCACCAGCGCCGTCGTGACCCGGGGCGGCCGTCAGGGGATGTTCCTGGCCGACCTCGAGAACAAGAAGGCCGTGTTCCAGCCCATCACGGTCGGCGTCATCGAGGGCGACCGGGCCGAGATCATCGAACCCGCCCAGGCGTCGGGCCATGTCATCACCCTCGGGCACCACCTCCTCGAGGACGGGACGCCCATCATCCTTCCCGCGAATGCGCCCGGGGCCGCTCCTCAGGCGCCCAAAAAGGCTCCGGGAGACAAGAAATGAAGCTATCCGAATTTTCCATCCGCCGCCCGATCTTCACGGTCATGGTGACGCTCGTCGTCATCATCATCGGCCTTGTCTCCCTCTCGCGCCTGCCCGTGGACCTCATGCCCGAAATCGTCTATCCCACCCTCAACGTCAACACGTCCTACCCGAACACCGGGCCCGAGGAGATCGAGGAGCTCATCACCCGGCCGGTCGAGGAAGCCATGAGCGCCGTGCCCGGGGTCGAGGAGGTCTTCTCGAGCTCCTCCGAAGGGTCGAGCTCAGTCCGGATCATGTTCGCTTGGGGGACCGACCTCGACGCGGCCGCCGACGACGTCCGGGAACGCCTCGACCGGATCGTGGGCCGCCTGCCCGAGGAAGTCGACCGGCCGACGCTCCGGAAGTTCGATCCGGCCCAGCAGCCGATCCTCGGGTTCGGGGCCGTCAGCAACCTCGATCCGGTCCAGGCCCGGCGCATCATCGACGAGCAGATCGCCTACCGGCTCGAGCGGGTGGCCGGTGTGGCCTCCGTCGACGTCTCCGGAGGCCGTGAGCGCGAGATCCAGGTCAACCTCGATCCCCTGAAGCTCAAGGCCCTTGGCCTGCCCCTCGACGTCGTCACCAGCAAGATCCGCCAGGAGAACGTCGACATGCCGGCCGGAATCATCGAGCGGGGCAACTACCAGATCCTCGTCCGCATCCCCGGCGTCTTCACCAATCTGGACCAGATCCGGGACACCGTCGTCGCCGTGCGGGACGGCGTGCCCATCCAGATCAAGGAGATCGCCAGCGTCGACGACACCTTCCGGCGCATCACCCGCGTCGTCCGCATCAACGACAAGGAAGGGACCCGGCTGGCCGTTTACAAGCAGTCGGGCGAGAATACGGTCAACGTCGCCGAGCGCGTCCTGAAGGAGATCGCCGATATCCAGCGGGACATCCCCCAGATCGAGCTCGTGCCGACCTCGAACAGCGCCGAGTACATCAGGCGGGCTATCGACAACGTCGGGTCGTCGGCGGTCTGGGGCGGCGTCCTGGCCATCATGGCCCTCCTCGTCTTCCTGGTCAACATCCGGAGCACGCTGGTCGTAGCCCTCTCCATCCCGATCTCGCTCATCGGGACGATCGCCCTGATCTACTTCGGCGGCTTCACCCTGAACACGATGACCCTCGGCGCCCTAGCCCTCGGCATCGGCCAACTCGTCGACAGCTCCATCGTCGTCCTCGAGAACATTTACCGCATGGAGGAGGGCGGCATCCCGCCCCTCAAAGCGTCCGTCGACGGCACGAACGAGGTCGCCGCGCCCATCGCGGCCGGGGCCATCACGACCTGCGTCGTCTTCCTGCCCATGATCTTCATGCGGGGCATGTCGGGGGTCATGTTCAAGCAGCTGGCCTACGTCGTCAGCTTCGCCAACCTGATGGGGCTGTTCGTCGCCCTGACCATGGTCCCCATGCTCTCGAACCGGCTCATCCGCGTCGTCAAGCCGTTCGACCCCGCCACCAAGAGGCTGGCCGAGCGGCTGGCCAACGTCTTCCTGGGCGGGTTCCGCAGGCTGGAAGACTGGTATAAGAGGCTGCTCCACAAAGCCCTGGACCACCGCGTCTTCGTCCTTACCCTGACCGGGGCCCTCCTCGTCGGCAGCCTGTTCCTCATCCGCCTCGTCGGGACCGAATTCATGCCGGCGACCGACGAGGGCGAAGTCCGGGTCAGCGTCGAGATGGAGGTCGGGACGCGGCTCGAGGTCATGAATAAGGCGTTCGTGATCGTCACGGACATCGTCAAAAAGGCCGTGCCCGAGATCGTCAGTCACGAGGAGAGCTTCGGCGGCGGCGGCTGGCGCAGCGGCGCGAACACGGGCAACATGACCCTCAAGCTCCTGCCGAAGGCCAAGCGGTCGCGGTCGAGCGAGGCGATCGCCGTCGACCTCAGGAAGAAACTGACCGGCATCCCCGGCACGGTCGTCCGGACCCGGGCGTCCGGCGGCCAGATGATGTTCGGCATGCGCGGCGGCGGCGGGCAGGAGCGTCTCCAGGTGGAGGTCCGCGGCTACGACCTGAGCGTCTCCGAAGCCCTGGCGAGGCAGGTCCAGGAAGTCGTCAAGACGGTCAAGGGCGTCACAGACACCCGGATCAGCCGCGAGATCGGCAATCCCGAGGAGCTCTTCATCATCGACCGCCAGGCCGCTGCGGACATGAAGCTCTCGGTCAACGACATCGGCCGGTCCATCCAGACGGTCCTGTCGGGGACGCAGGCGAGCGTCTTCCGGGAGGGCGGCCGTGAGTTCCGCATCCTGGTCAAGGTCAAGGACTCGGAGTACATGGAGCTCCAGAACATCCTCGACCTGACCGTGACCAACTCGGGGGGAGAGCCGATCAGCCTGCGCAACGTCATTAACACTCGGCCCCGCCGGGGACCGATCCGCATCGAGCGGCGGGATCGCGAGCGCGTCGTGACCGTCTCCGGCGAGATCTCGGGGCGGGACTTGGGGTCGATCATGTCCGACGCCCGGGAGGCCCTGCGCCGGATCCCCATCCCCCGGAACTTCAGCATCCAGTTCACCGGGGACTACCAGGAACAGCAGAAGGCCAACCGGGAGCTGCTGCTGAGCATCATTCTGGCCCTCGTCCTCGTCTACATGATCATGGCCATGCTCTACGAGTCCCTCCGCGACCCGTTCATCGTCATGTTCTCCGTTCCGCTGGCGGCGATCGGGGTCATCCTGATGCTCTTCCTGACCAAGACGAGCTTCAACATGCAGTCCTACATCGGCTGCATCATGCTCGGCGGCATCGTCGTCAACAACGCCATCATCATCGTCGACTACACGAATCTCCTGCGGCACCGCGACAAGATGCCCATTCGGCAGGCCATCGAGGAGGCGGGACGGCGGCGGCTGCGGCCGATCCTGATGACCGCCTTCACGGCCGTCATGGCCACGCTGCCGCTGGCCCTCGGGCTCGGCGAGGGCGGCGAGGCCCAGGCCCCCCTGGCCCGGACGGTCATCGGCGGGCTGACAAGCTCGACGCTCATCACGCTCATCGTCGTCCCGGTCGTCTACAACATCTTCGAGGACTTCCGGAGAAAGAAGGAGAGGGGAGCCGTGGCCGACGTGGCGGCCGACGCGGAGTCCCGCTGAGGGGCCTGCCTCACGGCGCCGGGCCATCGTCTGGAGTGACGTCCCGGTCCCTCAATCGTCGCCGGCGGTCCCCTCCGTCCGCGCCAGCGCGTCCAGGAGCTCCGCCGTCTGGGGGTCGAACCCTTCCCCGATATGGCGGCGAACCTCGCCGAGGTCGACGCCGCTCGACTTCAGGCCTACGAACTCGACGGCCCATCCCCGGTGGATCTGAACGTCCGCCAGCCCCTGGGCCAGGATCACGGACCTGGCCCGGTTGACCCGCCGCTCGCCGACGGCCTCGAGGACCCTCAGGTATTTCTGGTGGAGCAGCCACTCATTGAGAAGGCCGGCGATCTCCCGCGGTTCGAAGCTCTTCCAGAAGGAGGCCTCGGCCCCCGGCTCGATGAAGCTGCCGACGACGAACGCGCCGGCCTGATACCCCGACAGGCCTCTCTCCCGGCCGAGCGCCAGGACGTCCTTGAGGAGCCCGATCCTGCGGTCGGGCGTGAGGAGCCGGTAGGCGGCTAGGTTGATGTAATGGCTGCCGAGCGTCACTTCGAACAGACGTCCTGCCAACGTCGCGCGGTTGGCGTCGAACGAGCGGTTGACGAATTCCGCCTTCCGGGGGTCTTCCTGCAGCCGGCCGTACTGGATCGCGTGGCCCAGGTCTTGTAGGGTTTCGAAGCGCGTGGCGTCGACGCCCTCGAGGATGGCCCGGAACTCCCGGTAGCAGGAGGCGAGGGCTTCGAATCTCGGCCGTTCGGCCGCGGTCATCTCGACCCTTTCGCCGGCCATGAAACGCAGCAGGCGGGCCGGGGCGAAGATGGCCTTGCCGACGTAGAGGGTCCTGAGCCGGCTCGATATCGAAACCCAGTCTCCTTCCCTGATCTCGAGCCCGTCGCGGTTGACCAGGGCCCGGGCCGCGTCGTCCAGGCGGACGCCGGCCTCCTCGAGGTTGAGGAGGACCGGAATGCCCAGGTTCTGGGCGGACGTCACGACGTGGATGGCCGCCGGACTCAGGCTGCAGATGCCGTTCGCGCTTTGCATATCGATCACGTCGGTCGGCGTGAACCGCTCCTTGATCAAGATGGTGTTGTCGGCGGACTTGGCTTCGCGCGCGCTCTTGGCCGCCCCGGCGGAAAAATAGACCCGGCCGGTCACCGCCGACCGGGGCAGGACCGAGAGCCCCCGGCAAAAGGGGGTCAGGGCATGGAGCGACTTGGGGTCGATGGCGTCGGATTCGATCTGACGGACGTGGTACGGCTTGACGATCTGGCGGACCCTCTCCGCCGTGATGCGTCCCGCCCGATAGAGGTCCATGACGGCCGAGAGCATGCCCACCCCCGTCATCTCGGCCGCGTTGACCTGGAGCGTCGTGTAGGTGCCGTGGACGCCCGTGAACTCGACCATGACCGGGCCCCCGAATATCGTCTCGAGTTGGGCCAACCGTTCCCAGACGTGAAAGACCGCGGGGAAGTCGCGCCGGGCCTCCTCCCGGCTGTTGAAATGGCGCTCTTCGGGGTGCAGCCGGCCGGTCATGAGGTCCTCTCCGAAGACGGCCCGGGCGAACTGGAGGAAAACACCGGCTCCCAGGCGGGGATGGCGGCTGTAGATGACGCCGGCGTAGCAGCGCTCGTCGATGGCGCTGCAGACCATGCGCTGGACGATCACGGCCGGGGATTGGATCGCCCGGCTCATGAAATTGCGAAGCACGTCGAGATGGTCCTCGTAATAGGCATAGATCCGGGACAGGAAAAAGCGGGCCTGGGCATGGGCGTCTTCGAGGAGCTCCGGCCGGCGGCTCTCGATGATCTTCTCGATCCGGCGGGCCAAGGCGAGATTCCGGGCGACGTCGAGGTCCGCCCGGAGGTCCTTCTCCACGAGACGGAAATCCTCTGGGCTCAGGGCTTCGAGGATCGTCTTGCGGTTGTTGAGTAAAATGCGCGCCGATCCCCCTTCGCCGTAACGGCGGATGAGGCCGGGGACGAGCGCCGAAGTCACCCCGACATTGAGGTAGGTCGGCATGAAGCCGGGGATGTAGAAAGGCATGGCCGAGCGCATAGCGACGAGAAGAGGGTTCTTCGAATTCTCATATTTTCGGCCGCTCAGGACCTCGAGGTCCCGGATGGCCTCCCAAAGATGTTCCTCGCGCTCGGCCGGCGGCAGGGCGTAGCAGGTCGAACCGAGGATTGTGAAATCGGCCGTGGCGATGCCCTGCCGCGTCAGGTCGAGGAGAACGGCGCCCTTTTGGCTGACCTGGGTTTCGGGATGGGAGACCGGCGTCGTGTAGGGGATGACATGGGCGTTCTCGGCCAGGGCGGCGCCGGCGAAACGCGTTTTGATCGGGTCGTGGATCTCCGCCGTCCGCCGGGCGAGTTCCCGGGCCGCCCCGGCGTGTCCCCGGCGGGCCAAGTGGATGAGGTTCAGGTGCTCGATGGCCTTGGGGGGGGGAACGCGGTCGAGCGAGCGGACGTCGTAATCCCTGATGGAGATCGTTTGAGCGGCGCCGTCGGAGGCGGCGTAGTCGATCTCGGCCGGAATGTATCCCGACGGCCGGGCCCATTTCTTGCCAGCGGCCCGGAAGTCGAGGTTGGCCAGGATGAGACGGGCGCTCGTGTATTCGGAGCGGACTTCGGTTATCTTACGGACCTCCCTGGGGAAGTGTCCGGAGGACTTTATCCAAGAGCCGCGCTTCGGCATGACTGAATCCGCGAGCCTTATCTTAGCAGGATCTGGGGCTTCGCCGCAAAGCCTTGACCGCGGAGGGGGCCGAGGCTATCATCAACGACGCCCGTTCGCCCCCAAACGAGCTGCCCGAAAAAGCCCCCGGGGGTCGGAAGATCGGCCGGCCGGCTCGGGAGCTCAGGGGGCGTTCATGCGCGCTCGAAAGGAAAACGGAGATGAAGCTCTTCCGGCTCATGGGGTATTTCGTCTTTTCCGCCGCGGTGTGCGTGGCCTCCGGCCGAACGTTCGGGGCCGACGCGACATCGACGGCCATCGTCCGCTCTCCTGCCGCCTCGGAACGGCAAGATGCCTCGACACCCGCCGTTCAGACCAGGCCGGCGTCCGTGCTCGAGCTGGCCGGCTCGGCCCAAGAGCTCGGCCTGACCAAGGGTCTGGCCGTCGGTCTCATCGGCACTTATGGACGCCTGGCGGTGCCATCCGACCTTCTCGCCTGGCAGATCTCCGCGGGGACCATGGCCGCACCGCGCGCGGGACTTGTCATCGGGACGAACGATAGGGGCCAAGAGCAGACCTGGGCCGCCGTCGAGGCCGGCGCCGACGGCTTTATCCAAAATCGTGCCCTTTCGGGTGGGACGCTCTATGTCGTGGTCGACTCGGAGCGGCCGAGGACGATGATCCTCGAGGCGACGGGATATTACGTCGCCCGGGTCAACGGCGAGCCGCGCGGCGGTGAAAAATACGGCGCGGACTGGGTCCGCCACCCGATCCGCCTGGTCAAAGGCCGGAACGAATTCCTCTTCCAGGGCGAACGCGGCCGCTTCCGCGGCAGGCTCTTCGCGCCGCCGGCCGAGGTATTCTTCACCGACAAAGACATGACCCTCCCGGACCTCGTCCTCGGAGAAAAAGGGCCTTATTGGACGGGCCTCCGCCTGGTCAACGCGACGGGCGACAGGCTGGAGAAGATCGAGATCATCCACCGCGGGGGCGGTCGTGATAGTCGGGTGGGCCTGGACGTGTCCGTCGCTCCGCTCATGACACAAAAACTGGCCGTCCCGTTGTCATTCGACGCGCCGGCCGCCGAAGGGCCGGTCAAGGTCGAAATAAGAGCGCGGGCCCGGGCCGGCCGCCGGACGGTCGAGACACCGCCGTTCATCATCGAGCTCCATGCGGTGGCGCCCTCGGCCCATCATGCGCGCACGTTCGTCAGCGGCATCGATGGCAGCGTCCAATATTTCGGGGTGGCGCCCATGCTCGCGGACGGAAAAGAGGACATGAAACCCGCCCTCGTCCTCACGCTTCACGGGGCCGGTGTCGAAGCCATCGGCCAGGCCCGGGCCTATAAACCCAAGGATTGGGCCTATATCGTGGCCGCTACGAACCGGCGTCCCTATGGCTTCGACTGGGAGGATTGGGGCCGCCTCGATGCGCTCGAGGTCCTGGCCGAAGCGTCCCGTCTCTTCGGCACCGACCCGGCCCGGACATATCTGACCGGTCACTCCATGGGTGGCCACGGCACCTGGCAGGTCGGGGCGACCGTCCCGGGACTCTGGGCGGCCATCGCGCCGAGCGCCGGTTGGCACAGCTTCACTTCCTACGGCGGGGGAATGATCTATAAGGACCCGTCGCCGGTCGAAAGAATGCTCGTCAGGGCCAACGATCCCGGCGAAACGACGGCCCTCGCCCGCAACTTCCTCCACTACGGTGTCTACATTCTCCACGGCGACCAGGACGACAATGTGCCGGTGGCCCAGGCCCGATTCATGCGCGAGCTTTTGGGCAAATTCCACACGGACTGGAGCTACTACGAACGTCCGGGCGCGGGACATTGGTGGGGGAACGAGTGCGTCGACTGGCCGCCTCTTTTTGAGTTCCTCAAGCAACGCACCCGGCCTCAGGACGCCGAGGCGCGGCGTGTCGAATTCGTGACCGCCAACCCGGGGATCTCGTCGCGCTCGCGCTGGGTCGAGATCCTGGCCCAATCGCGTCCTCTCGAATACAGCAAGGTCACCGTCGAAAAGGATGAAGCGGGGAAGGCTTTCAAGGGGACGACCGAGAACGTCGCCCGGCTGGCGCTCGATGTCCCGGGCGTCGCGGAAGGCGGCGCGGTCACAGTGGATCTTGACGGCTCGAAGCTCGAGGTAACGCCGGCGTCGGGGAGAGGCCGGATCTACCTTGAGCGAGGCGAAAAAGGCTGGCTTCCGGCCGGGCCTCCTGCGTCGGGCCTGAAAGGCCCCCACCGCTCCGGCGGCTTCAAGGACGCCTTTCGCCACGGCTTCATCCTCGTCTACGGGACGCGCGGCGAAGCCGCCGAAGACGTCCGCTCGTTCGGAAAGGCCCGGTTCGACGCCGAGATGTTCTGGGTCCGGGGCAACGCGGGCATCGAGGTCCTACCCGACACAGCCTTCGACCCGGCTCAGTATAAGGACCGGAGCGTCATCCTATATGGCAACGCCGACACGAATGCCGCCTGGCCGAAGCTCCTTGCCGGGTCTCCCGTCGAAGTCCGGAACGGCTGGGCGCGGGCCGGGGACAGGCGATATAGCGGTCCCGATTTCGCGGCCTATTTCGTCCGGCCCCGTCCCGGAAGCGACGTTGCCTCCGTGGGTATCGTCGCCTGGACAGGACGAGCCGGTTGGGTCGCAGCCTCGCCAGGTCAATACTTCGTCTCTGGAGCGGGATTCCCCGACCTCCTGCTTTTCTCGGCCGAGACCCTGCGCTCAGGCACCGATGGCGTGAGGGCGATCGGTTGGTTCGGCGACGATTGGACGCTAGACAAGGGGGATTTCGTATGGAATGACGGCCGGCGCCTAGACTCCATATCTCCGGAAACAAAGCCGAAAATCGACACGGCCGTCGCGTTCGACCCGCAAAAGACCTATCCGGCCGAAGCGCTCAAGGAAGACCTCAAGGTCCTTTGGGACATGCTGGAAGAGGGGCACGGCGGGTTCGACCGCTACACGCCGGCGAGCGTGCTCAAGAAGAGCTTCGACGAGGCCATGAACGGGCTCGCGGGCCCGTTGACCGAACTCGATTTCTACCTCCGGCTCCTACCGCTTATCGCCGAGATCAAGGACGGACATACCCGAGCGCAGCTCTCGCCGCCGGCCGGCGCCTTCCTCGACGCCCGGCCCGTCTTTTTTCCCTTCGGGCTCCGCTTCCTGAACGGAAAGGCCTACATCTTCCGTAACCTGAGCTCTGACGCGGGCATCAAGGAGGGGGCGGAGCTCCTGGCCATCAACGGGACGACAATGGCGGAAATCGTCTCGAAGCTAATGCCGCTCATGCCCAGCGACGCCGGGATCCGGACCAGCCGGGTTCGGCGGCTTGAGTTCCCGGCCAACTTCGGCCGGCTCTTCGCCCTGCGGTTCGGCCAGCAGGAAATGTTCCGGCTGCGCATCCGGCCGTTCCAGGGCAAGGCCAACAAAGAGCTCTCGGTGCCAGGGATCACGGTGGAAGACCTCAACCGGATCCTCCGGGAACGGTATCCGGCCACGGCCGAGCGCCGCCCCGTATACGAAATGTCCTTCCTGGGAACGACAGCCGTCCTCACGATCCGGAGCTTCGGCGATGATCCGGAAAAAGGGACCCCGCCCTATCCTGAATTCCTCGATGACGCGTTCCGCACACTCGAAGAGAAGAAGACGCCGAACCTGATCATCGACCTGCGGGGCAATGGCGGGGGGATGGACCATTATGGAAAACTCCTTTTCGCCCATGTCATGGAACGTCCGTTCCTTTATTATTGGACCCTCGAAACGAAGAAGGACCATTACGACCTCTTCCGGTTCACGAACGAGACCGCCGAAGGCAGGGAGGAGCTGGCCAGACAGGTCAAAAAGAACACCCGTGGCTGGTTCGACGTCCTCGGACATCCTAATTCCGGGCTCCAGAACCCCGAAGCGCCCCGGTTCGCGGGCCGGGTCGCCATCCTCATCGACGGGTTGAGCTTTTCGGCGACAGGCGAGACCACGTCCCTCTTCCATTTCTACAAGAAAGCCGTATTTTTCGGAGAGGAATGCGGCGCGGGCTATTACGGCAACAGTTCGGGATTCATGGTCATGGCGACGCTTCCCAACACCCGCATCCAGGTCCGGATCCCCCTCGTTGTCTACACGATGGCCGTGGACGGCTATCCCAAGGACCGCGGCATCGTTCCCGATCACCCCGTGGCGCCGACGATCGATGACCTCTTGGCGGGCCGGGACCCGGTGATGGAAAGGGCCCTGAAGTATCTGGAGAAGAAATAATATTAATGCCCAGGGCGGGACTCGAACCCGCATGGCCTTACAGCCGCGACATTTTAAGTGTCGTGCGTATGCCTATTCCGCCACCTGGGCCCGTTTTCTGCTCCGATGGGTCGGCCGCAAGCTATGGCAATTAGGACATAATATCCGTAAGTTTTCAAGACGGTTATCGTGCCTGTTGCCATTGGTATGATCCAGCTCCAAGGGCAAGTATCCATTTTCGGTCATTTTAGCCCAACCGCACTCTTCGCAATACCTCGGTTTCAAACCGGCATGGAACAGCCTCTTTTTAAGCTTGAAACTCTGGACTGAGCTGCCAAAGATAAGCAACTTATCTAGGGAGATATGAGGTCTCCCCGTACCTTTGAGGCCTTTGTTCCACCCACGTCCCCTAAAATGGTCTACATTGAGACCTTGTTGCTTGATATATTTTTTAATTTGTTCGTAGTTGCCACCAGCTCCTCTGAGTTTCAGCTTTTCCAGTACTTGCCTGTAACTGGTGGAGGTCTTCACGGCGCCACTCAAGTCTTCCAGCTGCCAAGATCTCCGTCTCATGGATTAATTATATGATATGGAAAACGCGAAAGCAATTTAGTTCTTTATGCATTTACCCTTTTCAGATTGAATTAATTTGGGCGAATTCAAGTAGCATAGAAGGCGAATCCGAAGCCAAAGACGACGACCGAAATCCTGCCTGGGCCGATGTTGACCATGAATTTCCAGAAAGGGAGGGCGGCCGGGACCCCTAGGTTGGGCATGGTCTGAAGTTAGTGCCAGCCCGCGACGGACGTCAAGAGGACTCCGACGGGAAGAGCATGACGGACGTTGTTTGCCGGTGTTCCCCTGTGCTATGATTCGGGTGGCCCCGGCCCCCGGCAAGTCGCTTGTCCTGCATTATTTATGATAGATACAGGAGGAAAAGCGATGTCTCAAAAAAAGGCTCCTTTTGTTTTGGCCCTCGCGGCACTGTCCTTGGCCCTCGCCTTTTCCGGCCAGGATCCTGCCGTATCGTCAAAGGTCCACGCCGACGTGGACGGCCTGGCCCTGACGCCGCCCATGGGCTGGTACCCGTGGAATATCTTCGGCGAGGATCCCCAGACGGAGAAGCTCATCAAGGAGATCGCCGACGCGCTTGTCGCCAGCGGCCTGAAAGACGCCGGCTACGCTTACGTCGGCCCGGACGAGGGCATCTGTTTTTCGCGCGGACCGGACGGGAAGCTCACCTCGAACCTCGCGCGTTACCCGTCGGGCCTCCGCGGCCTCGGCGATTTCATCCACGGCAAAGGCCTCAAGTACGCCCTCTACACCGACGCCGGTTCGAAGACCTGTAGCACGGCCATGCCCGGGACCAAGGGCTACGAATTCGAGGACATGCGCGCCTTCGCCGACTGGCGGGCCGATTACATCAAGATCGACTGGTGCAACAGCGAAGGCCAGGACATCGTCAAGACCTATTCGCTGCTCGGGGAGGCCCAGCGCGCCGCCGGGCGTCCCGTCGTCCATAGCCTCTGCTCGTGGGGCGAGGGATATCCATGGAAGTGGGCGGGAGCCATCGGGCACATGTGGCGGACGACCACCGACGTCTGCGCCCCGGGCCAGGCGGACTGGGCCAGGGCCGTCCGGATCGCCTTCGCCAACGAGAAGCTCGCGTCCTTCGCCGGGCCGGGCCGCTGGAACGACCCGGACATGATGGTCGTCGGCATGCCCGGCGTGAGCGAGGTCCAGGGCAGGACCCTCTTCAGTCTCTGGTGCATGATGGCCTCGCCGCTCATCGCCGGCAACGACCTCCGCGACATGACCAAACCGACGATCGACATCCTGACCAACCTCGAGGCCATCGCCGTCGACCAGGACCCCCTGGGTGCCCAGGGACACGTCGTCTGGAACGACGGGGACGTCAGCCTTTGGGCGGGAAAACCCCTTTTCGACGGTAGCCGCGCCGCGCTCATGTTCTTCCAGGGGAAGAGCAAAGCCCGGCTGAGGATCGCCTGGGAGGAAGCGGGCTTCGCCGCG
Organism: Candidatus Aminicenantota bacterium; assembly: GCA_041303965.1. Taxonomy (GTDB): domain Bacteria; phylum Acidobacteriota; class Aminicenantia; order Aminicenantales; family Saccharicenantaceae; genus RBG-16-66-30. The sequence goes on from JBFYOD010000074.1 coordinate 17,892, forward strand.
GCCGACGAGCTCTACGTCCGCAACCTCTGGACGCACGAGACGACCGGACCTCATGCCGGCGGCGTGGACGTCACCGTCGGCGGCAGTGATGTGGCCTTCCTCCGGATCTCCAAGACAAAGGATTTCCCCATCCCGCCCATCCTCGTCGCCGACACCTATCTTGTTTCCCTCCGGGCGGCCGGTTCCCGTCCGGAGAAGCTTACCGGGACGGTCACGGTCGCGAACAAGGGGAGTTCGGATCTTCCGCCCTGGCGCGTCGATCCGAAGTCGCTTCCTCCCTGGCTCTCGGTCGCGGTCACGGGAAGCGGCAAGACCCAAACGTTCGTCAACACGGTCGCGACGGCGGGCCTGAAGAAAGGCGCCTACCACGCCCTCGTCCGGGCCGACAACGTGGAGCCTATCTCGGGGAAACCGATGTCCGCCCTCTATTACGACGTCGACCTCGAGGTCGTCCGGAACGTCGGGAGGTAGATCATGGCCGATCGACAGCCGGCTGCGCAGCCGCCTGCGATATCCGCCGCCGCGCCTTCCGTCAAGGAACGTTTCCTGTCCCTCGATTTTTTCCGGGGCCTGACGATGTTCCTTTTGATCGGGGAGAGCACGCTTCTCTACGAGCATCTTCGGGATCCGGGGCTGGCCGGGACGGTCCTCCACGCCATCGGAACGCAGCTCGACCATCACCCCTGGGCCGGG
>JBFYOD010000075.1:0-7249 GCA_041303965.1 Candidatus Aminicenantota bacterium
CCGCCGGGTACATGACCAGGGGAATGAGCGGCTCGCAAGGACCGAACACAAAAATGGTGAACAGGACCCAGGGGGTGATATTGGCCTTCTTCTCTTCGCCGTGGAGATGGGCGTGTTCGGCGAGTTCGTGGGTATGAGCGTGCGCGTGCTGGTGGACATGTTCGTGAGCGGGATCATGGGCGCCCTGGTCCGGTCCATGGGGATGGACACGTGCGTCCTCATGGTCGTGGAGATGGGGATGGGCGTGGGCCTTGCTTCTCCAGGCCCGCCGCATCCCCCAGATGAAATAGGCCAATCCGAAGCCGATGAGGAGCCAGGCGGCGATCTCGCCACGGGCCGACTCGACGCCCTCGAGCCTGGCCACGGCGATGCCGAGGGCGATGCCGACGAAGCCGAGGACGACCGAGCTCAGGATATGGCCGAGGCCGGCCAGGAAGGAGACGAAGAGCGTCTTGCGGAGCGTCCAGTTGCGGGCCCGGCTGATAACGATGAACGGGAGGTAGTGGTCCGGGCCGATGACGGTGTGGACGAGGCCGAGCGAGGCGGCCGTGCCGGCCAGGACCCAGATCTCGCGTTCGATCATCTCGACTCCTCCTCGCGGCACGCGCCCGGCGCCGGGGCAAAAAAATGGTGGACGGTAGGAGACTCGAACTCCCGGCCTCAGCGTTGCGAACGCCGCGCTCTCCCAACTGAGCTAACCGCCCACGGTATGCGCTTGTAAGCTATTTATTATTTAAGCGTTCCAAGGCGCATGCGCAAGACCTTGACCATTCCAAGCCGTTGGAAAGCCCTTTCATGATAGCAGAACGGACTCCCGCCTTCAACCGACGGACATCTAGACCTTTGCGGGGATCTGTTCCAGAAGCGCCCCGCCAAGAGGCCCTCCTCAAACTCTACCTCCAGATCCGCGAGATCCTGAAGGCGATCCGCGACAAGCCCCTCAGGGAGTCTGAGACGGTGAATTACGAGGCTCTTATGCCCCTCTGCTCATTTCCATTGGAGTTGATAGCGTTTCACCCAGAATTTATCTTCACTGAGATTGGTCTCAATCGTATAGAAAGAATTTTTCCAAACGAATCCTCGGCTTTTTGAGGGGGCCATAAGGAAATCCCACTGGTAGTATCTAGGCACATGGCAGGTTGAGATATAGCGCCCATCTATATCAAATAGATCGCCAGCTAAGTCGTTATCCGAGTTCGTCTTTTCAAAAGTAACAATGAGAAGATGTCCGTCCTCCAAGGGGAATATCCCCGCGATGGCGGGGACCCGTTCAGGAATAATGTATTTATAGGGCGACTTACTGGATGAATCGGGTAGCAATCGATCTACGTCGTCTTTATCGACTTGACGAGGCTTAATGTCCCTAGAAATGGTCCGGAGAAGAGCTCCTTCCGGCGAAATGATATAAACCTCGTATTTGTTCGAAAACGCATAAATGAACCTGTCTTGGGCGTCTAACACGTATTTTACCTGTGTTCGATACAGGCTGTCTTCATATAGGGCGCGTCCAATCGCTCGTGGCCCCCATTCGTAATCGACGAATTCTTTTATTATGTCACCGCTTGGGGAGCATTTTGTCAGCACAACTCTGTTGCGTTCTTTGGCTTTTGAGGGCTGATAAACTATATAGTACCTCTGCCCCTTGGAATCCATCTGGAGAAGGTCACCATTAAACCTCATCTTATCAATATGGTCGATCTTGAAATCCGGGCCGAATATCGTAAGCCTGCGCTGGGCCCAATCGGTTGCGTGTAGTCGGCCGTCTCGGGAAAAGGCGATATCAAGACTTTCGAATTCTCCCGGCCCCTGGCCTTTAGAGAACTGTCGGCGCAGGATCTCCCGGCCTATGGAATCAAAACCTAAAAGTAGCTTTTCCCTTCCGGAGAGCACGTAAATATTGCCCTGGCCATCGACGTTTATCAGATAAGGAAACCAGTTGTCCTGTGTAATAGAAAGAGTTTCCTTGAAGGTTAGTGACCTCTGGGCTGTTGAAGGTGCCGCGGAAGCGGGGATAAATAGCCTTAACATCATTGTGATAATCAGGATGTTTCGGCTCAATTGTAAGCGCATGGCTGCCTCCTCCAGTCCCTCCGATCGATAATCTCTGCAATCACTCGGAGCGAAGATTATTCATATCGGTTTGTCACGGCATCCGACAAGGCAAGAGTGGCTTCTGGCTTTGCGTTGGCTGTATTCGCTTTATGGATCATATCTATTTCGTGACAGACTAGGATAGTCCCGAGCGCGAATACGGCGGCAAAGGCTAAAAAGATCCCCGTGGATCCAATAATTCGGCGGGTTGAGAATCTAGATAGAGTCATATATATTGCCGGAATTATGTTCGATATTCCCCCGATGAAAAGCCAGAGAGAAAGCAACCAATAGAGGAGCATCTGCTTTTCAGCCAAAAGATGAAAATAGGGCAAGAAATATCTGGATAAGCCGTTAGCTAACAAACCCACTACAACAACGAATGCGAAGGACCGCGCCAGGACAAGAGTATCACCGGCTCTGGGCTTTTCACCGAGCGATCGACCGCTCTTCATATTTATGAGAATGAGGCTAGCGGTGAAGTAAATCAGGAATTCCATGACTAAGATACGACGGGCTTTGCGTAGCGGGAGTTGGTCGACCGGGGCTCTAGGATTGAGGGGCGTCGTCACCCGAATTGGCGACCACGAAAGAAATGCGGGCGTTGGACGGCGAGTTTCGGCCGAGATGATGAAAGGAGCCACCGTTACTCCGCCCGAAAGACTCCTGGGCTGGGGGATGGCCTGCGTTATCGCGAGGATCGTTAATAAGGAAGCAAGTCCGATAGACATCCCGAAGAAGGCGGCCCAAGATAAGGCCCTCTTGCGCTTCTCATCCTGAGGATGGCAAGCACTTGCACTCATAATGGGCATATTTAGTCGAAGAAGCCTGTCAAATAACATTAGCGGAATTGTCCTAAGAATCTGGCTCCAGTAAGACCTCCATGCCTTCCTGGGGCCTCCTTCGTTAGCGGCAACGGAGGTCATTTCTTCGATATCACCCAGAACCGTATCCCCGATTTCCTTGTCAATGCAGTACTTCAATAGCCATCGTCCAAGCTTCTTCATGTTATGTCTCGTCGACCTGAATGGGCTTGGATTTCTCCCAGAGGACGTCATGAACATGCTTCATCCGCAGGAGGGCCTTCTTGCCTCCCGGCGTGAGGGAATAATAGATTTTCCGCCGTCCGCCACGCTCAGGTGAAGGCTCTCCGGGTAACGAACGAACGAGGCCCTTACGTTCCAAGCGATAGAGAGGCGCATAGATTGCGCCTATAGACCATGAACGTTGCGTTGATTCGCTCACCAAGGCCCGGATCGTTACTCCGTAAGCGTTATCCTGGAGGCGCCACACAGAAAGAAGAACGATTTCTTCGGAACGTGAGAGGAGGTTCATCCAACTTCTCTAGGATGCTATATGTATTCATATATAAAACTAATAATGCTATTTGTCAAGTACATCCTAATCCAGTCATTGCTCTCCATTCCCAGAAGACCAGGTGCGGAATGAAGCGATGCTGGACGTTGAAACTCAGCGTCCACTGATGACCTTGACCAAATCTTGACCAAACCAACGGAAAAACCGAGACGATTAGGGACGAATCGGTAAGCGGTTTTCCCCTGTAGAAGGGCCTTATATGGGATTTCCAGGGAGGGCCGAAAAAGGCGCCGAGTGAGCTAACCGCCCACGATCGGCCTTCGAGGCCTTAAAGCCCCCTAAATTTGCCACGTTTCGGAGATTTTTTCTATTCCAATGAGAAGGACGGCGGCTCCACGCGCAAGCGTCCGTGGATTTTTTAGCTCTGGGCCTTGGAGCCCCGTCCCCGAAGCGGGGAAGTCGCTACTCCTCCAGGGGAATACGTTCGAGGGATCCCGCGAAGGGGATTGAAATCCCTCGCTAACTGACCTACAATGGTTTCAGGAGAGCCTCCATGGCTAAAGCATTGATCGTCCTGCTCCTGATCGTGGCGGCCGCGTTCTTCATCTTCCACCAAACCTACCGCACGGACGCCGAGGAGATAGCGCTTGTGGATTCCATCCGGGACCGCTATGCCGTCGTCGTCAACAAGTTCCTCAGCGCCACGGGCCGGGCCGGGGCGATCGGGATCGATACGACCTACGACTCGGAGGCCGCCGCCAACCAGGTCCTCAAGCTCCGGGACGAGCTGGCCCATCTTCGAAAAACGCTGACGGAAAAGAGGGCCATCGGCAAGGCCGACGCACTCGCGGAAAAGATCGAAAATTTCTGCAAGAAAAACGACATCATCCGGCCTTGACAGCTCATTTCCTCGGAAAACCCGTCCGCGCCGGGCGGCTCGTCCACCGCTTGGAGCATGCGCGGGTAGAAGCCGCCGTCGAGAAGACATCGCAGGGATATATCCTCAAGGGCACCGTCAGCGGCCGCCCCGGGCGCCTGGAGATCTACCGCACGCCCGCCCCGCCGGCATTCCTCCTCAATAATTGGCAGTCCTGGGGCCCGATGGAGCGCGTCACCCCATCGACCAGGTTCCCCGAGCTCGAGGTCATTGTCCGAGACTACAGCCCGTATCTTTTCTCGCCCCTTCCCGACATCCTTTTGCGCGGCCCGGTGAGCGACTATTTCGCCGCCTGGGAGGGCACGGTCGCCGGGTTTCTGACCTCCCGCATCGGCCACCCGTTCTTCACCGTCGAGGGCGGAGACCTCGTCGGCTGGGTCGAATATTTCGACGCCGAATTCGAGGCGCCGGTCGCGCTCGAGCCCCTGGCCGTCCTCTCGAGCGGCGCCGTCGAGGACCTCCTCGCGACATACGCCGGGCTCGTCAAGCAGGCCAACCACGTTCGCATCAATGCCTGGAACCCCGTCGGCTGGTGCAGCTGGTATCATTATTTCGGGAAGCTCGTCTGGGACGATGTCCTCGAGAACCTCGACGTCGCGGCCCGCGATCGGAAGTCCTTTCCCTTCGACGTCTTCCAGGTCGACGACGGCTACGAAACCGACATCGGTGACTGGATGTCTCCCAAGCCGGGCTATCCGGACCTCGCCGGCCTGGCCCGGGCCATCGCCCGGAAGAAATTCAAAGCCGGGATCTGGACGGCGCCGTTCAGCGCGGCCGCGACTTCCGAGCTTTTCGCCAAGCACCCGGACTGGATGGTCCAGGAGGACGGCCGGCCCAAGATCTGTTACCGGGGCTGGGGGAAACCGATCTACACACTCGACACGACCCATCCGGAAGCGAAGAACTGGCTCCACGATACGTTTTCGAATCTCAAAAAGGCGGGATTTACCTATCTGAAGATCGATTTCCTCTTCGCCGCGGCCATGCCCGGAACGAGGCGAAAGCGCGTCACTCCCATCCAGGCCTACCGGGAGGGCCTGGGCGTCATACGCCGGGCGGCGGGGAGGGATTTCGTCCTCGCCTGCGGCGCTCCCCTACTGCCATCGGTCGGGCTCGTGGACGGCATGCGCATCGGCGAGGACACGGCTCCCTATTGGAAGACCAAGCCCTCCGGCTTCCAGGGCCCGAACGCCTACTTCGCTCTCAAGAACGCGCTGTTCCGCCAGTTCATGCACCGGAAGTTCTGGCTCAACGACCCGGACTGCCTGCTTCTCCGCGAAAAGGAAACGGAACTCACGCGAAACGAGCGGGAACTCTACGCCCTGGCGGCGGGAGCGCTCGACAATTTAGTCGTCGATAGCGACAAGCTGTCGCTGCTCGGACGGGAAGAGAAGAGTCTTTTCCTGCGCGCGCTCGCCCTCAGGGGCGGACGGAGCCGGGTTTCAGGGCTGCTCGGCGAGGACGCTTACGTCATTCACTCCCAAGGCGGCCCATCGGGCGACGTCCGCCTCGGCGTCAATCTGTCCGATGGGGAAACCATCGTCAGGGGGATTCCCGTGGCCCCACGGTCTGGGACACTTCTCGAATAAAGAGCCCCCTTTGGCTCATTTTCTCACCTTGATGGCATCCTTGGCCACACCTTGATGTTCCCGCAACTGTAAACATAACTCTGCTATTGTCAAAGTCAATAGAGTTCGGCCGGATGTCCGATTATGTCAGTCTTTGTCACATCAGGAGGCGGGTTAAACACCCCCGGCGGGGGCGTTTAAAGAAGGACGACTTCCCGATCGCCGCGGACGACTTCGCCGATGATCCAGGCCTTTTGGCCCGATCGGGCGAAAAGGGCGATGGTCCGGTCGGCGTCCCGGGCCGAGACGGCCAGGGCCATGCCGATGCCCATGTTCAGGGTCCGGAACATCTCTCGCTCGTCGACGTTACCGGCCCGCTGGATCTTCCGGAATATGGGCGGGACGGGCCAGGACCCCTTTTCGACCCGGACGCCGTAGCCCTCGGGGATGACCCGGGGGATGTTGTCGTAGAAGCCGCCCCCGGTAATGTGGGCCATGGACTTGATCCGGACCTTCTTGAGGACCTCGAGGATGGCCGTGCAGTAGATCCTCGTCGGCCGCAGGAGCTCCCGCCAGAGGCCCGCCTTGATCTCTTTCTCCGAAAACACCTTGCGGGCCAGGGAATAACCGTTGCTATGGAGGCCGCTCGATGCCAGCCCGATGACGGCGTCCCCGGCCCGGCAGGCGCGGCCGTCGATGATCTTGGACTCGTCGACGAGGCCGACGCAGAATCCGGCCAGGTCCCATTTCCTGGGGCCATAGAGGCCGGGGAGCTCGGCGGTCTCCCCCCCGACCAGGGCGCAGCGGGCCTCGCGGCAGCCGCGGGCGACGCCGCGGACGATGTCGACGAGCATGCGCGGCACGACCTTGCCGACGGCGATGTAATCCAGGAAAAAGAGCGGTTCGGCCCCGAGGACGACAACGTCGTCGACGGACATGGCTACGAGGTCGACGCCCACGGTGTCGTATTTGCCTACCATCGCGGCGATGAGGAGCTTAGTGCCGACGCCGTCGGTCGAGGAGACGAGGACGGGCTTCTTCATCCCGGCCAGGCGGGGTTTGAAGAGCCCGCTGAAGCCACCGATCGTCCCCAGGACCTCGGGGCGGCCGGTCGTCCGAACGAGCGGTTTGATCATCCGGATGAAGCGGTCGGCCGCGTCGATGTCGACGCCGGCTTTCTTATAGGTCACACGGGCCATAAGCGCTCTCCTGGGGGAAAATTTGTCCTTTTTATAACATCCCCCTCCATGCCAAGTCAAACCGGAGGGGGTCAAACCTACTTTCTGCGCAGCTTTTTCGGAGGGGGTCAAACCGAAGAGGAGGGCAAGAGGGGGGG
>JBFYOD010000076.1:0-34634 GCA_041303965.1 Candidatus Aminicenantota bacterium
CCTGCTCCCGCGCAAGCGGAAATAAACACCAAGCAAGCCATGAGGAGGACTGAGTAACAAGCCCTGGTTAATTTCATTGTGATTCCCCCCTAAACGACGATAACCTAGCCCCCATTGTTAGTCACATATGACTCGTAATCATGGCGCTAACTTAAATCGGAACGCCTGGAGAGTCAACTGTTCTAATATTGCGTTCGGCAATTTCCCATGGGCAATAGGGAAATAAAGAGAGCGCGCCCGGCCCGATTCGAACGGGCGACCTGCGGATTCGAAGTCCGACGCTCTATCCAGCTGAGCTACGGGCGCATGAGTCTGGGGGTATTCTAGCACAAAGAGTGCTCGGGGCAGGGCCACCGCCAGGTGGGCTTGATGAGCGGTCGACGATTGGAAAATGCCGGAATTTCAAAATTGGGCTTGAAAATCCCATTTAACGCCTTATAAAGAGCTAAAATATGGGCTTTAATGATTTATTATGTTCAATTTACAGCAGCCAAGGCAAATTATCTGGATTCTGGTAGAATGAGAGACCCTGGTAGGAGGAGCCATGAACCGTATCGCTCGGAAGACGAACATCAGCCTGGGCATCCTGGGCCTTTTCGCCGCTCTCGCCATCTTCGCCCTCCCCTCCCTCGCCCAAGACGAGCCCTTCATCGTCCACGACACCAAAGCCGTCATCATGCAGGGGCCGTATATCACCTCGCTCTCCGAGACGGGGGCGACGATCGTCTGGATGACCGACACGCCGTGTCATGCCAAGATCGTCTATGGGCTGAAGGGAGAGGCCTTGAGCCGAGAGGCCGATAACGCCGCTTATGGTCTCCTACCCATCGGGACACTTCATGCCGTCCACCTAACGGGACTTGAGCCGGGGCGCGCTTACACCTACAAATGCGTGGCCACGCGGGTGGTCAAGATGAAGGCCTACTGGCCCGAAAAGGGACTGCCGGCAGAAAGCCCGGAACGGTCGTTCACGACATTCGACCGGGCGAAACGCTCCGTGTCCTTCAGCGTCATCGCCGACACCCACGAAGACAACGCCCGCGTCGGCGACCTGCTCAAGGCGATCGACTGGCCGGCGACGGAATTCCTCGTCCACCTCGGCGACGCCTACCATGGTCTGGAGAACGAGGACCAACTCGTCAACCGCTGGCTCGGCCCGGCCGACCGCGCCCTAACCGGCTCGAAACTGCTCATGTTCCTCCGCGGCAACCACGAAATGCGGGGTGCGTTCGCCCGCAAGCTCTTCGACTACTTCCCGACGCCGGAAGGACGTTTCTACTACGTCCGCGACCACGGCCCCCTGCACATCATCGTCCTGGACACGGGGGAAGACAAGGCCGACGAGACCAACGTCTATTCCCAGCTCAACAAGGTCGAGGCCTACCGCGAAGAAGAGTTCGCCTGGCTCGAGGGTCATCTCAATGCCGACAAGAGGGCGTCTGAAGCGCCCTTCCGCGTCGTTCTTCTTCACCAGCCCAATTGGGGCTGGACCCGCGATCGCGGCGACCAATGGACGGCGCTCGCCAATAAGGGGAAGATCGACCTCGTCCTCGGCGGGCACTATCACCGGCTGAGATCGGTCCAACCCGGGACCCAGGGGAACGATTTCACGTCGCTCGCCTTGGGGCAGGACCAGATCGCCAAGGTCGAGGCGACCCGTGGCGAGCTCCGGGTCACGGTCGTCGGCAAGGACGGCACGGTCGTCGAGACGCTGACGATCAAGGCCCGGCGCTAACCGTTTTCTCTAGTTTGCCGAGGCCCGGCCTCGAATTTCCTTGATCTCCGTGGTCTTCCCCATGTTCCACTCGGGCGGGTTCGTGCCTTGCAGATGGCGGACGAAAAAGTCGAACATCTTGCGCTCGCCGTAGGCGCCGCCCATGCCGTGCCCGGCGCCTGGGATGACCAGGAGGTCGAACACCTTGTCGGCCTTGATCAAGGCGTTAACGACCTGCATGGTCGAAGCGGGATCGACGTTCGTGTCCATTTCGCCGACGATGAGCAGGAGCTGACCTTTGAGGCGCCCGGCGTTGTCGACGTTCGACGACGCGGCGTATTCGGGGCCGAGCGGCCAGCCCATCCACTGCTCGTTCCACCACATCTTGTCCATGCGGTTGTCGTGGCAGCCGCAGGAAGCGACTCCGACCTTGTAGAAGTCGGGCTGGAAGAGAAGGCCGCCGAGGGCGTTCTGCCCGCCTGCCGAATTCCCGTAGATGCCGACCCGGGTGACGTCGTAGTACGGGTACTTGGCGGCCACGGCCTTGTGCCAGAGGACACGGTCGGGGAACCCGGCGTCGCCCAGGTTCTTCCAGCAGACGTCGTGGAAGGCCTTGGAGCGGTTGCTCGTCCCGAGGCCGTCGCATTGGCTGACGATGAAGCCCAGCTCGGCCAGGGCGCGCATGGAGTTGTAGGCCCCGAAAGACTTGGGCACGAACGAGCCCTGCGGCCCGGCGTAGATGTATTCGATGACGGGGTATTTCTTTTTGGGATCGAAATTCGAGGGCCGGATGATGATGCCCCAGATATCGGTCTGGCCGTCCCGGGCCTTGGCCACGAAGACCTCGGGCGCCTTCCAGCCGGTCTTGAGAAGCCCGGCGATGTCGCCCCTTTCCACGGTCATGACGGCCGTCCGGTCCGCGACCCGGCGGATCTCGACCGTCGGCGGCAGGTCAACCCGTGACCAGGTGTCGACGACATAGGCCATGTCCGGCGAGTAAGTGACGGAGTGGTTGCCCTCCCCTTCGGTCAGCCGGATGAGGCCCGTTCCATCGAGATTGACCCTGAAGGCCTGGGTGAAATAGGGGTCCTGGCCGGCGATCGTGCCGCTCGCCTGGAAGTAGACCTGGCGCTTCTCCTCGTCGACCTTATCGACGGAGCGGACGGCCCACTCCCCTTTCGTGATCGGGTTCTTGACCAGGCCGGTGGCGCCGTCGTAGAGGTAGAGGTGGTTCCAGCCGTCGCGCTCCGACATCCAGACGACCTCTTTCCCGTCGTCGATGTCGTAACGGTATTTCTTCCCGCTGTAGCAGAAGAAGGTCTTCGCCTCTTCGTCGACGACCGTCCGGGCCTTGCCTGTCGTCCCGTCGACCTCGACGACCCGGTAGACCTGGTGGCCGCGCTGGTTGTACTCGAAAGTGAACGCGCGGCTGTCCTTGCGCCAGGCCAGCTCCCCGAGTTCGTAAGGATTCGGGAAGAGCGCGTCGTCGACCTCGATCCTCACCTTCGTATCGACGAGGAACAGCACGGGCCGTTCGACGTCGATGGCGTCGCCCGGCTTGGCGTATTCCATGATGTGATATTTCGGCTGGAGCTGGTCGGCCGGCGACGACTCGACGTACTGGATGACGCGATGATATCCCCGGCGAAGACGGAGAGCCGCGATCTTCTTCGAATCGCGGGACCAGGAGAGGGATTCGTAGGAATAGTAATCGCCCTCCGAGCCGTCGCGGCTGAGGATCGTCTCTTCTTTGTTCGCCTTGTCGCGGAGACAGACGTTGTAGTTCCGGATGAAGACCTCCCACTTGCCGTCGGGAGAGGTCTTGGCTGCCTTGGAAGCGGCCTCGGGGGCCGGGCCCCGCTCCCACATCGTCATGCCGCCGCCCCGGCCGCCGCGCGGCTCGACCGGACCGAGCTTTTTACATTCGTAGGTAGCGAGGTCGCAGGAATAGCGGAAACCCGCTAAAACAAACTCGACGGACTTCTCGTTCTCAGCGAACGTGAGCATGAAGAACGGCAGGCTGAGCGCCTCGACCTTCTCGCCCGAGGCCGCGGCCAGGGCCGCCGCCAGCTTGACGTGGTCGAAAGCCGCCTTTTTTTCGCGGCTGGCCGCGTCGGCGACCCAGAATTCGTTGCCGCCGACGACCGATTTCCGGTACCAGTAGCGGGATGTCTTTCCGATCCAGCCGCCCCGGTCGACGATGTTGAGGGCCAGGGGCTGGAGCTTCACTCTAAGGCCGGCCGCCCTATCGTAATCGGCCCGGGTGGCCTGCGCGGAGACGAGGGCGGGAAGAAGCAGGGTGACGGTCAGAAAGAGCACGGCGATAATCGTTCGGCGTGTTGGTTTCATCTTGCCTCCTCAGGGGAATAATTCCGGCTCATCATATTAAAGGCAAAGGGGTTTGGCAAGGCGGAAGGAATGAGAAAGCAAGCGGACACGAGTCCGCGAAAAAACCCTCGGGATATTCTCTCCGTCGGCCGCGGAGGGGCTCAGGGCAACGTCAGTTGTGCATGCGCCAGGCTCAGGAGCGCCCGGACGGGGACGCCGTAGGGGCAGACCATCTCGCAGAACCCGGCGCACGTCCGGCAGGCGTCGGCCTTGGCCGTCTCGAGGGCGGCGTATTTCTCCATGGCGAACTTCTCGCTGCCCTGGGCCTCGAAATAGTGGTTGTAGCGCATGATCGTGTTGACCGGCACGCCGCTCGGGCACTCGGACTCGCAGACGCCGCAGGCGTGGCGGCAATAGAGCGAGCCGCACTCCCGCTCGAACGAGGCCAGCAAGCCCTTTTCCTTCTGTCCCAGCCCGGAACCGGAAAGAGCGAGATAATTCTGGACGTCCTCGAAGGTGTTGAAGGCCAGATTCAGCGTGTGGACCCGCGGATCGGCCAGGACGAACTTGAGGGCGGCGGCCTTGACCTCGGCGGGCGTCTTCAGGCCGTTCTTCTGGATGAACGCCTCGGCCTGCTTGGCCGTCTCTTCCATCTGCTGCATGGATTTTTGCATCCGCTCGTCGATCGGCTGGCCGTCCTTTTTCATCTGTTCGACGCGGGCCTTGGTGTCGTAGTAGCGGCCGAGGGGATTCGACTTCATGATCGTCACGGCGATGTTCTTCTTGGCCGCGGCCTCGATGACCTTCTCCCCCGGCTCCTTCTGCAGGAAATTGTAGACGACGAGGACGACGTCGAAGCGGCCGTCGTCGACCGCGGCCAGGAGGACGTTCTCCATCGGTTCGCCCTGGCCCGCCATGCGGCTGCCGTGGCTGGCCGTACCCGAGAACCGCACCTTACCTTGCTTTTTCAGCTCTACGATGGCTTGGTGGTAACCCTCGTTCTTGACGGACTCGGCGGTCGGCGGGGCCTGGAGCATGAGGCAATCGACGTAGCCGGTCTGAAGCCGTTCCAGGCATTGCCCGACTTTTTCGACCACCTGATCCTTGCCGGCGGAGCCGTCCGCGCGGACCTTGGTCGTGATGAACAAGGACTTCCGGTCCCGGCCCTTGATGGCCTCGCCGATGCTCCGCTCAGCCGCGCCCCGGCCGTATCCCTCCGCCGTATCGATGTAGTTGACGCCGGCGTCGAGGGCGGCCTTGATAACCTCTGTCGGAAACGTCTGGGACGTGCCGATACCGATATCGGAGGCCTTGAATCCCGTCGGGCCGAGCGTCCGGTACGACTTGATCTTGGGTGATTCCTCGGCGCCCGCCGATCCGGCCAAGGCCGGTTTCGCCACGAGCGTCGTGCCGACGCCGGCCAGGCCGAGGGCCGACGCCTTGATGAAATCTCTCCGGTCGAAGCTTTGACGTTTGGTCATGTGCGGTCCCTCCTCAAGCAGAATGCCGGGGCCGGACAGAGTCCAGCCCCGGCGCTTTTCTTACTACAAAGAAAAAACAGGCCCGCTTACTTTTTCTTCGCGGTCCACTCGATCTCGCGCTCCCCCATGATCATGGCGCCTTTCATGGAGTCGCCTTCGACCGTGCCCTTGTAGTTGACGATCATCTCGCCCTGCGGACCCTGACGGACGACCTTCCACTCAATGGCGTTGCCTTCGATGGTTCCGTCGGCCACGATCGGGTCCCCGCCGCGAGGTCCCGGAGGCAAGGTGACCTTGATCTTGTTACCTTCCTGGACGATGGTGATGTCCCGGGTCATCATGGCGCCGTCGCGGCCCGGAGAGCTCATTTCCCAGGTGCCGGAAACGTCGACGGCCCAGGCGGCCAAGGAAAGGACGGCCAGGATGGCGAGTGCGGCTAGTGCGGTTTTCTTCATAGAGTATTCTCCTCTTAAAAAAATTGCCTTCATGGTATTAGACGACGAAGCGTTCTTTTTCTTCCAGCGGGCCGGGCTCCAGACACGGCTCTATTCCCCTTGGAAAACGACGGCCAGGACGGTCTGGCCGACGGCCTTCAGGGTGTTGACGTCGATCTTGTCGAGCGTGTCCCCGACCGTATGCCAGCTCGCGGGAAAGCCCATCCGCCTTTCGTCGTAGTGGATGATGTCGACCGTCGGTATGCCCGCAATCTTGTTGATATAGAGGTGGTCGTCGATGAGACCGGCGGACTCCCGGGCCTGAAAGTATTTGGCATGCCCGAGCCCGCGGGCCGTTTCCCAGACCTTTTTCGTGACCGCCGGGGCGTAGTACATGGACGTCCCCTCCATGGGGAAGACGGCGTCGGCCGCTCCGACCATGTCGAGCAGGATGCCGAAACGGGCTTTGTAGCCGGGGCGGTGGGGATTCCGGGCCCAGTACTGGGAGCCCAGGGCCCAGCTGTCCTCGGCGGTGCCCCGCCAATTCCTGTGCTCGCCGAAATCCTCGAGGTCGAGGAGCAGGATGTCGACGCCGGCCGCGGGCTTCCTGAGCGAGAGCTGACGGGCGACCTCGAGCAGGACCCCCACGCCGCTTGCCCCGTCGTTGGCCCCCATGACCGGCTTGAAATGGTTGGCCGGGTCGGGGTCGTGGTCGGCGAACGGCCGCGAATCCCAGTGGGCGCAGAGGAGGATCCTGTCTTTCGCCCCGGTATTGAACGAGGCGACGATGTTCTTCCCGTCGAGCATCCTCCCGTCATAGGCCTTGGCCTGGAAGGCCTGCACGACGACGTCGGGCGTCCACTGCTTGAGGGTCTTGACGAGCCAATCGGCGCAGGCGGCATGGGCCGGGGTATTGGGCACGCGCGGCCCGAACTCGACCTGTTTCTTGACGAAGCCATAGGCCGACGCGGCATCGAAATCCCCTATCCCCTTCTCGCCGCCGCAGGAAAACGCGGCGAAAAGCAACAACAGCGCTGGTATCGATATCGCACGCTTCATCATGATGGGGACATTATACGCTCTTTTGAAAAACGGGGACACGCACCGGAGGTACATTTCGCCGAATCGGGTGCCGCGGATAAGGGGCTGAGGGTATCGTCGAAGGGAGCATAAAGCGGTGATTTAGTCATCCCGGGACGGATACGCGGACTCCTCCCATCGAATCCGTCCCGGGATGACTTAAAGAATCACCGCAGCGAACGGAGAAGATACCGGAGGCCCCTCCGCGGCCGACGAACCGGTGATTGAACCCGGGCCGGGTTTTCATTATAATCCGTCCTTATCGTTCGTCACCCAAGGAGGTCCCTATGAAACGCAACGTCCAAACGGCGCTCCGCGGCTGCGCCCTGATCCTTCTCGTCATGGCCTTCGCCGGCCCGTTCGCGGCCCAGCAGGCCGTGTCCGGCCCGGACAGCCAGGCCCTGACCAAGCACCTTCGCTGGAGGAACATCGGCCCGGCCAATATGGTCGGCCGCATCTCCGACTTCGAAGCCCTGGACAACGACTTCACCCAGGTCCTCGTGGCTTCGGCCTCGGGCGGCGTGTTCAAATCCACGAACGCCGGGACGACCTGGGAGCCCATCTTCGACAAGTACGGCTCGGCCTCCATC
Source organism: Candidatus Aminicenantota bacterium (assembly GCA_041303965.1). Classification (GTDB taxonomy): domain Bacteria; phylum Acidobacteriota; class Aminicenantia; order Aminicenantales; family Saccharicenantaceae; genus RBG-16-66-30. The sequence goes on from JBFYOD010000076.1 coordinate 7,628, forward strand.
GGCGACGTCGCCTTCTTCCAGAAGGACCCCAACATCATCTGGGTCGGGACGGGCGAGGAGTGCGTCCGCAACAGCGTCGCCTGGGGCGACGGCGTCTACAAATCGACCGACGGCGGCAAGTCCTTCGCCCGGATGGGCCTCGAGACGACCCAGACGATCGCCCGCGTCATCGCCCACCCGTCCGACGCCGACACCGTGTACGTCGGCGCCTCGGGCCACCCCTGGGGCTACACCGGGGACAGGGGCCTCTTTAAGACGACCGACGGCGGCAAGACGTGGACGAAGCTCGCCGGCGGGCTCCCGAACGACGGCAAGACCGGGGTCATCGACCTGGTCATGCACCCGAGCGACCCCGAGACCCTTTACGTCTCTTTCTGGCAGCGCCTCCGCCAACCCTGGCGTTTCGACTCCGGCGGCCCGAACGGCGGCATCTTCAAGACGACCGACGGCGGCAAGACCTGGGTCAAGCTCCTCCAGGGCCTGCCGGCCGGAGAGCTCGGCCGCATCGGCCTGGCCATCTCCCGCTCGAAGCCCGACGTCCTTATGGCCGTCGTCGAGCACGGCTTCCAGCCGCAGCAGACCGTCCGTTCGGGTAGCGAGCAGAAGCCCAACCCCGAATACGACGATATGACCAAGCTCGGCACCGGGATCTACCGGTCCGAGGACGGCGGGGCGTCCTGGAAGTTCATGAACCGGATGAACAACCGGCCCTTTTATTACAGCCACATCTATATCAACCCGTCCGAGGACAAGTGGGTCTATTACCTGGCCACCAACATGAGCTTCTCCAACGACGGCGGCAAGACCTGGAGCTCGGTCGGCGGCCTCCACCCCGACTTCCACGCCATGTGGATCGACCCGTCCAACAAGAACCGCTTCTACGTCGGGCAGGACGGCGGCGCCTCCATCACCTACGACCACGGCCGCACCTGGGTCTTCTTCGACAACCTCAGTGTCGCCCAGTTCTATGCCGTCAGCGTCGACATGCGCGACCCCTATTACGTCTACGGCGGGCTCCAGGACAACGGCACCTGGGGCGGTCCGTCGATGAGCCGCGAGGGACAGATCCTGACCGATTTCTGGTACAACATCGGCGGCGGCGACGGCTTCCACACCCAGAACGACCCTCAGGACTGGCGCACGGTCTACCTCGAAAGCCAGGGCGGCTCCCTCCAGCGGGTCAACGTCGAGACGCGCGAGGCGAAGAGCATCAGGCCGAACCCGATGAACATCATCAACTACAAGGAGTACTTCCCTCCGGCGCCGCCCGAGAAGAAAGCCCCCGCCGCCAAGGCCGCGGCCAAGCCGGCCGCCAAGCCCGAAGCCAAGGCCGCGCCTGGCTCCCCCGAGGCGGCCATGCAGGCCAGGATGCAGCAGGACCGCGGCCCCTTCCGCTTCAATTGGAGCTCGCCGATCGTCATGTCCCCGCACAACCCGGAGACGATCCTCTTCGGCGGCAACCACCTCTTCAGGTCCACCGACCGGGGCGATCACTGGATGCTCATCAGCCCCGACCTGACGACGAACGATAAGACGAAGTACGCCCCGGCCAAGCCCACCGGCGGCATGACGCCCGACGTCACGGGCGCCGAGACCCACTGCACCATCATCACCATCTCGGAATCGCCACGCCTGCCCGGCCTGATCTGGGTCGGGACCGACGACGGCAACGTCCAGGTCACCCGCAACGGCGGCGTCACCTGGGCCAACGTCCGGCCGAACATCAAGGGCGTTCCCCCCGGCATCTGGTGCAGCCGGGTCGAGGCCTCGCGTTTCGACGACGCGACCTGTTACGCGACCTTCGACGGGCACCGTTCCGACGATTTCCACCCCTACGTGTTCAAGACGACCGACTTCGGCAAGACTTGGACAGCGGCAGCCGCCGGCATCCCGGACGGCCAGCCCGTCTACGTCATCCGGGAGGACCTGGTCAACAAGAACCTCCTCTTCCTGGGCACGGAATTCGGGGTTTTCTTCAGCCGCGACGCCGCCGCGACGTGGTCCCGGCTGAACGTCAACCTGCCCACGGTCGCCGTCCACGACCTCCTCATCCACCCCCGCGACAACGACCTCATCGCCGCGACGCACGGCCGGGGTTTCTGGATCCTCGACGACATCACGGCCCTGCGCAAGGCGACCGACGAGGTCCTCGGCCAGGACGCCGCCCTCTTCGAACCGGGTAAAATCGCCACGCGCTGGCTCCGCGTCCAGCGGGGCGGTTACGGCCGGGGCGACCTCTTCTTCAAGGGCGAGAACCCGCCCGACGGCAGCCTGCTCAATTTCTACCTCAAAACGAAGCCCGAGTCGCCGGCCACGCTCGAGGTCGCCGACCTCGCGGGCGTCATGAAGACGACCTATATCCTCGATACCCTCGAGGCCGGCATCAACCGCGTCGCCTGGGACCTCCGTTTCGACCCTCCGGCGGCGACAGCCAAGAACCTCGCGGACACCCTCAAGAGACAGATCGACCCGGCGCTCCTACGGACCGACCTCACGGACGATCAGAAGTCCGCGCTGAAAAAGGCCGCCGCGGACCTCGACAAGTTCGGGACCAACTACCGCAAGGTCGTCGAGATCCAGAGCGCGGTCCTTTCCATCATCCGGGGCGGGATGCCCTTTATGGGCGGCGGCGGGCGAGGCCGGATGGGCGGCGGCCAGGTCGCCGCGCCCGGCGTTTACGCCGTCAAGCTGACCGTCAACGGCAAGACGTTCACGACCAAGGTCGTCGTCCGTCTCGACCCCATCCAGGGCGCGGCCCAATAAACCCGTTCCCCGGGCTGAAACCCGGGGTATTTCCCGGGTTAATACTGAGCGGCGCCTATGACGCCGATTTGAAAACCGGGGTTTTACGCCGCGAACGTATAGACGATAGCGGCACGGAAAAGAAAAAGGGGCGCCCCGGGCGGGGCGCCCCTTTCATTTCGGTCCCGTTCGAAACTGTCCCCATTGGTCCCCAATGGGGGCGGTCCCTCTACTTAAAGAGTGGATCGGGGCTGAGCTTCACCGTCTTGGTGGCGATGTCCTTCCCGTCCACGTTCAAGGTCACCTTGTAGGTTCCGTTATCCGCCAGGTTAGCGCGGACACCGCGTCCGCCGCCTGGCCGCGCGCCCGCCGCAGGTTGTTGGGCGGGATCGACACGCTTGGACAGGTTCCAGGACGCTTTCTGAAGACCCTTCTTGGCGTTCCCGGTCAGCTCCTGGTAGATGTTGCCCTCGAGGTCCTTGATGACGAGTTTGACCGACTTGGGCGCCGTTTTCAGATAGTAGTAAATGGTCGAAGCGATCTCGGGGTTCGCCATTTTGGCGAACTCGCCGTACTGCTCGCCCCGACGCTCGAGCCGGTTCCAACGGATGACCTCTTCGATGTCGAAGAGATAGGCGTCCTTGGCCAGGTTCTCGGCCGTGAATTCCTTGATCGGGGCGATGTCAGCGATGTAGATGCCCCTGCCGTAAGTGCCGATGACCAGGTCCCGGTCCCGTTTCTGGATGGCCATGTCGCGGACGATGACGTTCGGCGCCGAGGTCGAGAACGCCGTCCAGGTCTTGCCCTTGTCGATGCTCACATGGATGCCGTAGTCGCCGGAGAGGTAGAGGACGTTGGCGTTGTCCGGGTCCTCTTCGACGTCGAAGATCGGGTTCATCAGGCCGCCGGAGATGTCCTCCCAGGTCTTGCCCAAGTCGTGCGTGGCGAAGAGCCAGGTCTTATCCTCGTTATGGGTCCGGTAACCGCTGAATCCCACGTAACAGGTGTTCTCGTCGAAGCGGGAGGGCACGACCCTCTTGACCCAGCGGTCGAACGGAATGAGGGCGCCCTTCGTCCCGGGCTTGGGCTTGCCCGTCTTCATGTCGTAGAAATTGGCCGTGATGTTGGTCCAGGTCACGCCGCCGTCGGGCGACATCTGGACGTTCCCGTCGTCCGTCCCGGCCCAGAAGAGGCCGGGCTTCTTGGCCGATTCGGCGAAGGAGTAGATCGTCGCGTACTGGAGGTTGGTCTTCTTCGACTCCTCGAGGCGCACCTTGTCGCTCCGGGTCAGGTCGGGGCTGATCGTGACGAAGGTGTCGCGATCGCCGCGGCTGAAGGAGCGATGGACGAACTGGGAGCAGACGTAGACGATGCCCGGGTTGTAAGGAGAAAGGACGATGGGGGCGTTCCACTGGTAGCGCTGGGCAGGCACACCCTTGGCCGCTTCCTCGGGGGTGGTCCGCTTGGCCAGGCCCGTGATCTCGCCGGTCTTGAGGTTTATCCGGCTCGAGGCGCCGAACTGGCTCTCGAAGTAGATGTATTCGGGATTCCACCAGTCGCGAACGACATAGTAAGCGTCGCCCGTGGGCAGGTAGTTCCAGTCGGCGGCGTAGATGCCCCACTGGTTCCGGTTCTGCGAGGGGCCGAACCAGGCGCCGTTGTCCTGGGTGCCGCCCATGACGTTGTAGGGCTGTTCGTTGTCCGCCGCGATGTCGTAGAACTGCTGGGCGCTGATCGTCGCCTTCTGGCTCCAATGCTTACCGCCGTCCCAGCTCTCCCCCGCCCCGCCGTCGTTGGCGCTCATGATGTGGTTGGAGTTATTCGGGTCGACCCACATGCCGCGGTGGTCGACGTGGAGCTTGAAGGCGCCGGCGTCCCAGCCCGTGACCTTGAACGTCTTGCCGCCGTCGGTCGAGATCGTGGCGTTGGTGTCGACGCAGTAGACCGTCTGATCGTTCTGGGGGTCGATATAGATGCGGCCGTAGTAGCCGGCCTCGGTCTGATTGATAGGGCCGCTGCCGCCGGACTGTTTATATTCGGTCATCTTTTTCCAGGTCTCGCCCTGGTCGTCGGACCGGTAGATGACCCCGGACCGCTTGACGGGCTGCTGGTTGCGCAGGATGCCGGCGTAGAGGACCTCGAGGACGTGACGGTTGACGATCTGGGCACGGCCCTTGGCCTCGGTCGAATCCGCTTTGGGGGCCTCCCGCTTCAGGAGCGCCTCGACGTCGCCGATCGCGGCGATGAGGTCCTTGTTCTTGGCGTACACCTTGCGGGCAGCCGCGTCGAACTTGGCCAGATCGACGCCGGACTTGGTCAGGAAATCCTTATCGGCGACGAGCTCGTTGAGCTTTTTGACCAGCTCGGCCTCGTCCGCCGCGGTGATAGGCGTGAATTTGGGGGCCTGCTTGGCCATCTCGGGGTTGATCTTGAAGGCCTTGAATTTGTCGAAGGTGACGTCGTCCGCGAAAAGGCCGCCTCCTCCGAACGCCCCGCCGGCCCGGAAGTTGGCCACGCCGTCGCGTTCGGCCAGGCCGAGGTTGACTTCCTCGTCGAGCCGGGCCATGACGACCTTCGGGTTCTTCTCGTAGATGTCGAGGCCGGTCCGCCCAAGTTCGATGTCCTGGGGCAGGCCTTGAGTCAGCTTTTTCCAATTCTTGCCGCCGTCGGTCGACTTGTAGAGGTGGTTGCCCGGCTGGCGGTCGATGTAGGTCCAGCTCCGGCGGTAGGTCTTGTAGGCCGCGGCGATGATGATGTCGGCGTTGCCCGGGTCGATGACGAAGTCGCCGACGCCCCGGTCGTTGAGGGGCCAGAGGCGCTCCCAGGTCTTGCCGCCGTCGGTCGTCTTGTAGAAGCCGCGCTCGCAATCCATCTCGTTGTCATAGAGCTTGCCTTCCGCGGCGACGTAGACGACGTCCGGGTTCTTGGGATCGACCGCGACCTTGGAGATGAAGTAGCTCTTCTCCAGGCCGATCTTCGTCCAGGTCTTGCCGGCGTCGGTCGACTTCCACATCCCGTTGCCGTGGGAGCTCGCGCGGGCGTGCATCGGCTCGCCCGTCCCCAGGTAGAGGATGTTGGAGTTTGACGGGGCGATGGCCAGGAAGCCCATGCTCATGTTGCCGTACTTGTCGAAGAGGGGCTCGAAGTGCGTGCCCGCGTCCTCGGTCTTCCACAGTCCGCCGCTGGCGGTCAGAACGTAGTAGACCTGGGTTTGCCCCAGCGGCACGGCGAATTCGGTGATCCGGCCCGAAAAGTTGACGGGCCCGACCCAGCGCCAGCCGAATTGGTTGAAATCTCCGGCCGTGACCTGCGCTTGGGCCAGGGCCGCTCCTCCAGCGCCCAGGACGAAGCCCAGGGCCAGAAGGGTCATAAAGAGACGAGAGGTGCGGGAATGCATGAAGTCTCCTCCTGTGGATTTTATTGAAAGAAATGGTTTAAGGGCAGAACGATTCGGCACTTCACAATTGAGACGACGGCCTGAGGGTGTTTCTTCCATGTTTTATGGAACGCCCGGCGTCCGGAGGCGGGGCCGACGGCGGGCGGAAACTCAGAGATATCACACCGCCGGGACCAAGTCAACCGGCGGCACGGCCTCTTGGCGCGCCTGGTGACGCCCGTTTAGGCAAATAAATCCTCTATCGAGACGTTCGGGTTGATTTTCGGCCCCCGTTCTTTTATAAAGGGCCTGAGGAAATAAGCCCATGACAAAAAAAACGATCCTGACTCTCGTCCTGGCCTCGGCCCTGTTCGGACTGGCGGTTTCGGCCGGCCAGGATGCCCCGGAAAGCCCCCTGCTCGGGTCCTGGGAGCGATACCTGGAGCTCAAGGGGAGCTCGGAGTTCGGCCTGGAGTGGGTGTCGGTCGGGCCCGTCATGAACGGCGCGCGAGCCGCGTGCGTCCAGGGCGACCCTTCCCGTCCCGGCACTCTCTACGCCGCCTTCGGCCCGGGCGGCCTCTGGAAGACGACGGACAACGGACTGACGTGGAGACCGATCTTCGAAAACCAGCCTGCCCCCGGCATCGGCGACGTCGCCCTGGCCCCTTCGCGGCCTGAGACGATCTGGCTGGGGACGGGCGTCGACCTCAAGAAACCGCGCAACTTCACCATGCCGGGGACCGGCGTCTTCCGTTCCGACGACGGCGGGGCGACGTGGCGCAACCTCGGGCTCGGGGATTCCTATCATATCGGCAAGATCGACGTCCACCCGACCGATCCCGATATCGCCTTCGTCGCCGTCCACGGTCATTACTGGACGCCCAATCCCAACCGCGGCCTGTATCGGACGCTCGACGGGGGCGTCACCTGGGAACACGTCCTCTATGTCGATGAGCGCACCGGGGCCAACGATGTCATCATCGCTCCCTCGGACCCGTCGGTCGTTTACGCCTCGACGTGGGAGAACTATCCCGGCGTCTCCGGCCCTTCGAGCGGCGTCTGGAAAAGCGAGGACGCGGGCAAAACCTGGCGCCGGCTCGGCGGAGGTCTGCCGGACGGCCCGAAGACGGGCCGGATCGGTGTGGCCGTTTCCGCGAGCGACGCCGCCAAGGCCTACGTTCTCATCGACAACTTGAACAAGGGCGAGACCCGGGCGGCCGAGGTCTACAGGACGACCGACGGCGGCGCGACGTGGTCGCGGACCCACGCCGAGAACCTGCTCATCTTCCCCAGCATCGGCTGGTATTTCGCCGACATCTATCTCAATCCCAAGGACGACGAGGAGGTCTACGCCCTGGGCGTCCGGATCGCCCACAGCCGGGACGGCGGCCGGACCTTCGGCCTGCTGGGCGGGGACGTTTATCACCTTTTCCCCAGCCCGGCCCAAACCCTACATCTCGACCACTGCGAGCTCTGGATCGACCCCGGCAACCCGGACCATCTCGCCGTCGGCAACGACGGAGGCGTTTACACGAGCTTCGACCGGGGGAAGACCTGGCTCCATCACAACAACATCCCCGTCGGGGAGTTCTACGACATCTCCGTGGACAGCCAGGACCCCTACATGATCTACGGCGGGACTCAGGACGACGCCTCGGTCTTCGGGCCGGCCCGCGAATGGGACGCCCGCTTCGCCGACGGATGGCGTTACGTCTGGATCGACGCCTGGTCGGGAGGGGACGGCTGCTTCACGTTCGCCGACCCGGAAGACCCCCAGACCGTCTATTTCTCGTCCCAGAACGGAGCGGCGCGGCGGAAGGACGCGCGCACCGGCCGCTCCGTTTCCATCATGCCCCGTCTGCCGAAGGGGTTCAAAGGGCGGGCGGATTATAATTTCATCACCCCCTATTTTATCTCACCGCACGATCGTCTGACCCTGTATCACGCCGGCAACTATATCCACAAGAGCTCCGACCGCGGGGATTCCTGGAAGCTGATCAGCCCCGACCTGGCCCGGTCGGCCGACCCGCGGCGCCTCTCGATGGCCGCCGGGGCCCTCGCCGAATCCCCCCTCGAACCGGGCGTCCTATACGCCGGCATGGACCGGGGCGCGTTCTGGGTCACGCTCGACGACGGAGGGACGTGGACAGAGCGGTCGGAAGGGCTCCCGGCCAACTACATCCGCGGTATTTGCCCGTCGCGGTTCAGCCGGACGCGGGTCTATGTCGCCGCGCCCGGCATCAACCAGGACGATCTCGGCTGCCGGCTTTTCGCGAGCGAGGACCGGGGCCTGACGTGGACGTCGATCGCGGCGGGCCTCCCCGACGAGGTCGCCTACGCCATCATCGAGGACCCGACGAACGAGAACATCCTCTACGCCGGGCTCCTGCGCGGCGTCTACGTTTCGATCGACCGGGGCCGGACCTGGGCCCTGCTGGGGCCGGGCCTGCCGGCGGCGGCCGTCTCCGACCTCGTCATCCAGGAACGGGAGATGGACCTCGTCGCCTCGACCTACGGCCGCGGGATCTACGTCATGAACATCAGGCCCATCCAGGAGGTTTTTAAAAATGGGGGGGCCGTCGCGGACGTCCTTTTCGACCCGCCGGCCGGCCGGCGGCCTTGGACGAACGACACGCACGGCGAGCCTAGCTTGAGGACCGTCGAAAAGGTCCCCCTCACCTTCTACCTGACGCGCCCGAGGGACGTCACGCTGAGCGTCCTCGACGCCAAGGGACGCGAGGTCAAGTCCTGGCCTCTTTCGGGGAAAAAGGGCTTCAACCAGCTTCGTTGGGACCTCGTCGTGAAGACCGCGGACAGCCCCGAACCCTACTTCACCCGTTACCTGGAATTCGCGCCGGCGGGCGAGTACGAGATACGCCTCGCGGGAGAAGGCCTCGACCTGCGGCGCCGGCTCAAGGTCGAGGAGAGGACTTCGCCGGACGACTGACGCTTAGAAGATGTGGCCGAAGTTGAAATAGAGGCCCATCCCCTCCTTGCTCCAGGCGACGTCCACGCGGACCACGAAATCCGGCATATAGAAACGGAGCCCGATCCCGGCGTCGAAGGCGATCGTCCCGAGATCGATGTCGCGGAGGGACGGCCAGACGGTGCCCGAATCGCAAAACACGTTCCCCCCGAGACGCCAGATGATGGGGAACCGGTACTCGGCGTTGAGCAGGAACTTGCCGCGGTCGAGGAAGCGGTTGAGCGGGTAGCCGCGCATGGCGGTCAGGACGTTCCCGCCGCCGAGCGAGGCGTGATCGAAGAGGGGGATGTCGCCGCCGCCGACGTATTGAGCCAGGGCCCGGACGGCGAAGACGTCCTTCTCGCCGAAGACGCGCTGGTACTTGCGAAAGTCCACCGTCAGGCGGTTGAAGGCCGCGTCACGGCTGCCCATGAATCCCGCGGCCCAGTCGTCCTGGAGGATGAAGCGGTAGCCGCGGGTCGGGTGGATCTGGCTATTGGACGTGTCGTACTTCAGGATAAAGGAGAGGTAGGGCACGAACTGCCGGCCCAGGGCTTCGTATCCTGCGAGCTCATCCTGGAAGGGGCCGTCCCGGGGGTCGGAGTACCGGATCCAGCGCAGGACGTAGGCGGCCTCGACGACGAGATGCGGGCTGAGACCACGACCGAAGGTAAAGGCCAGGTTTGTCGTCTGGTGGGTCAGGATCGTCCTGTTCTCCTCGGGCGTTCCGGCACCAATCCCATAAAAGCTGTAGCTGAGGAACTTGTCGTATTCGGCCTTGAGGTCGAAGGACAGGCCGTAGCGCTTCCCCTGCCGGATCTCGAGGTCGGGAAGGGAGAACGTGAAGACGTACCACCGCTCGCCTTTCGTCGAGTTGAACAGGATGAGGTCTAGGGACTCTTTCTTCTTGAAATAGTCGACGAACTTGACCCGGCCGCCGTAGCCGAAACCGATGTCCGTATCGTACATCAGGATCGGGAAGGGGCTGAACGAGCGGTAGGCGCCCGGCTCGGCCCCGGTCTCCTGCGCGGATAGGCCTCCCGGCCAGAGCGCCGCCGCGGCGACGAGAATAGCCAGAACCGCTCTAAAGCCATTCTTGCTCATCGTTCCCTCCTTCTTACCTCTTTTCTTAGCCCAAGCCGGCCCGTGAATCAAGAGCTATGTTATTTTGCCCAGCGTGCCTTGGGCCGCCCGGACAGGGACACGGCGCGTCAAGAAGGGCGGAGGCGCTTGTGGAACCAGGGCCGGAGGGCCTTCATTTTCTCGAGCTGGGAGGCGGGGGCACGGCGACGGGCGGTCGAGCGCTCTTCGCTCCCTTCCGGGGCTCCCCAGCGGACCTCCACACTGTCGTTCGGATTGTAGCCCATCTCGAAGGCGTCCCGCCGGGCGAAGATATCCTCGAGCGTCAGGACCCGGGCCGTCCCGTCCGACCTTGTGTAGGTGATGGAGAGGCCGACCGCCAATTCATTCTGGAGAGCGAGGAGCCCGCGCCGGACCTCGTCGGGTGTCTTCTTCCCGGAGACTTCGAAGGCCTCGGGGTTCCCGGCGACCTTGTCGGGGAAGCCGAGGATGGTGTCGATGGCGATGAGCAGCCGCAAGTCGCGGTTGGGCGTCGAGAAATCCTCCCAGCTGCCCAGGGTCTGGTAGACGGCCGGGCCCGACGGCATGGGAATGACCGTGCCCGGGTGTGTCCGCATGAACTCCTCGCCGTTGGCCACCGAGTCGACGCGGACGATGAGCTGTTCGTGGAGGGCCCGGAAGAGGTCCTCGAAGGCGGCCGAGGCGTCGAGCGGCTCGGGGTTGATGAGCTTCTCCATCGCCGCGTAGAACGCGTCGCCCGTCATCTTCTCCTGTTCGAGCGAAAGATCGCCGAAGTCGGGGCTCGCGGCGATCTCGCGGTTCGTGAGAAGGCGCAGCCGGCCGTTCTCCAGGACGATGGGACGGAAGGCCTTGAACCCCGGCTCGCCTACGACGGCCTCCGTCGTGAACAGGAAATTCCCCTTCCAGAATCTCTTGATCCCGATCGTCCCGTCCGGTTGGGCGTCGACGGCCAGGAGCAGACCCGGCTGCTTCGCGGTCTGGGGGACCCAGCGGACGATCGTCAGGGTGTGTCCGTAGGGGTCGGCGTAGATCGTGCCCGGTTTGAGTGCCTCCCTGGTGAGCGGAAGCGGGTAATAGTCGGTCTCGTCCGCCCGAAGCGCCGTCCGGCCGTTCCCGGCGTGGACGGTGTTCTTGACCAAGGCGAGCAAGCGCCCGAAAGTCCGGACGGAGCTTCCCGCCTCCGTTCCGGCGGACAGGCCGTCCGCCCGGAAGCGCAGGCCGCGCGGGGCCTGTTCCCGGCTCCCCCAGCTCGTCTCGTGAAAGCCGAAGGGCAAGCCGAGCTTCCAGGCGAAATAAGCCCTCAGGAAATACGGGTTGTCGGCGCAGTCGGGGGTCATGACGAGAGCGTTCGGGCCGGAAGCTTCGTCCTCGCCGAGGCCGAGATGGTTATAAAGGAGATTTCGCGCCGGATCGCGCGTGACCTCGTGGAGGGCTTTCCACGAAGAGCGCTCGTCCGCCTCGGCGAAAAGCGCCTCGATCCAGGCAGAATAGAGGTTTTCTTCGGCCCTCGACCAGCCCTTCACGCCGAGCGAACGGGGAAACTGGAGAGAGATCGGAACGGCGGCTTTTTCGACGGTCACCGCGGCTTTGACCGGTGCTGATCTGCGTCCGGGCAAGGATCTCCAAGGGCCCAGGAAGAGGAGGCCTCCGGCCAGGACGACCGCGCCGGCCGCGGCCCAAAAGAGCCTCCGCCGCCTTTGACTCGGCTCGGAAGGCCCGGTGATCTTAGAGGCCGTTTGCGACCAGCCCGCGAGAGATGATCATCAGAAATAATAGCGGAAGCCGGCGCCGCCGCCGATCCCGACCTCGGTGGCCGGGATGAGGTCGAGCATGGGGGCGATCTCGAGGAATAGCTCGATCGCCGTCTTCTCGAACTGGTAGGAGATGCCGACCGGGACGCGGACGCTGACGATCGTTTGGTCGGCGAATTTCACGCGGCCGCCGAAACCGTAGTAGAGGGCCATCTTGCCCGTGTCCACCTTGAAGAGGTCGAAATTATGGAAGAGGAAGTCGCCGTGGATCTGGAAGAACGTCCCGCCGTTGACGAACGACCAGGCGGCCCCGGCGTCGAAGGCCGTGGTCTTGGCGGTCCACATCTTGGCGCTGAGGCCTGTCGGCTCGCCGAGGATGATGCCCAGCCCGATGTCGCCGTTCTGTCCGAAGGATAATCCGGCCAGGCAGCCGAGGATGATCAACATGAGTGCTGCTTTTTTCATAATGGGAACTCCTTAATCTTCTCTTGTTATCGAAAATACCAGAATTCGCCTGTCGGGTCAAACCCATCGGCTTGAAAGAGGCGGCGAAAAAGGGTAGTTTGGACGCCTGGAGAATGAGGGCATGAATCTCGCCGGCCTCCTCGAGAGACACCGTCCCCGCCGCGAAGCCTTGGCCTTCCTCCGCTACATCGGCCCCGGGCTCCTCGTCACCGTCGGCTTCATCGACCCGGGCAACTGGGCCTCGAACATTGCCGCCGGCGCCTCCCATGGTTATGCCCTTCTGTGGATGGTCACCTTGTCCACGATCATGCTGGTCATCCTCCAGCACAACGTCGCCCACCTCGGTATCGCCACGGGCTTGTGCCTTTCGGAGGCGGCGACGAAATACATGCGGCCGGCCGCCTCGAAGCTCGTGCTGGGGAGCGCGGTCCTGGCCGCCGTCTCGACGGCCCTGGCCGAGATCCTGGGCGCGGCCATCGGCCTGCGCATGCTCTTCCCCTGGCTTCCCCTCCAAGCCGGCGCCTTGCTCGCCTTGGGCACCGTCCTCTTCCTGCTCTTCTCGAACTCCTACCCGAAGCTCGAAAAGTGGATCATCGCCTTCGTTTCGCTCATCGGCCTGTCGTTCCTCTTCGAGCTCACGCTCGTCCACGTCCCCTGGGGCCGGGCCGCCGCCGGGTGGGTCGTGCCGGCTTTCCCGGCCGGTTCGCTCCCCATCATCATGGCCGTCCTGGGCGCCGTGGTCATGCCCCACAACATCTTCCTCCACTCCGAGGTCATCCAGAGCCGGCAGTGGAACCTCGGCGACGAGCCCCTCATCCGCCGCCAGCTGAAATACGAGTTCGCCGACACGCTCTTCTCGATGTGCGTCGGCTGGGGCATCAACAGCGCCATGATCATCGTCGCCGCGGCGACGTTCTTCGGCCGGGCGCCCGTCACCGAGATCGGCCAGGCCCAGCGGATGCTCGGGCCCCTCCTCGGGCCAGCTGCGGCCGTCGTCTTCGCCCTGGCCCTGCTCCTCGCGGGCCTGGCGTCATCGATCACAGCCGGGATGTCCGGGGGGACGATCTTCGCCGGGATGTTCGGGGAATCCTACGATATCAAGGACATCCACTCGCGTGTCGGCGCGGCCGGGACGCTCGTCGCCGCGACGGCCATCGTTTTCGTCGTCGGCGACCCGTTCCGCGGCTTGATCGTCTCGCAGATGCTCCTGAGCATGCAGCTGCCCATCACCATCGTCACCCAGGTGAGACTGACCTCGTCCCCGGCCGTCATGGGGAAGTACGCCAACGGGACGGCCCTCAAGGTCCTGCTTTGGGGCGTAGCGGCCGTGGTCATCGGCCTGAACGTGTTCCTGCTGAAGGTCCTGATCTTGGGGTGACCTATCTCCCGATTTCGGGGGACTCGGGTTTGTCGAGCGTAACGGCGCGCACCGGCACCGCGAACTTGACCCCGTCCTTCCGGAAGCGCTCGTGGAGCCGCTTGAAGAACTCGTGCTTGACCGGGTACTGCTCGCGGAATTCCCGGACCCGGAGGATGACCCAGAACGTGACGCCGAGATCCGTGAACCCGCTGTAACGGACGACGGGTTCGAAGCCGGGGACGGAGCGCTCCGGATCGGCCAGGACCTCGCGGGCGACCTCGACCGTCGCCTTCTCGACAAGGGCGAGGTCGTTGTCGAAGGCCACGGTCACGGGCAGATACAGGCCCATCTCTTTATCGGGCAGATGCGTATTGGTGACGATGGCCGACCCGAGCTTGCTGTTGGGCACGATGACCAGGTTGTTCTCGAGGGCCCGGATGGTCGTGTTGCGCCAGGTGATGTCGGTGACGTTGCCTTCCTGGCCCGTGTCGAGGCGGACGTAGTCGCCCGGCCGGATCTTCCGGGTCATGAGGATGTTCAGCCCGGAGAAGAGGTTGCTGAGCGTGTCCTGGAGGGCCAGGGCCACGGCCAATCCGCCAACGCCCAGGGCCGTGATGAGCGGCGTGATGGACAGGCCCAAGTAATCGAGGGCGATGAGGAACCCCAGGAGGTAGATGACGACGGTGGCGAAGTTCTTGAAGATCGAGGTCGGCACCTCGACGATCCGGTCGACGTAGACGTAGATCGCCTTGCGGGCCAGGCGTGTGAAGAAGAGGACGCCGGACAGGATGCCCAGGATGACGATGGCCCGCTGGATGATCTTCACGGGCTCCGGGTTGAGCGGGACGAGCTTGAGGACGACGGCCAGGCCGATGAGGAAGAACCACAGGGTGACGAAGCCCTTCATCGACTCGACGAGGATGTCGTCCCATTCGACGGCGGTTTTCTTGGCCAGCTTGTGGAGCTTCGACGCGAAGAGGCGTTCGATCAGGATGCCGATGATGACGGCCAGGATGAGGATCCCCCCGACGAGGAGGAGGCGGACGGGTTCGATGGCTGCATTAGCGGTCATGGCTCACCTCGGTCGGCCCCGATTCTAGCACAAAACCTCCGTTAGGCGCACTTGCTCCAGCCGCAGTTGAGGCAGACAGGGCATTTTTCGTCGGGGAGCAGGGCGCCGCAGATCTTGCAGCGGACCGTGTAGAAGTCCTTGGCGTTACTCTTGACCTCGCCGAAATGCTTTTCCAGGACCTTGGCGATGGCGTCGGGGATGGACTGGATGAGTCCGCCTTCGGTGAAGATGGGCTCGGAGCCGCCGATGCCCTTGAGCTGCTGAATGACCTCCTCGGCCTCGACGCCGCTCCGGAGGGCCGTCGAGATGAGCCGGCCGAGGGCCTCGGCGTCGGCCATGGTCGAATAGCCGCTCTTGCCGATCGAGGCGAAGACCTCGAACGGCTTCTGGTTGTGGAAGGAGATCGTCACGTAGAGGTTGCCGAAGCCGGTCTTGATCTTGTCGGTGACCGAGGGGAGGGAGTCCGGCCGCCCCTGGGGGTGGAGGATCTCCGTCCCGTTCTTGTAGAGGACCTGGCTCTCGCGGCAGCCGTCTCGGTAGATGGTGATCCCCTTGGTCCCCATGTCCCAAGCCATCATGTAGGCCTTCTCGACGTCGTCGACCGAGGCCTCGTGCGGGAAGTTGATCGTCTTGGAGACGGAGTTGTCGACGTGCTTCTGGAAGGCGGCCTGGGTCCGGACGTGCCACTCGGGCGCGATCTCGTGGGCGGCCCGGAAATAGTCCGGCAGCGGCTTCCCCGGGTTCTTCTCTTTCCACTCGGCATAGATGGGGTGGACGTCCTTGAGCTCGGAGTCGATGATCTTCGAGGTCACCTCGAAAGCGAAGACGGGCTCGATCGAGGAGGAACAGCCGGCGATGCGCGAGATCGTCCCGGTCGGGGCGATGGTGAAGACCGTGGCGTTGCGCATCTTCGAGCCCTTGTAGGCCGACAGGCCGATGGCCGGGAAGCTCCCCCGCTCCGCCGCCAGCTCGCGGGAGGCGGCCGTGGCCTCGGCGCGCAGGAACGCGGCGACCTTGTCGGCCAGCGCGAGGGCCTTGGCCGAGTCGTACCGGACCTTCATCAAGAGGAGCAGGTCGGCCCAGCCCATGACCCCGAGCCCGATGCGGCGCGAGGCCCGCGTCGTCTGGTCGATCTGGGGCAGAGGATATCTGTTGACGTCGATGACGTTGTCGAGGAAACGGACGCCGAGGCGGACGACCTTGGCGAAGCGGTCCCAGTCGAAGCGGTCCTTTTTCTTGGCGTCGAAGAAGTTGGCCAGGTTGACGGAGCCGAGGTTGCAGGACTCGTAATCGTGGAGGGGCTGTTCGCCGCACGGGTTGGTCGCCCGGATGGGGCCGAGCCCGGCCGTCGGGTTGCCGGCGTTGACGCGGTCGATGAAGATGAGCCCCGGGTCGCCGACCGCCCAGGCCGACTCGACGATGAGCGCGAAGACCTTGCGGGCGTCCTTCTTGCCGACCGGCGTCCCCGTGTGCGGGTCGACGAGGTCGTAGGCGGCGCCGGCCTTGAGGGCGGCCATGAAGGCGTCGGTAACGGCAATGGATATGTTGAAGTTCCCGACCGACATCCCGTCGAGCTTCATCTGGATGAAATCCTCGACGTCGGGATGGTCGATCCGGAGGATGCCCATGTTGGCGCCGCGGCGGGTGCCGCCCTGCTTGACGGCCTCGGTCGCGGCATCGATGACCTTAAGGAACGAAACGGGGCCGGAAGCGACGCCCTGGGTCTTGCGGACGAAACTGCCCTTGGGCCGGAGCCGGCTGAAGTCGAAGCCCGTGCCGCCGCCCTCCTTGTGGACGAGGGCCGCGTTCTTGACCGTCTCGAAGATGGAGTCGAGCGAGTCCTCGATGGGCAGGACGAAGCAGGCGCTCAGGCACATGCCCCGGCCGGCGCCGGTCAGCGTGGGGCTATTGGGCAGGAAGTCGCGGTCGGCCATGGCCCGCAGGAACTCCTCGGCGTATCTCTTCCGGCCGGCCTTGGTCCTCTCGGCGGAGGCGACGTAGGTCGCCACGCGCCGGAAAAGGTCCTCCGGGGACTTGTCGACGGACTCGCCCTTCTCGTTCTTCAAGTAGTAGCGGGCCTTCAGGATCTTCAGGGCGTTCTCGTTGAAACCTCCGATCGCATGGATATCTCCAGCCGCGTTGAGACGTCCGGTCACAGCCATTCTATCCTCCAGCAAGTCGATGAATTTTCGCCCAGGATAAAAACCCTAGTGGAATAGTATGGATTATATCCTCCCCCCGGTCCGAATGCAAGATTTTTTTATAATTGGGGTCGGACCACAGCAAGTCGAAACGACACTTGAACTTAACCCCTGTTCGATGCTGAAAACAGGCCTTATTTCGATGTTATGAGGCCCGAAAATGAAATATTAATGAGACCCCGGACTGTAGCACGCGGGCTCAGGCCATGATAAAATCGAAATCGCCTCGTATCAAGGAGAGATGAGCATGGACGATTTCGGCGTTCCGGAAAAATTAGGCGAGCCCGAGATAGACGCGGAAGCCTGGGTCGCACCAGGGGTCGTCCTCGTCGGCAAGGTCATCGTCCGCAGAGGGGCAAGCGTCTGGTACGGCTGTGTCCTCCGTTCCGACATGGAGGGCGCCGTGATCGACATCGGCGAGGACTCCAACATCCAGGACGGGACGGTCGTCCATGTGGACCGGGACATGTCCTGCCAGGTGGGCGCGCGGGTGACCGTGGGCCACGGCGCCGTCCTGCATGCGGCCGTGATCGAAGATGATGCCCTGATCGGCATGGGCGCCACCATCCTGTCCGGGGCAAAGATCGGGAAGGGCGCGGTCGTCGCCGCCGGCGCCGTCGTCCCCGAGGGGATGGAGATCCCGCCGGGCGTCATCGCCGCCGGGGTCCCGGCCAAAGTCCGCCGCGAGCTCACCGACGAGGATAAGGCCCGCCTCGAGAACGGCTGGAAGACCTATGCTCGCCTCCGCGACCTCCATAAGCGCCTTGGCTGATGTATCTTATTAATAATAAACATATTAATCTTTTATTTAGGCTTCTGAATGGTTCTAAAGCCCGATTTTTTGCCCCAATTCGATGGATCGCGGCATGACAAATGATTTCAAAGCGGTGATATTCGACCTGGACGGCACGCTCCTCGACACCATCGTCGATATCGCCGACGCCTCCAACCGCGTCTACGAAGCCCGCGGGCTCGCCCCCTTCAGCATCGCGGAAATGAAGACCCTCGTCGGCGACGGCGCCGAGGAGTTGATCAGAAAGGTTTTCGCGTGGCGTGGCAGGCCTGCGCCGGGAGATGCCGAGGTCGCCGACATCCTTAGGGAATACCGCCGTGAGTACCAGACATGCTGGCGCGGCCACAGCCGCCCTTACGCCGGCGTCCCTGAACTGCTGGGTGAGCTTGCCCGCCGCGGCGTCAAAACAGCCGTCCTCTCAAACAAAGCACAGATGTTCACGGCCCTGATGGCCGAAGAGCTTCTGGCCGCGCACCGGTTCGACCTCGTCCGCGGCGCCGTTCCCGGCGTCCCGCTCAAGCCCGACCCCGCTTCGGCCCTCGCCATCGCCGGCGAGCTGGGCGTCGAACCGGCAGCCTGCGTTTTTCTCGGGGACACGAGCGTCGATATGAAAACCGCGACCGCGGCGGGAATGTTCGCCGTCGGCGCGCTCTGGGGCTTCCGTACCGCCGACGAGCTCCTTGCAAGCGGCGCAGCCGCCCTCGTCTCCTCCCCCGGGGAACTTCTGGAATGGCTCTAGGCCGTTTCTCGAGGGTGTCCCTCCCTTAGATCTCCCAGGTTTCCCCGGCCTTTCGTCCCCTCACCCAAGGGGGCCCTCTTTTGGGGGCCGAGGGGGGGGAGGGACAATCCCCCCCTGTTTCACCCCCAGCGGCGATAGACTCGATTTTTAGCCGGTTTAATATCGGTACGGCGAACGGAATCGCCACCACAATGGAGTGGAAGGTCCGGAAAGAGAGCGCGAGATGCGCGAACACCGAAAAGACAAAAGACTCGCCGAGGAAAACAGGGTCGCCATCGAGCTCCCCGGAGCGCCCGCCTCGCCCGACGTCCAAGTCATCAACGCCCTGACCAAGGACATCTCCCTGGGCGGAGCGCGGATCGTCACCGACAAGCTTTTCGAGGTCGGTTCCTCTCTCCGGATGACGCTTTACCTTTCCAAATCGAAACAGGTCACCAAGGTCCGGGCCGATGTCCGCTGGAACCGGATGATCGAAGACGGCCTCTACGAGATCGGGGTCGAATTCGAACACGGTATCCCCACAGGCGTCCTGGTCCTCATCAACCATCTCTACGGAAAAGGCCAGAACGTCCCGACGTCTGTCCAAGCCTAAAGGAGGTCCCCATGAGTCACACCGACACACAACCCGCCGAGCCGACATCCTTCCTCGACGACATCGAAAAACGCGTCAGCGAGATCTTCTCGGCCCAGAAGAACGAGGTAGAACAAGGGCTGATCGAAAAGATCAACCGCGAGAAGGAAGAGGCGCTCAGGAAGATCGAGGCCGTCAACCAGGAATTCGCCCAGGTCCGGGGCTTCCTCGACGAGCACAAGGCCGTCATGGCCGAGTTGCAGAAGGCCGAGGAGCACGTCCGGGGCCAGATCCGGGGCCATTTCGACCGCGCCGTGAACTACCAGAAGATGATGGAGAACGCGGCCGGCCTGGCGGGCAACGAGCTCGAAAGGATCACCGGCCTGAACCAGGAGCTCGAGAAGATCCGGGTGCGGGCCGAGGACGAATACAAGAACATCAAGAAGAACCTCGCCGGGTACGCCGGCATCGCCGCCCAGATCCCCGCGCCCGCCGAGAGCGCGGACAGCGGCGTGGACTGGAACGAAGAGTTGCTCAAGCTGAAGAAGGTCCGCGATCTCCTGTCGACCCTGCGGCAGGCCGAATTCGCCCCGGCGCCCGAGGCCGAGACGCCCGAACCGCCCGCCGTCTCCGAGACGACCGCGTCCTCCGTGTCGGCGGCGGATGACGGGGTCCGGGACGACATCGAGTTCACCGAATCCCAACCCGCCTGGGGCGACATTCCCATCGGCCCGGCCGGGAACGACGTGGCCTCCCCGGCCCTCGCCGAAGAGCCTAACGAGGAAGAGGCCGCCCAGCCCGCCGTCGCGCCGGCCGTGGCCGCCGTGGATACGGAACTTGAGTCGATCATGGAAAGCTTGGCCCGTTACCGCCGGACCGAGCCCGTGAACAACGGCATCGAGCTCGGCTTTTTCGCGGCCGAGGCCGATGCCGTCCTCGACGCCGAATCCTTCATGGCGGCCGTCGGCAAGATCATCGAGGGCGCCGGACAGCTGCATTCCCAGCTCGGCAAGACCGGTTCGGTGAAGGACCTCTTCCTGCTCAAGCAGGAGATCCTCAACCAGCAGGAAATCCTGCGCAAGGTCTTCTTCCGCGTCGTCCGGTTCTGCGACAAGGAGAAAGGCAAGCTGCCCGAGACTTTCGCCGAGGTCATCAGCTCGCAGGGCATGAAGGAGATCATCGAACGGCTGACCATGGCCAACTGGAGCGACCCTTCCGACTTCCAGCCCTTCCTGAACGAGCTCAAGGCCATGAAGCGGGCCTTCGAAGTCCGGGTGGCCTCCTCCGGCAACTACGCTAGAGCCGTCCTCGACCAGGTCGAAGGCCGCAACTGAGCTGAATTGGCTGAATTGCCTTGGCTGGCGCTTCTTATTGATAATAAATGATTTTTGTCCCATAGGGCTGTTAAAAAGGCCTTAAAGCCGCCTTTTCAATCCAAAAAACCTCTTCGAAAATTTAGCGCAACTTGCCAAGTTGACCTGACCGTTATTAGGCACTAATCAAGGCAAAAAAGGGCCGTTTAGAGCCGATATAGCCGCCAGTAATTATCGTTTCTGATTTATTTACTTGTAGTTGTGCTAGCCAAGGCAGCTAAATCAGCAAAATGATCACAGCTAAATGATCTCCAGGTAATCCTTGTCCGGGAGCTTGGGGAACTTGGCGTGGGGCTCCTGCTGGTACCAGAACGCGACGGACGCGATGTCGTCCTGTAGCGGCAGGTAGCGCCCCCCCGAACGCCAGCCCAGGGCCTGGATGGTCACCTTGAGGTCCTTCTCGAAGCGGATGGGGTCGGTGATGTGCCAGCGGTATAGCCCGAACCTCTGCTGGACCTGGTAATGACCGTCGCCCCGGATGACCTGTGACAAGCCCGTGTACGGCGTCGTGAACTCGCGGTACTGGATCGAGCCGTCCGGAGCCTTGGCGTCGAAGTCGTAGGAGCCGCAGAAATAGTCCTCGGTCCCCGTGCCGGCGATCGTCGGGAACTTCGTGTCTCCGTCGAGGAAGAACTTGATCTCGCCCTCGCCCCACCAGCCGTTATTGTTGACGCCCCAAGCCATGTAGGTGCCGACATAGTGGCCCCAGCCCTTGACGCCGTCGAGGAGAGTATAAACGTCCTTGTAAGGGAGCGGGTTGACGCGCCGGAACTGGGCGTGGAAATAGGCCGCGTCCTCGGGGACGCTCGTCAGGGCGTAGTTGATCTGGTAGTAGACCGTGAAGACGTCGTCGGCGATATTCTCGATCGTCACCTTGAATCCCTTGCGGAAGGGCATCTCCCAGTAGCAGTTGAAGGCGCTGCCCGGATTGACGCAGATGGGAAGCGACGAGATCTGGGCGTACTGGCCCCAGCCGCTGGCGAAGAAGTCGCCGACGGGGCATTCGACCGAGGGCTCGGTCTCGCCGTCCCAGTAGAAGCGGATGATGGCGAAGCGCCAGTTGCCGGCCGGCGTCAGCCAGATCTGCTGGATGGCCCCCTCGCCCTTGACGTCGGCCATGACGAAGGTCTCCTTGGGCTGGACGCGGACGTAAGGCGAGACCTTCCAGCCCTGGCCGAGGTCGCGGGCCGCTTTCATGGCCGGGCCGTCGGTCGACATGCCGGCCTTGCCCTTCTCGCCGGTGAAGTTCTCCGGGCTGATGGACCTCGTCTGGGCCTTCGACAGGCGCGACAAGTTGCCGAGGCCCGTGCCGAGGCCGTTGAATGTCTTGTCGTCCTGGGCCCCGGCCGAGACGAAAACGGCCAGGGCGAGAAGCGTCAGGCCGGCCTTGAGGAATTGCCGTTTGTTCATGCGTGCCCTCCTTCGGAATGCGGATGTGTGGAATGCGTGGATTGCGCGACCATTTTATGTCAGCCGGTTCGCCAGGGTCAATTTAATCCTTTAATCTTGCTTGGCTGCCGTTACTTATTGATAATAAACATTATTATTCAAAAGCAGGGCCCTAGAAAGGTCCTAAAACGCTCTTTTCAGCTATAAAAGCCCACTTTAAGCCTCACCGGGATTTATCTTTGCAGGTTCGAACACGCACATTATTAGGATATGTCTTTTGCCGTAAAAAAGCGCCTTCTAAGGATAAGGACGTAGCTGATGAAAATTGACTTTCTATTTATTTTCTTCGTGTTGCGACAGCCAAGCAACTATTGACAACAAGCAACTATTGACAAGCAACTATTGAGAAAACTATTGAGAACAACTATTGAAACGCGCCGCCCGTTTGGGGCAGAATAAGGAAAATTCCGAGTCGCATCTTGGACAGGAGGAAAATATGAGAACACGCGTCGCTTTGTCGATCATCCTCTGCCTCTTTTTCGTCTGCGGCGTCGCCCTCTCCCAGCCTCAGGCGCAACCCGGGCAGAAGCCGGCCGCGGCGGCTCCGCAGAAACCCGCCGAGGCACCCAAGGCCCCGCCGGCGGAAAAGCCCCTTTCGACGACTCGGCACACGGTGACCATCGACGGCAAACCCGTCCCGTACGCGGCCACGGTCGGGGAACTCGTGGTCGGCAAGCCCAACGAAGAGCCCGGCGCATCCGTGTTTTTCGTCGCCTACACCCGGGAGGACGTCAAGGACAAGTCCGGCCGGCCGTTGATGTTCCTCTTCAACGGAGGCCCGGGCTCGTCCACCGTCTGGCTCCACCTCGGCGGCCTGGGCCCCAAGCGGGTGGCCATGGACGATGAGGGCGATTGCGGCGCACCGCCCTACGACCTCGTCGACAGCGATTTCTCTCTCCTCGACGTCACGGACCTCGTCTTCGTCGACGCGGTCTCGACCGGCTACAGCCGACCTCTGCCCGGAGAGAACAAGAACCAGTTCCACGGCGTCGGCGAGGACGTGGCCACCTTCGGCGAATTCATCCGCTCTTACGTTTCCCGGTTCGAGCGCTGGACCTCGCCCAAGTTCGTCCTCGGCGAAAGTTACGGTACGACGCGGGCGGCCGGGCTCTCCGGCTGGCTCCAAAGCCGGGCGAACGGGATGTACCTCAACGGGATCGTCCTTCTCTCGAGCGTCCTCGACTTTTCGACCATCATGTTCGGCCCCGCGAGCAGCATCTCCTACATCGTCTTCCTCCCCCATTACACGGCGACCGCCTGGTATCACAAGAAACTGCCGGCCGACCTCCAGGCGAAGCCTCTCCGGAGCGTCCTCGACGAAGCCGAAGAGTTCGCCCTCAACGCCTACACGGTAGCCCTCGTCAAGGGGAACCGCATGACATCCGCCGAGTACGAAGAGGCCGCACGCGGACTGGCCCGCTACACCGGGCTCCGGCTCGACTACGTCAAGCAGTCGAACCTGCGCGTCCGCCACGACCGTTTCGTCAAGGAGCTCATGCGCGCCGATCTGCTCACGGCCGGGCGCCTCGACAGCCGGTTCAAGGGCCGCGACGCCGACGCCGCCGGGGAGAGCCCCGACGAAGACCCCTCGAGCACGGCCATCGCTGGAGCTTTCTCCACATTGCTCAACGACTACGTCCGCAACGGCCTCGGCTACAAGAAAGATATCCCCTACGCCGTCTACGGCAACGTCTACCCCTGGAACTTCTCCTCCATACCCTCGGGGGCCGGCTCGATGGCCCAGGAGGCCGGATTGGGGGCGGGACTCAGCGTTGCCGATATACTCCGCCAGGCCTTGGCCGACAACGCCCACCTCCGCGTATTCTGCTGCAACGGCTATTACGACGGGGCCACGCCCTACTTCGGCACGGAGTACACGTTCTCGCAGATGGGGCTCAACGGGGAGTTCAAGGACCGGGTCGCCATGGGCTACTACGAGGCGGGCCACATGATGTACATCCACAAGCCCTCCCTCATGAAGCTCAAGAAGGACCTAGCCGATTTCGTGCGCGGCGCGTCCGGGAAATAGAGCGGGAAACAAGCTAGCCCAACGGATTATTTTACTGGGCCGGGTGTATTAACCGGTGAGGCCGTGGCTCTTCGCCGGCCGAATTCGAAGCGGGCGGACCGCCGGGAGGAACGCATGAACAGCCAAGAACGCAACAGGGGATCCCGGATGATGACACATCTCCGCGGGATCGGCCCGGCCTTGCCCGCGATCATCGTTTTGGCGGTGGTCCTCGTCGCGGGTCTCTTCGCGGTGATCGCCGACCGCCCCTGCCCGCTCGCCGCGGGGCCTGGGGAATCGGCCGCGTTGGCCGAGACAGCTACGGCCGACGCTACGATGACGCCAAGTCCCACCGCTCAAGCCCGCGGCAAGGCCGCCCGCCAGGCCGTCGAAAAGCTCATCGAGGAGCAGAAGTTCGAAGCCGCCGCCGCCGAGGCCGCCCGCATCCGCGAAGAGGCCAAGAAAGCCGGCGACAACTCCCTCTGGACCTGGGCCCTCATCAAAGAGAGTCAGCTGCGGACAGCGCTTCACGGCTACGAAACGGCGGTCCGGTTCTTCAAGGAACAGCCCTGGCCGGACTCCCCTCTCGAGCGCGACATGCTCGATCTGTTCTTCGGCCAATCCCTCGTCGTTTATTACCATGCCTATTCCTGGGACATCGACCGCCGCGAGCGCGTCGAGGCCAAAGGCCCCATCGACCTCAAGACCTGGACGAGGGACCAGATCTTCGACGAGGCCTGGCGCGCCGCCCTGCGCGTCTGGAAGGACCGCGAGCGCCTAACCGCCCGTAAGCCCGGCGAGTTCCCCGACTTCTGGACGGCCGGCGACTACCCGGCCGGCGTCCGCGACTCGTTGCGCGACGGCGTCGTTTATCTCATGGCCCAGCTCCTCGCCGACACCTCCTTCTGGACGCCGCGCCAATCGAACGAAACCTGGCTCCTCCCTCTCGATAAACTCCTGGCCCAAGCCGGGAAGGCCGGCTCCGGCGACACCGCCGCCGAGCGCGTCCTCGAATCCGCCGCGAGCCACCCGGTAGAAAAGGTCCGCGCCCTCCTCGGCGAGCACGAATCCTTCAGCCGCCGCGCCGATCGTCCCGAAGCCGCCCTCGAGGCCCGCTTCGAGCTCGTCCGGGCCCTCTACGCCGCGTTCAATACCGACGAAAGCCACGCCGTGATCCGCGCCCACCTGGCCGAATTCCTGTCCTCCAATCGGAAGCACGCCTGGTGGGCCGTCGGGCAGGCACTCCTGGCCGAATACACGCGCGAAGAGGCCGTCCCCGACGCCCTCGTCCGCGCCCGTAAGCTCGCCGCGGAAGGCGTCGAGCGTTTCCCCTCCTCCCCCGGCGGAAAGCATTGCCTCCACATTCTCAAGTCGATCGAGGCGCCCGAGTATTCGATCGAATCGATGCGCGCCGACGCTGCCGGCCGCCGTTCCGTCCGCGTCAGCCACCGCAACCTCGACCGGGTCTTCTTCCGGGCCTACGCCCTCGAAATCGAAACGCTCGTCAAGACGGCGAAAGACTACAACATCTTCCCGGACGGCGAAGAGGCCCGCAAGATCGTCGACGCGGGCCGACCCGGCGCCGCCTGGGCCCTGGATCTGCCCAAGAGCCCGGACTACCGGGACCATCGCACGTTCACCAACCTGCCCGAAGGCCTCGCGCCGGGCCTCTATCTCGTCGCCGCGTCCGCGCGCGAGGATTTCGCCGCGGCCGGCAACCGGACGATCGGCCTCAGCGTCATCGTCGGCGACCTGGTCATGCTCGAGCGCGACGGCGGCGGCCGGGCCCGCATCCGGAACGCCGACGTCGCCGGCGGCAAGGAGGTCCTCGTCCTCTCCGGCGCGTCGGGCCGCCCCCTCTCCGGGGTGACGGTCGACCTCTACGCCTTCGACTGGCAGAAGGGGCACGCCCGGCTCGAGTCGAAAACGACCGACGCCCAGGGCCGCGTCTGGTTCGCCCCCCGCGAGCGATCCGGCCCCTATTTTCTCTTCGCCAAAAAAGGCCGGGAGGTCGCCTTCGACCCCAACTACCTTTACCTTTACGGCGGCGCCGAGCCGCGCGATTCCCGGGCCGCCCTCATCTACACCGACCGGTCCATCTACCGCCCCGGGCAGAAGATCTTCTGGAAGATCCTCGCCTATAAAGGCCGCGCCGACCTGGGCCAGCTCAGCCCCGACGCGGGGACGGGCGTTTCGGTCTGGCTCGAGGACATCAACAACCAACGCGTCGCCGAGGCGACCGCTTCGACCAACGCCTTCGGCACGGCCAGCGGCGAGTTCACGGTGCCGGCGGCGGGCCGCCCTCTCGGGGCGTGGCGACTGCGCTCCTCTCCGGAAGGTTATGCCGCGGTGCGCGTCGAGGAGTACAAGCGGCCGACCTTCGAGGTCTCGGTCAAGGATCCGGAAAAACCGTTACGCCTGAACCGCTCAGCCGCGCTCAAAGGCGAGGCCCGTTATTATTTCGGTCTCCCGGTCACGGGGGGCGAGGCCGTCTGGCAGGTCAAGCGCGAGCCTGTCTACCCGCGTTGGTGGTGGTGGGAGACCGGCGGCGGCCGCAGCCAGCCTATCGCCGGCGGACGGGCGAAGATCGACGCGGACGGCGTGTTCGGCGTCGAATTCACGCCCAGCGCCGATGAGAAAAAGGACGGGGCGGGATCGGGCTTATCCTACCGCTACACGCTCTCGGTCGACGTCACGGACGAGGGCGGCGAGACGCGCTCGGCCTCCCGTTCTTTCAGGCTGGGCTTCGTCAGCGTCGAGGCCCGACTCGAAGCGGAGAGCGAGTTCGTCCGCGCCGGCGCCAAAGCCGTCTTTACGGTCACGCGCGCCGACCTCAACGGGACGCCGAAGGGCGGGAAGGGCGCGTGGCGCGTCGTCCGGCTCGTCCAGCCGGAAACGACGCTCCTGCCGGCCGACCAGCCCCTCCTCCTGCCGCCGGGGAAAGAAGACCCGATGTTCCGGCCGACGCCCGGCGACCGCCTGCGGCCCCGGTGGGAGTCATGCTCTCCGGAAATGATCCTCCGCTTGTGGAAGGACGGAAG